>NZ_DATJWR010000421.1:0-49598 GCF_035501035.1 Paraburkholderia sp.
CCAACACGCCAGCGTGGCAGGGGAAGCTTGCCAAGGCGTTCAACGGATATCTGACCACGCTTTCCTCCGACCGGCGCATTTTGCTTCGGCAATACGAACTTCAGGATATAGCCTTCAAGGTCGTCGGAGTGGGGAGCGTCGGCACATTTTGTCTTGTCATGCTGTTTATCGACGGCCAGGGAAAGCCGCTGTTCCTGCAAGTCAAGGAGGCAAGAGCCGCCCAGAACGAGACGGATTGCAAGACTTTCATGCAGGCATGTCGGTCCGGAAAACTGGAGGCGCGCAGCGACGAAGACATGGCCGCAGATTTGGCGGCGCATGGCCACTCGTATTTCTCAGGAGCCGAAGTTACCGTTGTGCTAATTCAACGACTCGTTGCTCTGGGCGTCCTCGCACTTCTGCTGGCCATGCCAGGCGTTGATGCCGCCGCGGAAGCGGCGCAGGCGAGCAAAGAGAGGCGATGAAGATGTCAAGTATTGGGCTGGAAAGTTTGGCACCGGCGCGCTTGTGGTCGTCGGGCCGATATTCAGACCCGAGAGATATGGAATCGCCGTGGCCAACGGAATTCCGTTGCGCAAGTCGATCAACGAGGCACTGCTTTCCATGTACGAGGACGGAACCTACGAGAGAATCTATGGGAAGTGGTTTTCGCAAGAGAAGTAAGCGCTCGAACGGGGTGTACGCCATCCGCAGCATGCCGCCTTCGACCCGGACCCGGATGATTTCATGCTCCGCATGATGGTGGCGATTGGGAAAAAGAAGCCCGCAAAATCGGGCCAAGGTTCGACGAGCGCGTACATCAGTGTCTTCCAGGAGACGTTCCAGACGAGTGGCTTGTTGGGAAAGCGATTGATGAAGGGCAGCATGTCGGCAATCAGGACGGACTTGCCGAGTATGAGGGACGCGATCAACACCGAGGCCGAGGTGGGCGGCGTGATGCCGGTTTCCCTGACCATCAGCGACCGGATCAGCGCGATGATGTGAAGAATGATGAAGAAGAATATCGTAGGCGGAAGCACCTTTTTGAATTCTTCCCAGATCTTTTCCGTCACCGAGCTCATGGTCCACTCCGGTCATTGACGCTGCCCCTTTGGGCACCATTTGCAGGTCGCGGCGCGCGCATGGCATGCCGGCTTCAACTGTGTGTCGTTCGCAGGCGCCTGGAAGGCTGGATGTCGTGCTCGCTGTGCGTAATGTAACGGGTACGCGAAGCGAATTCCGGATTGGTGCGCGTTCGCGTCCGGAGGGACGTTTTACGCGTCACACGAGCGGGTAGCGCCCACGCTCATAGCGGTCCTGCCGTTTGATGTACATGTGCCGATAGACGATCGACCATGCCGTCAGAGCGGCATACGTCGCGTATCTGATGAACGTGGAGAGTTGTTGGGCATTGTCGCCGGCCATGCCCTCCGTTATCCAGAGCCGGATAGCGTTTTCGCCGATGAGCCCAATACCCCATACGGCAGTCATCAATCGAATGGACCTCACAAGGGCAGGGCGAGTGTGCCACCTCGAGTCGAATTCCCGTTCCTTCCCCAGATGCTCGCGGGCGAGCGTCGACCTGGCAAGATAGAAGCCGATTGGCTTCTCCAGAAGAAGCGAAAGAACGAAGAGCATGCCAATGACGCCGCTCACCAGGGGATCACGCGCCTCACGTAGCCATCGTCCGGGTTCAGAGGCGAGCACAACGAGCGACATGGCGATGCTCGCGAGCACGAGCGCGCTCAAGGCGTCGAAGTGCCGGAATAGCCCCAGATCGATAGCCATCCATACGAGCACGGGGACGCTCGATGCGATCAACGCGCCGAGCAGGCCGTAATGTGGGAGTGCTAACCGATAGGCAAGCGTGGGCAGTGCGGCATTGACGACGAGTGCGAGCGCATATCTAGCTGAAGGGATCATCGTGAATGTCTCCGACCCGGACCCGGCGCCTCGGCAAAGCGACCGGTCTGGATCGTTCATCGATTTCTTTCCGGAGAGCTGTGGATTGAGTATAGGCGCTGACGGGGCCGGAAGAGAATTGATGTTGCCGCGCCTGCTGCGCGGACTACTGCGCGCTCTGCTGACGTTGATACTCGTTATGCTTCATTTGCATGTAGTCGGCGCGGCTGACCTCATGCAATTGCCGCGGATACTGCTCGGTCGCGCTGAACCAGTCAGTGAGGCGTTTGTCGAGGCGGCCGTTGGGCGGGCTGGAAAGCGCGCCAAGATAGGCTTCGATGGCGAGGTAGTAGCGCATCGTGTTGCGTTCCACCAGGCCGCGCACGCCGCCTATGTATTGCGTCTCGTTCGTCGACGGATCGCGGGTGGTGGAAAAGCCAACCTTGTCGCTCCCGATCGTCGCCAGATAAGCTTTCATTGCAAGGCGCCCCGCCGTGCCGTAACCGTAGGCGTAAGTCAGATGGATAAAGGTGCGGTTATCGCCCACGGGTATCGCTTCAAGCACGATTCGGTAGTCTTTCGTGCTCAGCGGACCTGTGGCGGCGGAGAGCTCGACGCGAAAATAGTCCGACGTGCTCGCTGCCGGGTGATAGTTGAATTGCACACGGTATGACGAAGACAGCGATTCCTCGGTTTTCTTGCCGATATTCACGGCGAGAACCGTACCGTTGGCGCTAGTCGAGGCATGGCAGTACTTGATGTTCAGGTGCAGGATCAACACGTCGCACCAGTTGGCAGGGCCTTGAGTCGGGTGGTTGAGCGTGTCGTTGACCAGCGCGAAAGGATACTTCACGACACCGTAAATGTCGCCACTGAGCGCCGATGGCAACTCCTGCGATTCGAGGTACAGCGGTCGCTGAAACTGGTTTTGCGCGAGCTGCTGCGTCAGGCTCTGATATTTGTCGCGCAGGCTTGCCGCCCTGTCGTCCGCTTGCGCGAAGGCGCTCTGGCACAGCGAACAGAACATCGCCGCCATCACGACTATCCGCCACAGCCGCGCCCATCGGCTGCCTGCTAGGGGTCTGGGAAGCCTGCTCATGGTCCTCCTCCTGCTTTGGCTCAGGTTGCAGTGCAACGCGTGCGGATCTGATCGTGGCACCTCCGTGACTCCCGCATTCTTGCAGGCGGCAGTGTGGCTTGTATATCCGTGATCGCCGGTCACGTGCAATCTGCAGGAATCGAGCAAGAGAAGCCGTGCGCCGCTAGCCGGTGCCGCTCCAGGCGGCGATGAGGCCGGACTGGTTTGACGCACGCGATACGGACTACACTTGAATTTGACCACGATTGAAAGATAGGCAGGCAAAGAGCGCACGTCGAACAAAGTGGCCGATGTTTCGCTCGATGACAACGCAGGTTCTGCGCACGCAGCGGATCGATGATGCTGGCGTGCGCATAAACCGTTCCTTTACTGGAGGCGACCATGAAAAAGGAGAGAAAGACGGCTCGGCAGATTTTGTCCGGGAACGCTCGGGAGGTGATCTCGGTCGGTCCCGACGACGCAGTGCTTGCGGCGCTGCGTCTGATGGCCGACAAAGATGTCACCACCGTACTGGTGCTGCAAAGCAGCAATCTCGTCGGCATCCTGTCCCAGCGCGACTACGCTCGCAAGGTCGAACTGGCCGGCCGCAGCGCCGCCGAGACAAAGGTTGGCGAGATCATGACCACCCAGGTGTTTTACGTCACGCCTGAGCACACATGTGACCAGTGTCTGGCATTGATGCATACCAGGCGGATCCGGCATCTTCCGGTCATCGACTCTGGACGGGTTATCGGTGTGCTCTCCAACAGTGACGTCCTCGAGGAGCTAATCCAGGAGGACGAACGTTTCATCAGCATTCTTGAACATGACATGCTCTACCTGAGCGTCGATACCGGCGGCGCCTACTGAGCATTCGCAGGAAACCCTGGAGCGGGCGGCCCCAGAATTTCGCCGTGATGGCCCAAAACCGGCCATCAATGTCCCAAAACCATTGCACTCGGCGCTTCGGCGGCAGCATGCAAGATCTAGACTCGCGTGGTGCGTGGCGATGGGATTTTCGCTGAGCATCGCCGCAGTGCCAGATAGCGCGAGTCATGTGGCTTATCACTCGGTGATCTGGACTACGAAGCATCTAACCATGCGACTGAAAGAGCCATTCGCGATGGGCGCTGTTTTGCCGAAGGCGTTGTAACGGCGCACGAGCACAAAGCCCGGGTCACCGTCACACAACTGAACGACAATCGTGATTCCAGGGATCATGGAGATAGAGTCGGCAACCCTTGCAGCGGGGGCCGGATTCGGTATGAGCGCGGGGGCCACGTCCCATGCATCTGCGCGCAGGGGAGCGTCGAATTCCATTGTCAGCGCAACCGCATCGAGCTTACCTGATTCCCAAGGTCGAGGCTGAGATCGAGACGGCACACGCAGAACTGACGCAATTGATGCTCGCGAGCGGACAGACCGCGGGTCCCGTATCGGCTTCGGCATAAACTTGGCGCCATCGTCGTGGTTCGCGCTTCACACTGCGCGTTGGGGGGCTTCGGATTTTTCGGGGCGAGATGGCGCACCGCGGGAGCGCCGCGTCGGCACCATTTGGGACGCAGGGCCTTTTGAGCAGAAACACGAGCATTGGAATGATCGATATTGAGGACCTGCAAACTTTCGTTGAAGTGGCCGACGCAGGCGGTCTTACGCA
This sequence comes from Paraburkholderia sp., assembly GCF_035501035.1. Lineage (GTDB taxonomy): Bacteria > Pseudomonadota > Gammaproteobacteria > Burkholderiales > Burkholderiaceae > Paraburkholderia. The sequence continues at coordinate 4,617 of NZ_DATJWR010000421.1, forward strand.
GGCGGCCAAGCGACTGGGCCTGTCGAAATCAGTCGTCAGTCGCAGACTCGCGCGGCTGGAGAGCGAGCTGGGCGCTCAACTCATGTCGCGTACCACGCGAGGGGCTGCGCTAACGGAAGCCGGAGCCACCTTTCGTGAATACGCAGCACGGATCTGCAGCGACCTCGATCTTGCGCGAGAAACGATCCTTCCCGCTGGAGAACTGCGCGGACGCCTCAGGATCGCGGCACCCGTGTCGTTCGGCGCGACCCACCTCGCGCCGTTACTCGCCGATCTGGCGAGACAACATCCGCTTCTTCAGCTTCATACCGCCTTCAGCGATCATTTCGTCGATGTGGTGAACGATGGATTCGACGCGGCGATCCGCATAGGCCATCTCGCGGACTCCAATTTGATCGCGCGCCGCATCGGTCCCATCTCTGGAAAGCTGGTGGCCAGCCCGGCATATATTGGAACATATGGGGAACCCCGAACGCCTGACGAGATTGCGAACCACGAAGCGATTTTCCAGCATGACGAGACATGGAGGTTCATGGACGGCAACACGGTCGTTACGGTCAATCCGCGTGGGCGATTCACCGCCAATAACGGCCAGGCGCTTGTCGCTGCCGCTGTTGCCGGGCTAGGTATTACGGCGCTTCCCGATTTTCTAACAGACGACCATGTAGCCTCTGGTTCGCTTATTCCGATCATGCGCAATTTCCCCGTTCAGGAATCGGGAATTTACGTTGTACGCCCTCCCGGCGCGCATCCACCCCGCAAGGTGCGCGTGCTCATCGAGATGCTGATCGAACATTTCGGCGGTCAAAGCCGTTCGTAAGGTATCGGTCATGACCCAGATCCTGCGTCTGGGTCGTCTAGTTGACGATGCGGATTCAACCTGCCAGTGGCGTTGCCAGTTCGGCGACACAGAGTCGCCCGACCCGGCTCTACCGCTACACGCCGGACATGGGTAGCCTGTGAACTCGCGTGATCGGCCGTCCCAGAGAAGCCGTGTCGAACTCACTCGATCTGAACGGAGCGGGCATCGTGCCCCAGGGTCGGGTGCTCGACAAATGGGCCATTCTTTAATCAGATATCCATCTTGTCATGACCACGATCCTCCAAATCAACTCGGCAGCCCGTTCGCAAGGCGCCACTTCAACGCTGCTCCTCAACGAGCTGACGGAGAAGCTGCAGCAATCGAACCCGGGCGCGCGCATTGTCGTCCGTAATCTGCAAGCTGAGCCGCTACCGCACCTCGACGATTCGATCCTTGGCGCGTTCTTCACGCCCGCAGACCAGCGAACCCCGGAACAAGCGGCTATCTCGGCACGTAGTGAGGCGCTGATCGCCGAACTGCAAGCAGCCGACATCATTGTGATCGGCGCACCGATGTACAACTTCGGTATCTCTTCACAGTTGAAGACCTACTTCGACTTTATTGCTCGCGCAGGCATCTCGTTCCAGTACACGGCCGACGGTGCGGAAGGTTTCGTGACGGGCAAAAAGGTTTTCATCGTTACGGCCCGTGGCGGCGCGTATGTCGGGACGCCGCACGACACCCAAACGACGTATCTGCGCACGTTCCTCGGCTTCCTCGGCATGACCGACGTGAACTTCATCTACGCCGAAGGTCTCGCCATGGGACCGGAGGCGGCTAGCGCTTCGCTCGCTGGCGCACGCGCGGCAATCGTCGCGGCTTAAGCAGCAGTTGGCAGGGTTAGTACTGCGGATTGCTACGCCAGATCGCGACAACATTGGTTTCGTACAACCAGGCGTTTTTGTCGGGCAGTGGATTGGCAAGGATACGAGATGCAGATTGGACTTTATACGCTTTCAGATTTGTCGTCGGTTGGAAAAGACGGACAACGCGTAGATGCGCGTACACGGATCAACGAGATCATTGAGGCGGCGAGAATCGCGGAGCAGGCGGGCCTCGACCTCTTTGGGGTTGGAGAACATCACCGGCTCGATTTTGCGGTGTCGGTTCCCACCGTCGTTCTGGCTGCAATCGCCGCCAAGACAAGCAAAATTCGTTTGAGCAGTGCCGTTACCGTTCTCAGCACGGCAGATCCCGTGCGGGTCTATGAGGAATTCGCAACGCTCGATCTGGTCTCCGGAGGTCGCGCCGAAATCATTGCGGGGCGCGGGGTTTTTCGCGAGCCATTCTCTCTGTTTGGCTATGACATTCAGGATTACGATGCATTGTTCGAAGAGAATCTCGCACTCTTCGAGCTGTTGAACAAGTCCGGGCGCGTAACCTGGAAGGGGCGCTTCCGGCCACCGCTGAATGACGCGGAGATTGCGCCGCGTGCCCTGCAACCCACGATTCCGGTGTGGATCGGAGTGGGCGGCTCTCCGGAAAGCGTCGTGCGTGCCGGCCGTCTGGGCTTGCCGATGGCGCTCGCCGTGCTTGGCGGTCCTTATCGAAACGCGGGGCAGCTCGCGGCGCTCTATCGCGCTGCCGCGCAGCAGGCCGGGCATGCCCAGACGCTGCGATTCGCCATCAACGGACATCTTCACATCGCCGAGTCGTCACAGGCGGCGCGCGACGACTTTTATCCCTACTATAGCCAGTACTGGATCGATTCGACGCCAGCAAGATCCCCCGGACCTCGAATCTCGCGCGAGGATTTCAATCGATCAATCACGCAAAGCAGCGGACCATTCGTCGGAAGTCCTGCGGAAATTATCGACAAGATTTCCCTGCTTCATGAATTGACCGGGATGGACAGGTTCGTCGCACAAATCGATATCGGCGGAATGCCATTCAACAAGGTTGCGGGGATGATCGAGCTACTCGCGGAAAGAGTCGTTCCTCATATTCGCAAGCTTTAGCCGGCTTTGGGAGCGTGTGCGTGCATGCCGCAGGGTTGCAACCTCCGTTGCCCTTGACTGCATGCGCCGGGCAGTTCTTCCGCCAATCGAGTCAGACGAACGTTCCGGCTGTCATGAGACCCGTTTATGGCGATTGCACCTGAACCGGAGCCCCGGGGTTGCCCGACGCCAGCGGCGCGATCACGAGGTAGCGGCGCCTGTCACCGGAGGTGCTCACACCTGGCGTGACCAGTTGACGAATCTGGCCGAGCGCGTTGACGATCGCGGAGCCCGCCGGGTTGGTCATGAAGTTCGCGAGGACCTGCACGTTGCCGGTGCCGTCGGGATTGTCGGCCAGGCCCAGCGCATAGGGGTGTTTCGGTTGCAGGCCGGTGACGGCGGCCTGGAGGACCTGCACGAGGCCCTGGTCGAACAACGCGACAGTCGTCGGTGCATTCGCGGCGCTTGTCGACTGGCCCGGCGCCGCCGGCACCATCACAATGTGGGTGGTCTGCCCGGCGAGGCCGAGGGGCTGGAGGTTCTGCGTGCCGTCACCTTCCGGCACGGCATTGGGCACATAGGTGACCGCTTGCGGCGCTTGCCCGATCGGCACGGTTGCGATGACTTTGTTGGTCGATGTATCGATCGCCGTCATCGCATCGGCATTCTCGAGACCGACGTAGATCCGGCTGCCGTCGCCGGATGGCCACAGTCCATGTGGCAGGTTGCCGACCGGCACGGTCGCGACCTGCGAGAAGTCACTCGTGCGGAACACCTTGACGACATTCAGCCCGCCCACCGTCACGTACGCGAACATGCCGTTGGCGTTATGCACGATGTTCACATGGTTGGTAATCGGGCCCGTGTCGAGTGTCTTCAATAGCGCGAACGGTGGTCTCGCATCGAACACCTGGACCTTGCCCACATCCTTGAGCGTGAACCAGATCTGCTTGCCGTCGGGCGTCGCGGCGATGTCCGGGCAGAAGGGGCTTGCCTGCGAGACCGCGCCGACGATCTTGTGGTCCGCCACGGAAATCACCTCGGTCTCCGGGTTGAAAGACGAGCAGACGTAGCCATACTTGCCGTCAGGCGAGAAAATCTGCATGCCGGGCCCGGCTGGGACTGTGATGCGCGCTTTCTCCTCGTACGTCGTCCCGTCGAGTACCGCGACATAGTTTTCGCCGCGCACGGTTACCCAGACTTCCTTTCCATCAGGCGTGAAGAAAGCCTCGTGAGGGGAGCGGCCAACGTAAGTGACATGCTTGACCGTGTTCGTCTGCGTGTCGATGAACGACACCGAGTTCGATCCGATGGAGACCACCGCTAGCGTACGATGATCCGGTGAGTAGCCCATGCCGTGCACGAGCAACTGCCCTTTGTACAGCGGACTGAAGTTGGTCGGCGAGGGGTCGCCCAGGCGAATCAGACCCACCAGCTTGTTGTCGGCAGGATCGATCACCGACACTGTGTTCGAAAACTGCTCGGCAGCGTAGACGCGATCGTGGTGGCTCACCCGAACGTCCGGATCGGACAGCGATCCGGGGGCCTGCCCGGCCCAGGCGTAGTGCGCCACGGCCAGCGCGGCCGCCGACAACGCGACGGCAAGAATCGATGTGCGGTCCATCACTGATCCTCTTGCATAAGTTTCGGCATGGCCATCGGCATGTCGTGGTGGGAGCCCGATTGGTCGCGGGCGGCCGGGGAAGCCGGTTGCTGCTGATCCGGAGCGGGCGCGGAGGGCGGCAATGGCTGCCCGATCGCGTTTCGCATTGCGACGATTTCCTGCTGTTGTTCGACCACGATCTCTTGCGCGATGCGGCGTAATTGTTCGTTGTGCCCGTAACGCAGTTCGGCCTGCGCCATGTCGATGGCGCCCTGGTGGTGGGGCACCATCATCGAGACGAAATCGCGATCAACGTCCCCCGTGGGCTTCACGGTCATGCCGTTCATCATCGTCGTCATGGCGGTATCGTTCTCCGCCAGAAAGCGTGCTTCCTCGGAAGCCGTGGCCTGCAAGCCCGCAGCGTATGCGGGCAGTTCGAAAGGTGCAGAGATCACGAGGGCAACGAGAACGCCCAGGATCATTGGCGCGGTACGTGGAATCGGGGTGCACACGGTGATTCTCCCGTTATGGTTGACATGGGCCTCATTGCAGTGAACCCAACGGGCGCGAGGATATTCCGGATGCCATGCTTTTTCTCCGGAGCGTCTGTGCGCACAGTTGCCGAATAGACCACGCCATACGCTGGTGGCCGGGGACGAAGCCCGAACGGGTCACATGTGCGCGCTCGTGTCACTCTCCTGAAGGTGGCTCGTATCAAGAGCCCTTCGGCATGCTCTGCATGGCCTTGTTGCGCGCGGCCTGAGCGTCGGTGATGAGTTTGTAAGCCGCATAATACTTGTAGATGTTGCGCACGTAGGTGGTCGTCTCCATGCCGATTTTCTCGGCCACGACGATCTCGACGTTGTTGAACCACAGGTTGGGATCGAGTCCGCCTTGCGCGGCGAGTGCACGCATCTTCGCGATATTGGCGGGGCCGGCGTTGTAGCTCGCGAACGCGAAGAGCGAACGGTCGTTCGTACTGAAGTGGGCGTCCGGGAAGTATTTCGTCATCAACGTGTTCATGTATTTCGCGCCCGCATGAATGTTGGATTCGGTCGCCGTGATGCTGCCCACGCCCATTTCCTTGCCGGTTGCAGGCATCAACTGCATGATGCCGATCGCCCCGACATGGCTGCGCGCCGCCTGATTGAGTTGCGATTCCTGAAAGCCCTGCGCCGCGAGCATGAGCGGATCGAAACCATATTGCGCACCGTATTGCCGGAAGAGCGCGAGCGTCTCATCGAAGCGCTTGCGTTCGGCTTCGTTCGCGTTGTTGCGGATCTGCTTGATCTTCTTCATGTACTGCGCAAGGCGGTACTCGTACACGCCCTGCTTCTTCAGGTAGTTGACGTAGAAGTCGTTCAGCGCGGCCTGCAGTTGCGGGCTGTTCTTGCGGATCGCCCAGCCTATGTAGCCCTCGCCGCTTACCGCGAGATCGTCGTGAACCTTGAGCTTCGGCAGTACCTGGGCCCACAGGCGCGCTTTCCAGTCGTCCACGACAATCACGCCCAGCAAACCCGCATTGACCATCTCCATCGCGTCTTCGTCTTCGAGAGCGTCGGGCAGCATGGAGAGCTTCATGGGCGGCTTGCCGTCCTTGCGAAAGCGTTCGTTGAGCGCGGTAAGGCTCTCGTAGTAGCTGGATGACCGGCGCACGAAGACCTCCTTGCCCGCGAGGTCGTCGATGGTGGCGAGGGTCGGCGATTTGGGTCCGGTGATCACCAGCTCGCGCACGGGTTTGAGATCGCGCGGCGCGATGAAATCGACGATCTTCAGGCGATCGTCGGTGGCGGTGAGGTTTCCCGCCGAGATATCACCAAGGCCCGCGTTCAGGTTCGTGAGCAGCTTGTCGCGCGTGGTGGGGATCAGGAATACCGTGAGCGGGCGCTTCTGCAGCTGTGCTGCGTACTTCTTGTTCACATAGCGTTCGAAGTCACGGGCCGTTTCGGCGGCAAGGCCGCGCTCGCGGCCCTTGTCGACGAAATAGAGCGTCCGGCTGTACGGTACGAGAAAGCGAATCATGTGGCGATTGAGCATCGCGTCGAAGTCGCCGGTCCATGGCTTGTTGACGAGGCTGAGCCGGCGCACGGGCGGCGACGCAGTGGGCTTGTGCGCCGGGGGCGCGGAGCCGGCGGCGGCGCTTGCGGGCACCGGTGCGGCCGGCTGCGCCGCGATGGACTTCTCCGGCACCCAGGTCGCGCACCACGTGAGCGCGCAGGTGACGATTAATCGTACGAACAGTTTCACGATGACCTCCCGATGGCGATGCGCGTCCTGTGCGGAGCACGACCGGCTAGCGGCGCGGCGTGACGATCGGGAACCGCGGATTGACGGTTCGTGGTGCGCTCAGCGCCTGCAGGAATGAGGCGTTGCTGGCGGATTCGGCTGCGAGCGTCGCGCCAATGGAACGTGCAACGGTGACGAGCATCAGGAAAGGGCGAGTTTTCATAGGAATCCTTACGTTATCTATCGTTGCTCGCGCGTCGTTTGCGCTGCACTCAATCGAAGCTTAGCCGCTGCGCTGCTGCGGCGTACCACTCGCTGATGTCCCTTGCCTGCCCTTGGGCGGTTCCATCCGTTCCTCGGGGGACGGCCCGTGCACGAAGCCGGGTTCGGCCAGGCGCGCAATCTCCTGGCGTTGGCGAGGACGATGAATGTGCCGACGTTGTGCAGCACCGCAATCCACACCGCGCCGCGCAGACCGAGCGCCGCGACGGCGGTGGCCGCGGCGGTCCAGGTCACGTGGGCGTTCAGCGTGGCGGTACGGCGGCAGCGGCGGCCCAGCTTGATGCACGCGGGCAGGCGGCGCAGGTCGTCGCCGAGCAGCACGACGTCCGCCGCCGCAACCGCGATATCCACACCGCGCCCGCCAATGGCGACGCTCGTCGCGCCGGCCTTGATGGCGAGCACGTCGTTCACGCCGTCGCGGACGACGAGCGGTTCGCGCCTCGGCTTCAACCCGTTCTCGTCGCGCGAGATGTTCTTCGGCGGCGTGACGCAGCTGATCGGCACGTGGAGCGCGGCCGCCGGCTCCACGCAGCAGGGCGTCATGGCCGGCCTGCACCACACCTTCTGAATACTGCCTGGCGCAAATGATTCGAATAATGTCATTTGCGAAGCTATTTGCCGGGGCGATTTCCGTCTATCCTCCGCGACAGATCCCCTCAACGCAGGAGCAGACGATGTCTGAAGCAGCAGCAAGCAGGACGCCGGGCGGTGCGCATCCGCTCGACGCAGTCGTATGGAACGCGCTCACCACCCAGCAGCGCCGCTTTGCGATTGGCGATGAACGGGCGCGGCGGTTCCCCGCAGCCATTGCGCCCTTTGCGGCTCTGGCCGGGGAGGACGCAGAATCCTTCGCTGCCTTGCGCGCGCTGATCGAACCGCAGCGGCCGGTGGCCCTGGTCACGCCGGGGGAGATCGCGCTTCCTGCGGGGTTCTCCGTCCTCAGGCATGTGACGCTGCTCCAGATGCTCTGGCAAGGCGAGCCCGACTCGACGCCCGCATGCGAGCACGTCCGGCTTGGCGTTGCCGACGTGCCGGACATGGTTGCGCTCGCCACGGCAACGGAGCCCGGGCCCTTTGGGCCGCGCACCATCGAACTGGGCGAATACCTTGGTGTGCGCAAGGCGGGCAAGCTGGCCGCGATGGCCGGCGAACGCATGAGGCTCGATGGCTACACGGAAATCAGCGCGGTCTGCGTGGATCCCGAGTTTCGAGGTCAAGGCCACGCGGCCGGCCTGATGAAGCTGCTGATCGCGGGCATTCGCGCGCGCGCCGAAACGCCCTTCCTGCACGTTCTCACGTCGAATCACGGCGCCATCGCGCTCTACCGGAGGCTGGGTTTCGTCGAGCGGCGCCAGATGCATCTCATGGTGCTTGGCGCCGCAGCGGACTGACAGCGATGGCAGAGGGGGGCACGCCCACAGTTGAACCTTTGCGGACCAGAGGAGCGGAATCTTGTCCGCAGACTACCTTGCCGATCGCGGCTTGCCGGCCTGGAAGGGCCAACCGGCGCCTTTGAAATGGTGGAGAGGAAAAATGTCGCTCTGACGCCTAAACTGATCTATGAGGCCAGGCAACGCGCCCGGATTCGGCCCCGCCAAGGCAGCGAGGCTTCATCCGGGTCCGGCTGACGCGGACCGCGCGCCGCGCCGGACGATGCGCAAGCCGTCAAGGTGAACATCATGAGAAGGCGTGGATTCTGGCGGCTGCTGCTCTTGATCGTGGCGCTCTGCGTAAGCGCCGCAGCCATTGCGGGTAGAGGTGGTGGCGGCTGGTATCACGGCGGCGGCGGTGGCGGCGGCTACAGTGGTGGTTATGGCGGTGGCTACGGCGGCTACAGCTACAACCACGGCGGCAGCTGGAACGGCGGTTACCACGGTGGCTACTACGGCGGCGGCTACCACGGTGGGTACTACCACGGCGGCTATTACGGCTGGCGTTACGGCGGTTACTACCACGGCTACCACGGCTACTACGGTTATTACGGCTGTTGCGGCGCGGCGAGCGTCGGTTTCTACTACGGCCCGGGTTTTGTCTACGGCTATCCGCTTTATCCGTACTACTTCCCGCCATATTTCGCCAGCGTCTACTACCCGTACGTGTCCTACGACATGTCGCAACCCACGCAGTACATCGAGCAGGGGCCGACGCAAGCTGGCGGCACCAACATGTTCGACCCGGGCGCCGGCGCCAATACGTATGACCAGGGGGGCGGCGGCGCACCGGATCCCGGCTTCTGGTACTACTGCGACGCGGCGCAGGCTTACTACCCGTACGTACAGTCCTGCAACGGCGGCTGGCGGATGGTGCCCGCGCGGCCACCTGACAGTTGATTGACAGGTGCTCCCTGATCGGCGCCGGCGCCCGCGGGTCTCAACCGTTTGCGCGAGGCGCGGTGCCGTGACGTGCGAGGAACCGATCGAGCTGGCTTGCAAATGCCTTGCTGTCGCGTGTGCCGAATGGCGCCGGGCCGCCCGTTTCGACGCCAGCGCTGCGCAGTTGATCCATCACGTCACGCAGCGTCAGGCGTTCCTGGATATTTTCACGCGTAAACCAGTTTCCGCGCGGATCGAGCGCGTGGGCGCCCTTGTCGAGCACAGCGGCGGCGAGCGGTATGTCCGCCGTAATCACGAGGTCGCCCGTCGCGGCCAGTTCAATGATGCGAGCATCGGCCACGTCGAAGCCCGCTGGCACCTGGATCGACCGGATGAAGGGAGAGGGCGGCGTGCGCAAATACTGGTTTGCGACCAGCGTCACCTGTACCTCGGCACGCCGCGCGGCCCGAAACAACATGTCCTTGATGACGGCGGGACAAGCGTCCGCATCGACTAGCACTTGCATGAAGGCGGTTCCACTACGTTAAACCGCGATCATATCTCAAGGTCGACGCTGTTCTTGCGGTGGCTCGGGCCGATGCTATGCAATGCCACGGAGAGCCACGGCGTCGCGCGCATGGATTGGCACTGTCGCCGCAGCACGCATCGTGCGCGTCATTGCGCGGCATCGAGGCCTACGGCGAACCATCGTTCGTCGCCAGAATGAGAGTGCGTACGGCGTCTGGCGCCTCGAGCGCGAAGGCGAACCGCATGCCGTGAAGGTTCACGGCATGCTTTCGAGCAACGACGGCGATATCGTGCCGAGCTGGGCGCTCGATGGTCACGGCATCCTGCTGCGTTCCGAATGGGATATCGCGAAGTTTCGGGAAAGCGGGCGCTTGCGCGTCGCGCTGCCCGAATACGTGCAACCTTCGGCCGACCTGTTCGTCTACTAGCCCAACAAGCGGATTCAGCCGGCGCGCGCCCGCGCGTTCATCGATTGTCCGGTCGAGTGCTTCAGCCGGCACAGGTCGCCGCTTTCGCCCTCAACCACCGCAGCGCGCGGCCAATGACGCCGCGCGAGGACACAATCGCCGGGTTGCGCGATCGTGCTCGCGCCGGATCACGCCTCGCGATGTCGGGTGTTTTCGACTGGTTGATCGTGCGACTTTGTGCCTAAGATGCATATTTCTGCGCATAACCCGTTGCCGGCCCGCAATTGCGGGCGCCGGAAGGCAGCGCCCGGATCGACGCGAACCAGTGTTTCATCATGCATGCAAGCGTGCGCGCGGCGGCCGCCTGTCGTCCGGCTGCAATGACGCAAAGGGGCGCGGCGGCGATCGCCGCGCTGGCGACGTCTGGCCGGCCCGGCTGGTCGGCCGTGCTTCGCCATGCCTTGCTCGCAGTGGCTTGCGCGCTGGCTGCCGCACCGGCCGCGCTCGCCGGCACACCCGTCAATTCGGTCGACACAGCCAATACGGTGGGCGCCGTCACCACCGCGAGCGGCACCGATCCTGCCACTTCGCCAAGTGACGCGGCCGTACGCCGGGTCGTGCTCGGCATCATCAGCTTTACGCGCTGGCCGACGCCGCCCGGCCGCCTGCACCTGTGCGTGACGGGCCGGCCCGACTACGCGCAGGGCCTCGTCGACACGCTGCAGGCTGGCTCGACGCCGCTCGAGGTGCAGCGTGTCCCCTTTGATGATTCCGCACTCGGCGCAGCCTGCGAGGTCGTCTATCTCGGCGGCCTGAGCGACGCTGAAAGAGAGCGGGTCAACACCGCCGTGGCTGGGCATCCGGTCCTGACCATCGCGGAACACGATCCGTCCTGCACCGCGGGCAGCATGTTCTGCCTCAATGTCGACGGCGAACGAGTCACGTTTGACATCAATCTCGATGCCGTGGCGCGCAGCGGCGTGCGAGTCCACCCGAATGTACTCAGTCTCGCGCGGCGGCCGGTGACGCCATGACACAGCGCGCACCCCGTGTTTCCCCTGTGCGCACGCCGCGCCCGACGCTGCAAAGCGTATTGCAGCGCGCGCACCTGCGTCTGGCGTTCGTCGCCGTCACAATGGCCGCGGTGTCGTTGATCATGGTCGCCGTGATCGCATTGCGTGCCTATGCCGGCAACAACCTGAACCTGCTGGCCCGCTCGCTTGGCTATACGGTCGAGGCGGCGTTGGTGTTCGGCGACCGCATCGCGGCGACCCAGGCTATCGAGTTGATCGCCAAAGAAGAGGACGTGGCGGAGATCATCGTCACGGATAGCAGGGGCCAGCCGTTCGCGGCATGGCAGTTGCCAGCCACCCGTTCGATTGCGAGGCTCGAGCGGGCGGTCGCCGACATCGCGCTGCCTGGGCCCGTGACCGCACGGGTGGTGCACGACGGCATCGTCGTCGGTTACGTCGAAGTGCGTGGCCAGGGGCACCAGTTCTTCGGCTTCCTGCTCGGCGGCGTTGGCGGCATCCTGGCCTGCCTCGCCGTTAGCGTGCTTGGCGCTTATGTCAGCTCAAAACGCGTGCTGCGCAACATCGTCGCTCCGTTGCGCGCGCTGGCCGGCGTCGCACACGCAGTGCGGCGCGAGCGCGCATTCGAGCGGCGCGTCGCGCCCGCTGCGATCGCCGAACTGAACGAGCTCGGGGACGACTTCAACGCATTGCTCGACGAATTCGAAGACTGGCAAGACACTCTGCGCCACGAAAACGCGTCGCTTGAACACAAGGCAACCCACGACGCGCTCACTGGACTGCCAAACCGTTGGCAGTTCGAGGCTCGCCTCATGCGCGCCCTCGGCGAGGCCGTGGTGGCGCAGCAGCGGGTCGCCGTCCTCTATCTCGACTGTGACCGTTTCAAGGAGATCAACGACTGCCTTGGCCATGACGCCGGCGACGCGGTGCTGATCGCCATTGCGGCGCGGTTGCGCACGCAGTTGCGCGAGGTCGATCTGGTGGCACGCCTCGGCGGCGACGAATTCGCCGTGATGCTGGCGCCGATGCGCGACCTGGCCAGTGCCGCCCGTATCGCCGAGGAGATACTGTCGAGCATGGCGCCGCCGATCGCCTTGTCCGATGGCCGCACGGTGGCCACCATGATGAGCATCGGGATTGCGCTGTATCCCGATCACGCATGCGACGCGAGCGGCTTGCTGCGCGCCGCAGATGCTGCGATGTACCAGGCCAAGCGCGCGCGGCCGGGCTCGTGGCAGTTTGCCGAAGGTGTCGCCGGACCGGCTTGACGTGATGGCACGGCCTGGCAGCCGGGCCGTCGCAGGAATTCTAAACAGCGCGCGCAAAGCCGGCGCGCTCGAGGAGCATACGATGAAGAAATACCCGTCTCCTGCAAGTTTCTGGCGAATGGGCATCGGAAGCGCACTGCTGCTGTGTATGCTGCTTGCGGGCTGCAAGACGCCGCCGCCTCCGCCTCCGCCGCCGCTTTACCGCGGTTTGACGCAGACGCAGGTCCAGGCACTCACGTCGGCCGGATTCGAGGAGACCGATCAGGGTTTCGAGTTCGGCTTGACCGGCCCCATTCTGTTCGACTTCGACCGCTACAACCTCAAGCCCGACGTTCGCCGGATTGTCGAGCGCATTGGCCACACGCTTGCGTCGGCGGGGATCAACGGCGTGCGCGTCTATGGCTACACCGACGGGCAGGGCCCGAGCGCCTACGACTTTGAGTTGTCCAGACGACGTGCCGAGGTCGTGGCGCTCGAACTCATCGACGCAGGACTTCCTGCTGGGCGCGTCGAGATCATCGGGAAAGGCAAGCGCGACCCGGTGGGAGACAACCGCACCGAAGCCGGGCGCCAGCAAAACCGCCGGGTCGCGATTGTCATCTCTCCGCGCTGAGCCGGCTGGCTTCTCAGGTATTTGAAAAATATTGCGGAAGGCGAATTCTGGGAGGCCCGTCAGGCTGCGTGAGGCTGGCACAAAATCGATGCACCTCGCCGATTAGCAAACAATTGTTCGGAATGCAAAAAATATCCTGATTGGACTTGTCGTCATTCGTCAAATTCGAGCCGTCGCGGGCCGCCCGGGCGAAATCAATCGATTGGCGATCGCGCACGCGTAATCCGCATGCGAGGAAGGAAGGGCGCAATACCTATAATGAACTGGGCAGCAACCGCCTCGCGCGACAAGTTTTGGGCCGCGAGGCAGGGAGGGTGCTGCTTCGTCCCCCTTTGCGCGAGGCAGATCATGCAACACACCGATGCGATCCTCAGGCAGGTGATGGCAGCGTTCGAGCGCGAGTCGCACCTGAAGCTCCACAACGGCCCCATTCATATCAGCCTCGAGAGTGGTGCCTTGACTGTGACAGGCGAGGTGCCTGACGTCGCTTCGAAGAAACGGCTGATTCAACTGACCCGGGCTCACAGCGGCGGCGAAGCGCTCATCGACAGGTTGCGCGTCAGCGTTGCGCAGCCTCTCGGGGACGGCGAGCTGCGCACGCGGATCTGCGAACGGTTTTTGCAGACGATCGAATACCGCAACTGCGTGATTTGTGCGCGCGCGAAAGGCCAGCTCGAAATGTTGCGGGGCACCATGGACCAGGCCGGCGACGAGGGCGCGGGCGTTGTGGAGGTCAATGTTGAAGATGGCGTCGTCACCTTGACGGGCCAGGTGATCAGCCTGTCGCATCGACGACTCGCGAGTGCGATCGCGTGGTGGGTCGGCGGATGCCGGGACGTGGTGAATCTGCTGGAGTTGGTGCCCGCTGAAGCGGATGGCGACGAAGAGATCTGCGAGGCCCTCGCTCTCGTGCTCGAATCCGATCCTCGCGTGCACGCTGGGCAAATCACCATCAATGTAGAGGACAAGCGGATTACGCTTGCGGGATGCGTGGCGACTGAAGCGGAGAGGCGACAGGCAGAGATGGATGCGTGGTGTCTGGACACAGTTGCCGGCGTGGTCAACCGGATCGAGGTGCGAGCCTGACCGTTTTGGGGCATGTCCAGACCTGACGAAGATTGCCTCCACGTCGCGATTCAACGGAACCTGCAACGACGATGGTCAGCGTGGCTGCATTCGACGCGCTCGGGAAAAGCAACGTGTTTCCCGGTGCCCGGTGAGCGCGTCTGGTTGATCTCCGCAACTAGCGTAAGGAGCTCCCCACCATGCAGAACGAATCGAAAGATGGCGTCGCTCGTCGCGACTTCATCAAGACAGCCGTTGCGTTGGTCGGCGCAACGTCCGCATTGGTCACGCAAGGCGGGGCCGTGAATGCCCAGGGCACGAATGCGACGCCCGCCGGTGGCCGACAAGGGACGGTCTACACCGGCGATGTGATCCAGGGAAAGAAAGTCATCAGCGCGCTCGACGTCGAAGACCTGGAACGCGGCAAGAAGCATATGTTCTATTTTCAGGGCGTGCAAATGCCGACGGGACAGCACTGGTATGTTTCGGTCATCGTCGTTCGCGGTGCGAAGCCGGGCAAGCGCGTCGCGCTGGTCAGCGGCGTGCATGGCGACGAAATGAGCCCCGTGCATACGATACAAACCGTGATAAGCCAGCTCGACCCGGCGCAGATGTCGGGCACGGTGCTGGCGGTGCTTGACGTATCGCGCCCCGCGCTCGAAGCGATGGAGCGCAGATGGCCGAATTCCGGAAGGGGCATCGACCTCATCGACATCAACCGCGAATGGCCGGGCAACGAGAATGGCGCAAGCGCACCGAGCCGGCATGCGGGCCTGCTGTTCAACGGGCTGTTGCGGCCGAATGCCGACTACGCCATCGACTTTCATACGGGCACGACCGGCATGGACCTGACCTCGTTCAATCTGGCCAGAATGGAGCTGCCGGAGGCACGGGCGATGGCGGAGCTTTATCCCATCACGCAGATCTTCGACAACCCGGCATATCCCACGCTGCTCGCAAATGCGTTCATCAATGTGGGGATTCCGGCGATCACGCCGGAGATCGGCTCCGCGCGCGTGTTCGATCTCGACATGATTCCATTGTTCGTAGAAGGCACGATGAACGTGCTCAAGCGCTATAACGTCGTTCCCGGCCCAATGGGACGCACCGGCAAGGATGTTGGCATCTTTGTCGGCAATAGCGCGCATTCGATCTTGACGACGCATGGCGGATTCATCGAACTATTAGTTAAGCTAAATGAAAAGGTAAGAGTGGGGCAGAAGGTGGCGATCCAGCGCAACGCGTTTGGCGAAGTGGTCGCGCAGTACACGAGCGAGGTTGCGGGCGAGGTGACGGGGCGCCGGACCGACGCCACCGCAGAGCCTCGCATTCCTGTCGTGATGATTCTTTATCAGAGCCCGGCCAGAGAGAATCCGGAGGACTACTCCGAATGACGCGGGGGCGTTGGGGCGCTTACCAGGGTTGCGCGCCCTGACGCGCGCTTTGCATCGGACGACGTGTCGCCCTGTTCTCGTCGCGTCATGCCCGCTCAGAGCGGTTCTTCATGTGAGGCCGAGGGCCCGACGTATTCGTAGCGCGCGGTGTTCACGTGGGAGATACGCACCTCGACCGGCTCCTGGTGATAAGAGTACGCAATGCGTCGGACTTCGAGCAACGGCGTGCCGCGCGGCACTTCTAGCAGTTCACATTCGATGTCGTCGGCCGTGGCCACGCGCAATCGCTCTTCCGTCCCGACCACGTTGATGTGGAACGCGTCCTGGTAGAAGTTGTAGAGGGTGCTGGGGCGCTCGCGCAGCGCGGTCTCGGTCAATCCCGGAAAGCGCTCCTCGGCAACCGTGATGTTGTCGATCATGACCGTTTCGCCATGCAACGCGAGGCGGTTGACGAACGAGAAGACCCGGGCGTTCGGCTCGACGCCGAGCATGGCGGCGATTTCGCGCGTGGCCTTTGCCTTCGTGAAGGAAACCAGGCTCACGGTAGGGTAGGTCTTGTCGCCGTCCTGGCGCACGACACGGAAAAAACGGAAGAAGTACCGGTCGCGTTGATGTTGCGCGACGAACGTGCCGAGGCCCTGGTGGCGCACGAGAATGTTGTCGGCCACGAGTTCGTCGATGGCCTTGCGCAGCGTGCCGATCGAAACGCCAAAGCGTTCCGAAAGCCGCTTTTCGGACGGTATCGCTTCGCCGCCTTTCCATTCCTTTGCCGACAGCGCGGCGAGGATCCCGTTCTTCACTTCCTTGTATCGCGTTCCCCCGATCACGGGTGCGCTCGCCGTGACGCCCGCCTGAGGCGCGCCGTTCTTCAACGTATTCATTCTGGTGTCCTCCCTTCCTGGTGCTTTCCCGACCTTTCGCGGATTTTACTTCATTCGGGTGATTTAACACATATAGATGATATGGTTGACATGCATGAGTTCGGTGTCTATGATGCGCAGCATGGCGATGCGCCAGAACCCCGTGAACGAAACTGGAGACACTCACATGAGCCAGGCAGCTCAAGCATCACAGCAGGCTGATTCATCGGCGGCCAATGCCGATCAGGCGCGCAGGACGATCCACATCGTGCTGCACGAGGCAAAGGACACGGTTGGTGTCGCGGTAGTCGAGGGCATCCGGGCGGGCACGCAATTGAACGCGTGGATCATGGACGAGGACGAAATCGTCACGGTCCCGGCGAAGCAGGACATCCCGATCGGTCACAAGGTGGCGCTCAAGGACATGGCCGTGGGCGACACCGTCTACAAGTACGGCGTCGATATCGGCAAGGTGGTGGCGCCCATCAAGGCTGGTGAGCACGCTCACGTTCACAACATCAAGACGAAGCGCTGGTAAGCCGCGCGGTGCGTCGAGCCGCGCGCCGCTGAACCCGCGGCGAATGTATCTGCCTGTTGAACCCGATCCAATCAGAGAGAGACACCATGAGCGTCGTTGACCAGAGCACCACCTTTCGCGGCTATCGCCGTCAAAACGGACGCGTAGGCGTGCGTAACCACGTGATCATCCTGCCCGTCGATGATCTTTCGAACGCCGCCGCGCAGGCCGTCGAGCACAACATCAAGGGCACGATGGCGCTGCCCCATCCGTACGGCCGGCTGCAGTTCGGCGCCGACCTCGACCTGCATTTCCGCACGCTGATCGGTGCGGGCTGCAACCCGAACGTGGCGGGCGTGATTGTGATCGGCATCGAGGAAGGCTGGACCAAGCGCGTGGTGGACGGCATTGCGAAGTCGGGCAAGCCGGTGATGGGCTTTGGCATCGAGCTGCACGGTGACCATGACACGATCATGCGCGCCTCGAAGGCAGCGAAGGAAATGGTGCAATGGGCGACGACGCTCGAGCGCGAAGAGTGCGCGATCTCGGAGCTGTGGGTGTCGACCAAGTGCGGCGAGTCGGACACGACATCGGGCTGCGGTGCGAACCCGACGGTCGGCAACGCGTTCGACAAGCTCTATGGGCTGGGCACGACGCTGGTGTTCGGCGAAACATCGGAGCTGACGGGCGGGGAGCAGATCGTCGCGGCGCGTTGTGCGAATGACCAGGTGCGCGAGCGCTTCCAGTTCATGTTCGACCGCTATCAGGACATGATCAATCGCTGGAAAACCGACGATCTTTCGGAATCCCAACCGACGAAAGGAAACATCGCGGGCGGCCTGACCACGATCGAGGAAAAGGCGCTGGGCAACATCCAGAAGATCGGCAAGAAGTGCCGCGTGGATGGCGTGCTCGACAAGGCCGAGGAACCGACGCATTCGGGCTTGTGGTTCATGGACTCATCGTCGGCGGCCGCCGAGATGGTGACGCTGTGCGCGGCATCGGGCTTCGCCGTGCACTTCTTCCCGACGGGCCAGGGCAACGTCATCGGCAATCCTATCGTTCCGGTCATCAAGATTTGCGCGAATCCGCGTACGGTGCGAACGATGAGCGAGCACATCGACGTGGACGTTTCGGGCCTGCTGCAACGCGAGCAGAACCTGGACCAGGCGGGAGACAAGCTGCTCGAATCGATGCTGGCGACGGCGAACGGCCGCTGGACGGCGGCTGAAACGCTGGGGCATCGCGAGTTCGTGCTCACGCGCCTGTTCGAAAGCGCCTGATCGCGAACGCAACGCTCCCGGAAGCCCGCTCACGCAGCGGGCCTTGCGAACGCAGTTTCGCTACAGCCACGCGCACCGACGAAAGCCCGGCAGAACAAGTGCGGCTCCAGAAATCCGCACGACGGTGCGCGTAGCTGTCTCATCAAGCAGCAGCGAGTGGAGGAGACACCACCTTGCGCGTGCTCAGACATCTCTATGTGCAAGTCCTGATCGGACTGGCCGCCGGCATTCTCGTCGGCTATTGCTGGCCGCACTTTGGCGTGCAGATGAAGCCATTGGGCGATACCTTCATCCGTCTCATCAAAATGCTCATTACGCTGGTGATTTTCTGCACCGTGTCGGTTGGGATCGCACGGATGGAGAATCTCAAGCACGTGGGACGCGTCGGCGTCAAGACGATCGTCTATTTCGAGGCCGTCACGACGCTCGCGCTGGTGATCGGTCTCGTCGTGGCCAACGTGTTGCAGCCGGGCGCCGGTTTGAACATCGACCCGGCTACGCTCGACACGCAAGCCGTCAATCACTACGTGACGGAGGTGCACTCGGCGGCTTCGCAGAGCTTCCTCGATGAGATCGTGCCGAACTCCGTGGTGGGTGCGTTCGCGCGCGGGAATCTGCTACAGGTGCTGCTTTTTTCGGTGCTGTTCGGCATTTCGCTGTCCATCATGTCGCGCCGCAGCCACTTCCTCTCCCGCGTGATCGAGCAAAGCGGCGAGGCGCTCATGCGTATCGTCGAGATGATCATGCGGCTCGCGCCACTCGGCGCGTTCGGCGCCATGGCGTTCACGGTCGGCAAGTACGGCATCGGCACGCTGCAGCAGCTCGGACTCCTGATCGTCTGCTTCTATCTGACGAGCATCTTGTTCATTGTACTGGTGCTCGGCACGATCTGCCGCTGGGCTGGCGTCGGGTTGTGGCCGCTGCTCAGGTATCTGCGCGAAGAACTGCTCATCGTGCTCGGCACCTCGACCACCGAATCGGTGCTGCCGCGCCTCATGGACAAGCTCGAACGTATGGGCTGCCCGAAACCCGTTGTCGGTCTCGTGCTGCCCACGGGCTATTCGTTCAATCTCGACGGCGCAGCGATCTATCTGACGATGACTTCGCTTTTCATCGCGCAGGCCACCAACACGCACCTCTCGCTGCTGCAACAACTCGGCCTGCTGGCAATCCTGCTGTTGACATCGAAGGGCGGCGCGGGCGTCGCGGGCGCGGCGCTGGTGGCGCTGACGGCCACGCTGTCGACGCACAATATCATTCCCGTTGCAGGCATCACGCTCATCATCGGCATTGACCGTGTGCTCAACGAGATCCGCGCGATCGTCAACATGATCGGCAACGCGGTGGCCACGATCGTGATCGCGCGCTGGGAAGGCGCATTCGACGCCGAAGCGGCGCGCAGGGTGCTGGCCTCGCCGCGCGCCGCGCCGGCGGTCAGCGGTGAGAGGGCCGAAGAAGTGGCCGATGGGCTCAACGAACGGCGGCCGCCCGCCTACGCACAGGAACGCTCCCATTGAAGACCGATCGCAAGAAAATCGTCATCAGCGAATTCATGGACACGCAGGCAGTGGATTCGCTCAAGCGCCATTTCGACGTGTGCGCGGATCCTTCGCTCGTCGACGAACCCGAGCGGCTGCGTGACGCGCTGGCGGACGCCGATGCGCTGATCGTGCGCAACCGCACGCAGGTCACGGCCGCGCTGCTCGACGGTGCGCCGCGAGTGAAGGTGGTCGGCAGGCTCGGCGTGGGTCTCGACAATATCGCCCTTGGCGCATGCAAGGATCGCGGCGTGCGGGTATTTCCGGCCACGGGCGCCAATGCCCGCGCCGTTGCCGAGTACGTGATCGCAACCTCGTTGATGTTATTGCGTGGCGCGTACCTGTCTAGCGCGGCAGTTGCACAAGGCCAATGGCCGCGCGCGGCGCTGTCGAACGGGCGCGAAGCGGCGGGCGGTACGATGGCCGTGATCGGCTTCGGCGGCATTGGGCAGCTCGTCGCGCAGCTCGCATGCGGCATCGGCATGCGCGTCGCCGGTTACGATCCGCAAGTGCCGGCAGATGCCGCCTGCTGGCAGGAGACGGGCGCGCAAGGCATGTCGTTCGACGATGCACTGCGTGCCGCCGACGTCGTGACCGTGCACGTGCCGCTCGTCGAGAGCACGCGCAATCTGCTTGGTGCCGCGCAACTGGCGATGCTCAAGCCGCACGCGGTCGTCATCAATACGTCGCGCGGCGGCGTGGTCGACGAAAGCGCGCTCGCCTGCGCGCTGAAGCAGGGGCGCCTGGGCGGCGCGGCGCTCGACGTGTTCGCCGACGAACCGCTCAAAGCCGGTTCGCCGCTGGCGGGCGCGCCGAATCTGATCCTCACGCCGCATATCGCGGGTCTCACGGTGCAATCGAATGAGCGCGTCGGTACACTGGTCGCCTCGCGCGTGATGCACGCCTTGCTGGAAGGCGAACACGACTCTACGAATACGAGGGAGCTTCGACATGGCACGGATATCATCCGCTGACCTTTTCAATCTGGCGACGCGAACCATGCTCGCCGCGGGCGCCACAGAATGGAGCGCGACTGCAACGGCGCGCGCGCTCGTCTACGCCGACGAACGCGGTTTGTCTTCGCACGGCGTTGCGCGTTTGCCGATGTATGTTGCGCAGTTGCGCAACGGCCGCGTCGATCCGAAGGCGAGCCCGGCGATCGTCGCGTCGCGCAACGCGGCCGTCCTGGTCGATGCCGCAGATGGCATGGCGTTTCCCGCCTGCGAACTCGCGATCGAGACGCTCATCAACCGCGCGCGGGAAAATGGCAGTGCGGTGGTGAGCGTGAAGCGAAGCCATCATCTCGGGGCGGGTGCCTGGCACCTCGAAGCAATTGGCGCCGCGCGAATGGTTGGCGTTGCCTTCAGCAACACGCCTGCCGCGATGCCCGCATGGGGCGGGCGCCATGCCGTTTTCGGCACCAATCCCGTGGCGGCCGTGTTTCCTCGCCGCGACGGCAAACCGTTGATGATCGACCTCTCGTTGTCGAACGTGGCGCGAGGCAAGATCATGGTGGCGGCGCGCGAAGGCAAGCCCATTCCCGAGGGTTGGGCAACGTCGCGCGACGGCAAGCCGACGACGGATGCGAAGGTCGCGCTGGAAGGCATGATGCTGCCGGTTGGCGGTGCGAAAGGGGCCATGCTCGCGCTGGTGGTCGAACTGCTCGCGGCGGCGCTGGCAGGCGCGAACTTCGGCTATGAGGCGGGTTCTTTCTTGACCGAAGATGGCGAAAAGTCGAGAGTGGGCCACCTGTTCTGGGCGATCGATCCGGGTGCGCTTACGGGCAGCGAGGCCTATCTCTCGCGCGTCGAAGCGTTGATCGAGGCCATGCTGGAAGACCCCGACGTGCGGCTGCCGGGAGAGCGCAGGCAAGCTCTCGCGGATGCAGCCATGCGTGACGGAATCGAAATTCCGGATGCACTGCTGACGCAGTTGCAGGCGCTGGCCGCGTGAGCGCTTGCAGCGAAGCACGGACCGCTCACCGCATCACGAAGTCGTGAAGTAGCCTTTGATCGCATCGGTAAAAGCCATACGGCTGTGCTTGACGCGTTCGAGAAGTCCCACGTGGCGCCGCACGTCGACGCCATCCAGCGTCATGACGCTGATGGCGCGATCGCTCTCGAAGTCGACGTTGGCGAGTTTCGGAACAATCGAAATACCGAAGCCTTGCCGTACCAGCGCGACGATGGCTTCGACGGAGTTGAGCTCCATGGCCTCGTTGACTTCCACCTTGCATTGATCGAGCACATTCTGGACGAGGTGGCCGGTCCATGTGCTGCGATCGAAGCGCATGAACGGTGCGTTGCGGAGGATCTCGTGCTGCTCGCCCGGCAAATCGAAGTGGGGAGCGGTTGGCATGATGAGAATCATCGGTTCGGAATACAGCGGCGTCCACAGCAGGGTGGATGCCAAAGGGCGCGGCGATTGCGTGACGACTGCCGCGTCCAGTTCGCCGATTTCGACCTTGTGGGCGAAATCGCTGGACATGCCTGCAAACAGATGGACATCGAGGCGAGGATAGTGTTGGCGGACTGACCATAACGCGTCGGCGAAAGCGCCCATCAAGGCGGAGACGAGCGCGCCAATGACGACAGTTCCCGACATTTCACCGCCGCCGGCGGAAGCCTCGAGGAGTTCGTAGCGGCGCACGATTTCCTCGATTTCAGGAATGAGCGCCCGGCCAACGGGGTTCAGCACGGCGGCTCTTGCATTCCTGTCAAACAGCTGAACATTGAGATCGCTTTCGAGCGTGCGGATCTGGAGCCCGATTGCAGCAGCAGTGAGCCCGACTTTGTTTCCGGCGGCTGCAAAGGTGCCGCATCGGGCGACCGAGAGAAATATTTTCAGGGTGCGAATGGATGGCATTGCTTGCGTTTCCGAAGGAAACACGCTCGATTCGATGGCGGAAATGATACGCAAACGAAAGTGTTTCATGGTCTCAGGAAAACCATTACTGCGTTTTTCTTTATGACGCCATGCGGGACAATGGACGCAGCAATGCGGCCAGAATTCGGGGGACGGTGTGGTCAGCGCATCGTCCCCGCTCCTCAACAATGCTGAAAGACGCTTCGAGGCCTTTCATCGATGACTGCCTGGTTGACCGCGCTAATCGACGCATCCACCATCGGAATCGGCATTAGCTCGATCGCGGTTGCAGGGGGCGTCGTCGCGATCGCGTATCTGGTGTACGGGTTGACCGGTTTCGGTTCGTCCATCGTCGCAATACCGTTGCTGACTCAACTGGTTCCCCTGCGCACGGCGACACCGGTGATGCTGGTTCTGGATCTCGGCGCCGGCATGCTTGTCGGCATGCGCAATCTGCAGGCGGTAGAGGCAAGCGAACTCAAAAGGCTCGGGCCGTGGCTCTGCATGGGGCTGCTGCTAGGCGTGAGCGTGCTGGTGTCCGTGCCGGAAAAGCCTCTGGAACTGCTGCTTGGCGTGTGCCTGCTGGCCTATTCGTTATGGAGGGTGGCCTCTCGAGGCGAGTTTCGTGAGATCGGCGGAGGTTGGGCTCTGCCATTGGGCTTCTTCGGTGGATGCCTGACTGCTGTGTTTGGTACAGGCGGACCGGTTTATACGATCTATCTGGCCGGTCGCTTGAGGGACCCCGACCAGCGGCGCGCAACGATCAGCGCCCTCATTACGGCGACTGCCGTTGCGCGGCTGCTACTCTTCAGCGCTTCCGGGCTATATGCAAACCCCGCGGTCCTTCCTCTGGTTGGCTTTCTGTTGCCTTGCGGGGCGATCGGCCTCTTTGCCGGGGCGCGTCTGCGTAGCGTCATTTCGGCAGCGCGTGTTCTGTCGCTGTTGTGGTTCGTGCTGATTATCGCGGCTGCCAATTTGATCGTGCGGTCAGTGCGGTAATTTTGGTCGTTGAAGCGATTGATTGAATGCTAGAAATTTCCGCTTTTTACCGATGCTTCAGATGGGACGTAGAATTTAATTCCGAATCCAGTTCAGTTTGATCTAGACCGGGAGTAGACGATGATTCACGCGGTTCTGCACGAGAGCGAAGACACGGTTGGCGTTGCCGTGGTGGAGGGAATCAAGGCGGGCGTCGAGTTGAATGCCTGGATCATGGACGACGACAAGCTTGTGACGATCGTTGCGCGGCAGGAGATTCCAATCGGTCACAAGGTGGCGCTCAAGGACATGGCGGTAGGCGACACCGTCTACAAGTATGGCATCGACATCGGTCAGGTGGTGGCGCCCATCAAGGCGGGCGAGCACGCTCACGTTCACAACGTCAAGACGAAGCGCTGGTAGGCGCGTAATGCAAGCGCTTGATCTGCGCCGCGCCTTCGCACGTTCGTCAAGCAGCATCCAGCGCACGAGACGGCCTCGAACCATTCGCCCGAAAGAGGCGATCGCGAGGTCGTAGCTACAACTGGTCAGCGTGTCGATCCGCACGGCCCGGCATCTATCTCACACGAGCCGCATGCATGCGAAGCCGGGTGAGACCAAGGAGACACCATGTTGCGTCGCTTTTGCAGGCACATCTACGTCCAGGTCTTGATCGCCATCCTGGTCGGGATCGTTGTTGGCCACTTTTTCCCCACGTTTGCCCAGTCGCTGAAGCCGCTATCTGACGCCTTCATTCGACTGATCAAGATGATTACGCCGCCGTTGATCTTCACCACGATCGTGTGCGGTGCCTCTCAGATCGGCGAAATGCGCACGTTGGGCCGGATCGCCGGCAAGACCTTCATCTATTTCGAAGTGGTCACCACGCTGGCCCTGCTGATCGGGATGTTGATGGTCAACCTGATAGGGCCTGGCGTCGGAATGAATATCCAGCCCGGCACCGCCGACGTTCACGCGTTGGCGCAATATCAAACGGAAATACACCACGGAGGAGGGCTCACGGGCTTCCTGCTGAACATCATCCCGTCGAGCTTCCTGAGTCCCTTCGCCTCGGGCGACATGCTGCAGATCGTCGTCGTTGCCTGTCTCTTCGCCGTTGGGTTGTCGTACATCGGCGACAAGGGGCAGCCGATCTTGACGTTCTTCGATGCGATTTCCGAGGTGCTCTTCAAGATCGTCGGTTTCATCATGAAGCTTGCCCCGCTCGGCGCATTGGGCGCCATGGGATTCGCGGTCGGGAAATATGGACTTTCTGCGTTGAATTCGCTGGGCATGCTGCTCGTTACGGTCTACCTCGCAACGATTTTCTTCCTTGTGGTCGTGCTGGGAACGATCTGCCGCATGAGCGGCTTCAGCCTGCTGCGATTGCTCGGTCATTTGAAGGGAGAAATTCTTCTCGTGCTGGCCACCACTTCGTCCGAGTCCGTTTTTCCTCAGTTGATCCGCAAACTCGAGGGCATGGGATGCCCAAAGCAGGTCGTGGGTATCGTGATGCCAATGGGCTATTCCTTCAACCTCGACGGGACCTGTGTCGCCCAGGTGATCTGCGCGATGTTCATCGCCCAGGCGTACAACATACCGCTGACATGGGGCGATCAGATAGCGCTGATGGTGCTCTCGATGATCAGCTCGAAAGGCGCGGCCGGCGTATCGGGGGCTGGATTCGTCACGCTTCTCGCCACGCTTACTGCATTCAAGCAGATACCGATTGAGGGCGCGGCGCTCATTCTTGGCGTGGACCGCTTCATCTCCGAGGTCCGTGCCGTCACGAACATGATAGGCAACGCGGTCGCAACGCTCGTTGTTTCGGGGCTCGAGAACGAGCGCGACAACGTTCGAATGGCCACTGTGCTGAAGCTGACGCGAGTGCGAGGCGAGGCATAGCAATACTTTGCCTCAACGCCAGAATTATTCGATTTTCCTTGTCGAAGAATTGCAGAACAATTAAAGGACGCAACCCGTTCAACCGTACTGCGTCAGCAGCTATTCGAGAGGCATTGTGAATACCGAAAAACTTCGTGTAAAGGTCTGGAGAAGTGGTGCCAAGGGGCTCGTCACCTATGATGTGCCGCGCCACGAAAGCCAGACGGTGCTGGATGTCGTGACGTTCATCCAGAGGCAAATGCAGCCCGATCTGGCGTATCGCTTTGCTTGTCGCGTGGGGATGTGCGGATCGTGTGCGATGAACGTCAATGGGAAGGCCCGCTGGACATGCCGCACGCACGTTTCGAAAGTCGCGATAAACAACGAACTGGAGGTCGCGCCCTTGTCGAATCTTCCGGTGATCAAGGACCTCGTGACCGACATGAGCGCGTTCTTTGAAAAGTGGAGCCGGGCAAAGGGCCAATTTTCAGGCAGCCGCACGCGCCATGAAGACTTCGCAAAGGTAAGTCCCGAGAGTGTGCAGCGAAAGGCGGCCGATGCAGGTATCGAATGCATTGGGTGTGGGGTGTGTTACTCGTCGTGCGATGTCGTGACGTGGCGGCCGGACTATCTGGGCCCGGCCGCGCTGAACCGGGCATGGACGCTCGTCAACGACGAGCGGGATATGCAGCGAATCGAACGCCTGCGGGCGGTCGCCGGCGATGCGGGCTGCCACTCGTGTCACACGCAGGCCACTTGTACCGAACGGTGTCCGAAGCATCTCTCGCCCACCGCGGGCATTGCCGGCCTCAAGCGCATGACGATGAAAGCCGCGCTTGAAGGAGACCTGTAATGCAATCCATGTCTCTCGCTACGCAGGCTCGCCTCTGGTATTGGCAGCGCATGAGTGCGACGGTGCTCGCGCTCTGCGTGTTCGTGCATCTGGGCATCATCATCTACGCGGTTCATAGCGGCTTGAGCGCTTCGGCCATCCTCGGGCGCACGCACGGCAATCTGCTGTTTGGGGCCTTCTATACGGTGTTCGTGATTGCGTGTGCGGTACACGTGCCTATCGGCTTGCTACGGGTTGCGCAGGAATGGCTGCACTGGCGTGGCAGATCCGCGGTGAGCGCGAGCTTCGCCATTTCCGCAGGCCTCACGCTAATGGGTCTGCGCGCGGTTTATGGAGTCGTCCTGTGATGAGAAAGAACGACTATCGCGCCCGCACGCATCCCGCGTATTGGGCATTTCTGGTGCATCGCCTCTCGGGTCTGGCGCTGGCTCTTTTCCTGCCGGTTCACTTCTGGGCACTTGGGCACGCCATTGCGGGAGAGGCTTCCCTCGACGGCTTTCTTCGCGCGACGGACCACCCGCTCTTCAAGTTCGGCGAATGGGGACTCGTGGTTCTGCTGTCGCTTCACATGATGGGAGGAATTCGCCTTCTGCTGATCGAGTTCCTTCCCTGGGCGGGCTTGAGGAAAAACTGGCTTGCGTACGGGCTGGGTGCGAGCACCTGTACGGGCCTCGCGTTCCTGCTGGCGCTCATACATTAGTGCCGCTCAACGCCAGCCGGAAACCGCATAAACATTTCATCGTTCAGGAAGAGACGACCATGAAACTTGACCTTGACGTCGTCGAGGAAGCCTCGAAAGAACTGTATATCCGTGCGCTCAAACTGCTCCCTCCCGATGTGAAGAACGGCATCGATAGGCTTTCCGGTACGGAAACGTCGCCCATCGCTCAACGGGTGCTGGAGACGATGCGCACCAACATCCGCGTTGCAGAGGATACGGAGAATCTCCTTTGTCAGGACACCGGAATTCCCATTTACAACGTGACGCTCGGCCGGAATGTCGAATTCGATGGGTATGAACTCAAGGCGGCCATACGCAAAGGGTGTGAGCGTGCCACGAGAGAGCATCCATTGCGTTCTTCGGTCGTGCATCCGCTCACGCGCAAGAATAACCATACTTCCTGCGGTATCGAAGTGCCCGTCATTCACATCGACTTCACTGACCACAAGGAAACGGCAACCATCGAGATGGTGCCAAAGGGAAGCGGTTCGGAAAACAATTCATTCCTGAAGATGGCCGTACCAGCCGAGGGTATCGACGCGATCAAGACGTTTGTTGTCGACTGTGTCATTTCCGCGGGTGGGAAGACGTGTCCGCCGACCATCGTCGGCGTCGGCCTTGGCGGCACTTCCGATCTCTCCATCGCGCTGGCCAAGCGTGCCGCGACGCGTGCGCTGGGCACCGCCTGTGCCGACCCTGAGGGCGCCGCGCTCGAAGCGGAGCTTTCCGCGGCGGTGAATCGGCTTGGCATCGGCCCCCAGGGCCTGGGGGGCGATAGCACGGCCTTTGCGGTCCATATCGAACTGGCTTCGACGCACATCACGATGAATCCCATAGCGGTCAACATGCAGTGCCACTCCGCGCGGCGCGCGAAGGCTGTGCTGACCACGGAAGGCATCACTTACGGATTCTAAAATGGCTCACTACGACCTCTATACGCCTGTTGACGAGTCGCAGATCCGCAAGCTGCGGGTCAACGACACGGTGACGCTGCATCAGACGCTCTTCGGCATTCGCGATGCGACGCAGATCCACTTGTTCGACAAAGGGCGCACGACGGACTTCGATCTTCGTGGGCATGCAGTCATTCACACTGCGCCTAACGTGCGCAAGGTTGCGCCGAGCGAGGAATTTCCCGCCGGCTATCAACCGGTCTGCATCGGTACGACCACGTCGGATCGCATGGAGCGATTCACCCGTCCGCTGATGGAACAGTACGGTGTGCGAATGATCGTGGGAAAAGGCGGATTGCGCGAGGGATCGAAGTCGGCGTTTCGCGACCTGGGCGGGGTTTATCTTGCGATCATCGGTGGGACGGCCGCGCTGGAGACAACATGGATCGAGAAGATCGAAGCCGTCGATCTGGACGATCTCAATCCGGAGTCGCTCTGGCGGTTCAAGATCAGGAACTTCGGTCCCTTGCTCGTGGCGATGGACAGCCACGGTGGCAGCCTGTATGAGGAAGTGAAGGGTGACACCGCTGCACGGCGAGCGCAAGTGCTGGCGAGTCTCGGCGTGGAGGCGAAATGAATATCGAGCGCGTCAAGACGGATATCCTGATTCTGGGTTCAGGTGGCGCCGGTCTCTTTGCCGCGCTTCATGCGCACAAGCATGCACCGGATCTCTCGATCACCGTTGCGGTGAAAGGGCTGCTCGGAAAATGCGGCTGTACGCGCATGGTGCAGGGCGGCTACAACGTCGCGCTCGCGCCGGGCGATTCGGTCGAGCGTCACTTCATGGACACGATCGAAGGAAGCAAGTGGCTTTCGAACCAGGACCTTGCGTGGACGCTCGTGAGCACGGCGGTAGAGCGTGTGCGGGAACTGGAAAACGAGCTGGGCTGTTTCTTCGACCGCAACCCGGACGGGTCGATTCATCAAAAGGCGTTCGCGGGCCAGACTTTCGACAGGACCGTCCACAAAGGCGACCTGACCGGAATCGAGATCATCAACCGGTTGGCGGAGCAGGTATGGAGCCGCGGTATCGATCGACTCGAGGAACACCGAGCAATCGAGCTGGTCAAGACAGGCGATGGCAAGCACATTGCAGGTGTCCTGATGATCGACATGCGCACGGGTAAGTTCGCTTTCGTACAGGCGAGGGCGGTCCTGCTCGCAACGGGCGGCGGCCCCACGATGTACAAGTTCCACACGCCATCGGGGGACAAGAGTTGCGACGGACTCGCGATGGCGCTGCGCGCGGGCCTCACGCTTCGGGACATGGAAATGGTGCAGTTCCACCCCACCGGTCTGCTTGCGGGTAGCCACACGCGCATGACTGGGACGGTGCTCGAAGAGGGGCTTCGTGGAGCGGGCGGGCAGTTGTTGAATGGCGCGAAAGAGCGCTTCATGCACAAGTACGATGAGCGCGGCGAGCGCGCAACGCGCGATATCGTTTCGCGCGGCATCTATGCGGAAATGCGCTCTGGCCAGACGTCGCCCAATGGGGGCGTGTACATCCAGATGCAGCATCTAGGGCCGGAGAAGGTCAGAAAGCAGTTCAAGGGCATGGTGGAGCGCTGTGCGGATTGTGGGTTCGATCTGGCGGGAGGCCTCGTCGAGGTGGTGCCGACCGCGCACTACATGATGGGAGGCGTGACGTTCAGGCCCGACTGCAGCACCGAACTGAGCGGCCTGTTCGCCGCCGGCGAGGATACCGGCGGGGTGCACGGTGCGAATCGGCTGGGGGGCAACGGCGTGGCTAACTCCACGGTGTTTGGCGGTATCGCTGGTGACAGCATGGCGGCCTGGGTGCAAGCGCATGGGCAGTACTGGGAACCGGACGCCTTCGCCATCGAAAGTGCAATCAAGGACGCCGAGCTTCCCTTTTCCAGGAACGGAAACGGCCTGGAGAAAATTCGGGAGTCCCTCTATGAATGCATGTGGACGAACGTCGGCATCATGCGCGATCGTGACGGACTCCTGAGGGCACGGCAGACGCTGAATGCGCTTTACGAAGAGTTGATGCTGACCGGCGTCGCGGACGGCGACCGTGCGTTCAACGCGCAATGGCACGATTGGTTGAACCTGAAAAATCTGATCTCCGTTAGTCAGATCATCACGGAGGCGGCCATTTCCCGAGAGAATTCCCGCGGTGCGCATTTCCGAGAGGATTATCCGGGGGCAGGCGATCTCGCGGTATCTGCTTACACGACCATTCGACGAGTTGCCGGGGAGATTCAGATAAAGCAGGAACCGGTGACGTTCAGCCGCGTGCGGCCGGGAGAGACGATTCTTTGCGAGCATTTGACAGAGTGACTCGCGCTGAAAGGCAGGCACATTCCCGGGCATTGCTTTGCCTCCCGCCTTGAATTGTGCCGACGGCAACCCGCCGATATTTCAAATGGAGACAACGCAATGCCCCACACTCTCGTTCGCAGGATGCGGCGTGCTCTCATGCTCGCTGCCGCCGCCTCGGTTGTTTTGCAAACGCAGTCGTTCGCTTACGCAGAAGACGCCTGGCCTGCTCAACCGATCCGGATCATCGTTCCTTTCTCGGCAGGCGGCTCGACCGATGTGCTGGCGCGCACGATCGGCCAGGGGCTGGGGACGCTATGGAAGCAGTCCGTGGTAGTCGACAACCGCCCCGGCGCAGGCGGCATGATTGGGGCTGAGGTGGAGGCGAAGTCGGCGCCGGACGGTTACACGTTGATGCTGGCGTCGGGGAGCATGTTCACCGTCAACCAGTTCATCTATAAGAACCTTCCCTATTCGAGCAAGGACTTCAGCTTCATCACGACGGTTGCAAGTAATCCGATGGTCGTGGCCGTTGCGCCCTCGCTGCCCATATCGAACGTGAAGGAACTGATTGCGTATGGGAAGACTCAGCATCCCAAGCTCAATTTCGGTTCGGCCGGCATCGGAAGCCAGGTGCATATGGCCGACGAGGCCTTCGCGGGCGCGGCGGGCATTCCGATGGTCCACGTGCCGTATAAGGGCGAGGTGCTTGCTTTGAACGATCTGATGGCGGACCGCGTGCAGGTCGTGTTGCCCAACATCGCTGCAGCCATGCCTTTCATGAAGGGAAAGACGATAAAGGTGCTCGCCGTGACCGGTGACCATCGTTCGGGTGCGTGGCCCGACATTCCGACTGTGAGCGAAGCCGGCCTGCCGGGTTTCAATGTGACGGGCTGGTTTGCGCTCGTGGCGCCCGCGGGCACGCCTGCGAATGTCATCAACAAGATTCAGCAGGATACTGTAAAGGTACTCGCCCAGCCTGACATTCGTAAGCGCCTGGATGTGCTTGGCATGGACACCGTGGGTGATACGCCACAGCAACTTCAGAGCAGGATTGCGAGCGAATCGGCGAAATGGCAAAAGGTTGTGAGCGAGAGCCACATTAGTGCGAACTGAACTGGATTTCGGTGGCGAGTCAAACCTGTCATTGGCAGGTAGCGTGGTGCTCTCGTAAGTCGGCTGATTGTCGTAGCACTAACCTAAATTTCTGTTCTTGTTGAGCCCGCCCGATATCCGATCTGGCGGGCTTTTACTTTGCAGATCTAACGCCCGTGCTTTCACGAGGGAAAACTTCGCGCGCGTCCAGCCGCCTAACAGCTGCGCCTCAAGAGGCCTGCGGTATCGCTGAAGGTCCGCAAGTAGGTAGCCTCGTGTAATCAACGCCTTTCAGTGGGACCCGGCGCTGCGCGGAGCGGGAGAACCGCCCGGCCCGCGCAGGATCGAGGGTCACGGCGAGAACCGGGGGAGTTGGCAATCGATCAGTCGACGATCGACAATCGCTTTGAGCTTACTGAAGTCGGCGTGCAACGCGAGGAGCAATTTTAGCGCTGCAGCAATT
This sequence comes from Paraburkholderia sp., assembly GCF_035501035.1. Taxonomy (GTDB): domain Bacteria; phylum Pseudomonadota; class Gammaproteobacteria; order Burkholderiales; family Burkholderiaceae; genus Paraburkholderia. The sequence continues at coordinate 36,438 of NZ_DATJWR010000421.1, forward strand.
CGGTGTTGAATGTGTCAAGCGGTGTGAGGCTTTCGATTAACGCTTTCACTCGCTCCCCGCCCGACGTATTTCGCCTTGCGAGCCCAGCCCGTGCACGGGTTCAGACCTTTTCTCGCGTCGGCGGCTTCGTTGCGCGGATAGCGTGACCAGCACCACCAGCAGCAGCGACACGATCAGAAATCCGCAACTGATGGGCCGGTCGATAAAGATGGAAAGGTTCCCGTGCGAGATGAGGAGAGCGCGCCGAAAGTTCTCTTCGATCATCGGGCCGAGGACGAACCCGAGCAAAATCGGCGCGACGGAAAATCCAAGGTAGCTGAAGATCGTTCCCAGTACGCCGAACGTCAAGACTTGCCACACCTGGAAGAGACTGTTCTGCGTGCTGAAGACCCCGACGGCAATAAAGAACATCGCAGAAGGGTAGAGATACCGGTAAGGAAGCCTAAGCAATTTTATCCAGATGCCGATCATCGGGACATTGAGAAGAACGAGGAGAACATTGCCGATCCAGAAGCTGGCGATCAATCCCCAGAAGATATCCGGATGTTCGGAGATGAGTTGGGGGCCAGGCGTAATCCCTTGAATGATGAGCGCCCCGAGAATCAACGCCATGACCGGATCGCCTGGTATGCCCAGACTCATCGTCGGGATGAAATCGACCTGCGTCTTGGAGTGCGACGACGCTTCAGGCGCTGCGACGCCGGCAATGACGCCGGTCCCGAATGCCTGCGGATTTTTCGAGAGCTTTCGCTCGAGCGCATACGCGACAAACGTCGTGATCGTCGGGCCGGTTCCCGGCATGGCGCCAAAGAGAGCGCCGACAGCCGTGCCTCGTGTCATGGGCCAGAACGCGGCTTTGAGTTCCTTGCGCGTTGGTCGCATGTCCTTGAAGCGTACGTCGAGCGATTTGCTCGAAACCGTCATCCTGTTGACGTTGCAAAGAAAGTCGGCAATGCCAAAGAGTCCCATGGCGATCGCGACCAGTTCGAGCCCGTCGCTCAGGTCGGTAATGCCAAACGTGAAGCGGAACGTACCCGTATTGACGTCGGTGCCGACCATCCCGCAAAGCACGCCAAAAAGCGTCATGGCCACGCCTTTGAGCGCGGAGCCCCTCGACATGGTGGAGCCCGCGAGAAGGCCGAGCAGCATGACCGAGAAAATCTCGGCTGGACCGAACTTGAATGCCATTGCTGTGAGCAACGGAGAGGCGAAAATCATCAAAAGGATGCCCGTCGACGCGGCAAAAAACGAACTCAGCATCGTGATGCCGAGCGCCGCGCCGCCTCTGCCGGCTTTGGCCATGGGATACCCGTCGAGACAGGTGATCGCATGAGGAGGGTGCGAGGGAAGATTGAGCAGAATGGCGCCGATCGCTCCGCCGTATTGCGATCCATAGAATATGCCGGCGAGCATCAGGATTGCCGGGACGGGGTGCATCACATAGGTGAGCGGCAGGAGAATGGAGATGGCGGAAAGGGCACCCATTCCAGGCAACACGCCTACCATGTTGCCCACGAGCACACCGAAGAAGGACCACATCAGGTTGGAGCCTTGAAGCGCAACCGTGAAGCCATAGAAGAGGTCGTGCAAGGACTGTTCGATCATGTTTCTCACTATCCCCAGGCGAGCGGCGCCAATTGCAGTTTCAAAGCCCAGGAGAACACGACCAGGGCAATCGCGCACATGACGATGGACAACGCGGCAGCGCGAAATACGGAATTGGTTCGATCCCCAAGCGCAGAGATGAACACAATCGCAAAAGTGGCGGGAAGCAGGCCTCCGTACTTGCCGAGCAGGATGAAGGCAAGTGTGCCGGCAATAATGCAGATGCCGCCGCGCAAGTCGGGCAACCTCGCATGCGGTTCGGTCGTGTTCGGTTCGGGTTTGGGAAGATCCTTGGCGAGCATGGCAATCAAGGCGCCCACAAAAGCCAGAAGCGCGCCCACGGCTACCGGGAAAAAGCCCGCGCCCATGCTCGTGAGCGTGCCAACGTCGTAGGTCATGCCGGCGTACACGGCACTCATGCCGATCACGACCATCATCGCGCCGCCGTAGTAGTCCTTGCTGAAAGAAAGTCTGCGGTTCAACGCACGCCTCCGTCACCCGAGCGACTGAAACCCGGAACGCAACTGGCCATATGAGATCTGGAGCCTATCCACTGGCTGCATTGCCTGGCTCAAATGGAAGAAAGTAGCAGTACGAAACGAAGTATCGGATTTCCGAAAGATGATCGCCTGAGTGCAATACGGCGTAGAAAGCGTCTGGGTGAGCGATACCCCAACCCCCTACGCGGGATCGAGGCAAAGACGTACAACTGACTGGCGGCACGCCACCGGTGCCGGCGCACGAAGTGCAGGCACGATGGCCTGCACGGCACAGTCATACAACTCATATGTATGAGTTGCAATGTAGTGTGTTAGCCTTGAGAATGCCATCAGGGAAAACATGGGTGTCTGGACGTCCTCGCGGTGGGGGAAGGCAGCATCGGGAATTCTCTCCACGGGCTCGAATGCGTAACGCACAGGCGCAGGCGCAATCGAAGGGCGGGAAGGCGCATGGAAGGCGAGCGGAAGAGAATCTTTCGTTCACTGCAAGAAATAATGACTTTTCACCGCACGGTGCGCCGCGAATAATCGTCGGGGCTACGAAGAGAGCAAGCCGGTCTTTCGCGTTGCGCATGGCGTGGCGCACAGGTCGTAACCATAGGTCGGAATCAAATCATCTTGATCAGGAGGTAACGTAATGTCGATTACATGCCGTGGCGCGGATGCGTTGGTAAAGGTGTTGTCGAAGGCAGGGGTGAAGCAGGTCTTCACCTTGTCGGGCAACCACATCATGCCGGTGTTCGACGCTTGCATTGACGCGGGGATCGAACTGTTCCACACGCGGCATGAAGCGGCGGCCGTGCACATGGCGGACGCCTGGTCGCGGCTCACCGGCAAGGTAGGCGTGGCGCTCGTGACCGGCGGCCCAGGTCACGCCAATGCGGTCTCGGCGCTCTATACCGCTCAAATGGCCGAATCGTCCGTGCTGCTGCTTTCCGGGCATGCGCCGCACGATCAATTGGGGATGGGCGCGTTTCAGGAGATGCGGCAGGCAGATGTAGCGGCGCCTCTGGTCAAGATGGCCGCCACCGTACAGCATCCCCATACGCTTGCCGACGAACTCGTGTACGCAATCCGCGTCGCGCAGTCCGGGCGGCCCGGACCCGTTCACCTTAGCTTGCCCGTTGACGTACTGGAGGGCGCCTCCCACGTGCCGGACGAAATCGATGTCGATAGCTTTGCGCCAATCAGGCAAGCTCTCGACAGCGCCCTCGTGACGCGCCTTGTCGCAAGCCTGAAGAGCGCATCGCGTCCGCTGATCCTCGTGGGGCCGGCGTGCATGACTCGCGCGGGGCGCGAACGAATCGACAAGGTTGCGGCCGCACATGGCATTCCTGTAATCGGCATGGAGAGCCCGCGCGGGATCAATGATCCGAGCCTTGGCGCATTCGCCGAAGTCCTCGCACAGGCGGACCGTGTGCTGCTGCTCGGCAAGCGGCTCGATTTCACATTGGGCTTCGGACAATCGCCGGCCTTTTCCCCGAACTGCACGTTCCTGCAGATCGACCCGGAGCCGCACGAAATCGCACGGACGCGTCGCGCCGTGGGTGAGCGTCTGATCGGAACGGCTGTCGCGGATGTGTTTCCATCGCTTGACTTGCTCGCCTCGACTGGCGGCGTTGCTGGCCAGTGCGATGAACGATGGGCGCGCGCCGTGCAGGATGCGGTTGCTTCGCGTCCCGAACAATGGAGCAACGCTTCGTCGTCGATGGAAAAGCGCATTCATCCGGTCCAGGCGCTCGCGCCGCTTCAGGCGTTGCTGGACAGTCATCCCGATTCCGTTTTCATCTCCGACGGTGGCGAGTTCGGACAATGGGCGCAAGCGTGCCTGCATGCGCCCAATCGTGTCATCAACGGCGTTGCCGGAGCGATCGGCGCCGCGCTTCCGTTTGCGCTGGCCGCGCGGGTTGCGCAGCCGAACGCGCCGATCGTCGCCGTCATGGGGGACGGCACCTTCGGCTTTCATGCCGCCGAAATCGATACCGCCGTGCGTTACGATCTGGCCTTCGTCGCCGTGGTGGGCAATGACGCGCGCTGGAATGCGGAGTATCAGATCCAGCTCAGGAGTTATGGCCGTGAGCGCCTGATCGGCTGCGAACTCTTGCCCACGCGCTACGACAGCGTTACGCAGGCTTTTGGCGGATTCGGCAGGCTCGTCCAACGGGCCGATGAGGTGCGCGATGCAGTTGCGCAGGCACACGGTTCGAAATTGCCTGCATGCGTGAACATCATGATAGAAGGCGTCGCGGCTCCTTCCGCAAAGAGGCAGCCTTCGTAGTTGTTGGCTGGGGCTCTTCGGTCAGGTATCGTCCGGCGCGAATACCTAGTGCTGCAGGCCGAGAGGCGGCTGTGTCCTGAGGGCTTCGTCCACCTGCTGCTGGGGACCCAGTTGCCTCGGTGCAGACGTCGGGGCGGGTTGCCGTTTGAACGCTTCGATCTGGGCGAGCTGGGCGTCCAACGCATCGAAGAGTTTCAGCAACGCCGCCTCCAACTGGCTCGTCAGGTCGTCGAGGCTGGGCATGGAGGCGGATGCCTTGGCCCGGTTCTCGGCGGTGGCGACCACGCCCAGCAACCCTTGCCCGTTAGCCGCCTCCCTGAAAGTCTGCGCCACCGTCCCGGCATAGCGTTTCGCAATCGTGGCGGTCGTGATGGGCTGCGTGATAGCGGGCTTGTTCCGGCCGGGTGAAATCTTCGCGGCCGCGGCTTCCTGGTTGGCGAACTTCTCTTCGATGAAATGCTGCAGGAATTCGTCGTCATTCGCGGCGGTAAGGCCCGCCGGCGTCTTGAAGCCCGCCACGAATGTCTCGAACCAGCGTCGCACGGACCCGATCTTGTCCATCACGGCCTTCTTCAGATCGAATGCACCGGTGGCACGCAGCAAGGCTTCATCGGTTGCCATCTGGAATTGCTCGTTGTAGCGGCCGAACGTGTCCGACCGTTGATCGTCTGGCAGCTCCCTGTCGATCGCCAGCCGAAGGTGCAGCAGTTCGTGGAAAAGCGTGCGGACGGGATCCGGCAGCATCTGGAAGATCTGGACGGCAAAAGTCGGCGGGCCCGAACTACCGGCCGGCATCGGCTTCTTTGCCGTTTGCGCGGCCGCCGGGCTGGTGATAGGCGGTCTGCCTGGCGTAATTTCGATTTCGATCCCGAAGGTGCGTCGCGTGCCGTCTGGAGTGCTGATCGAAATGTTGAACTTCTGGCCGTTGACGATCACGGCGGGAAAGGCATCGACGATCTGGTTCACGTCCGCATTGCCGATGGCCTTGATCTCCGCCTTGGGCAACGCGACCCGCAGGCCGCCACGCTGCTGGCACTGAATGACGGGGCTCGCCGCCGCGAAGCCGCGCTGCTGCACGGTGTGCGCCAATTCGTGGGCGAGGACCCGCTTGCCGCCGTCGCCGCCGGCTTCGGCCGGATCGATCACCACATGCTGTCCAGCGGCAAACGCCCGCGCGCCGAGTGCCGCGGCCGCTGCCGCGCCACTGGCGTCGGCGTGCACGCGAACGCGGCTGAAATCCGCCTGGAAGTGCGTTTCCATGGCATCGCGGGAAGCGGCATCGAGCTCGCGGCCAGGTTCGTTCAGAACCTGCGAGACGGCGCGGGGAACGACGAACTTCGAGGTCGCGGGCGCACTTGCAGCAGGCAGCGTTTTGACGGGGTTCGATGACCCAGTCATGGCGTTGGCGAGCCGATCGGCCTCGTGCTCGAGAGGATCGTCTCTCACGCCGACGCGCACTTCGGACAAAGCCGGGACCGCCGGAATTTCCGGCAAGCGCCACGTCATGGCGCGCGCGTTGGCCGGAGCGTTTGCGCGATCTTTCGCACTGACTGGACGCGGCTCCGTAGCCTTGGCGCTGCGCGCCCGGGCCGTACACCGTGCCTTCGGAACTGGCGGAGCGAACACGGGAAATATGGTCTTTCGACCAGGTCTTTCTGTTGTCCAGACTATATCGCTGCGCCCAGGGTGGGTCAATGTGAGGAATGCGACGGAAGAAAACTGACGTTGACGATACAAGGGCGGTGCCGTGCTCTGGCCGGATAGCGCGAAAAGTGGGTGGCTCCGGCCGATGCCGGTGACTACACTCGTTAGAGTTCCTCTTTTCCTGTTCGGTCGAAGCTTACGCAGTTCACCGCTGGGACGCCGCAACTTGCGACACGCTTGCCTGGCCGGATTCAATCAACATTCGAATGCGTTTCGAAGAGGTATTGAATGGCCCAGCTGCTTCATCCGTCCCGGGCAGTTGCCCTGGGCTTTCTGCTGGTTATTGCCGTGGGAACCGTGCTGCTGAAGTTGCCCGTGTCGCAGGCCAAAGGTGAGGCGGCGCCGTGGCTCACCGCCATTTTCACTGCGACCTCGGCGGTCTGCGTGACGGGGCTTGTCGTCGTCGATACGGGCACCTACTGGTCGAACTTTGGTCAGTGGGTCATCCTCGGGCTGTTCCAGATGGGCGGCTTCGGCTTCATGACAGTGGCCACGCTGCTCGGGCTCATGGCCAACCAGTCGCTGCCCCTGCGCGCGAAGCTGATTACGCAGGTTGAAACGCGCTCGCTGCGTCTGGGCGACATCCGCAGTGTCGCGCGGCTGGTATTCGTCATCACGCTCGTCATGGAGCTGGCCACCGCACTATGGCTTACCGTGAGGCTTCATTTCGGATACAGCCTCCAATGGCGCGACGCTGCATGGAGCGGACTGTTCCATGCCGTGTCCGCATTCAACAATGCGGGCTTTTCGATTCACCCGGACAGTCTGATGCGCTATGGCGCAGATGCACAGATTCTCGTGCCGGTGATGATCGCGATCGTCGTTGGGGGCATTGGGTTTCCTGTGCTGTACGACCTCCGGGAAAGAGCGCGCGGTGCGCGTCGTCTTTCGTTGCACACCAGGCTCACCTTACTGTTCACGCTGGTGCTGCTGCTCGTCGGGTTCCTCGTCCTGCTGGCGTTCGAGTGGACCAATCCGAAGACGCTCGGCGCGATGCCGCTCCCGCAAAAACTCTTGTCGGCGGCGTTTGCTTCGGTCTCCGCGCGCACGGCCGGCTTCAACTCGATCGACATCGGCGCGATGACGCGCGACAGCTGGGCCCTCCAGTATTTCCTCATGTTCGTGGGCGGCGGCAGCGGCGGGACGGCAGGCGGTATCAAGATCGGCACCATCGCCATCGTCGCGTTGCTGGTGTTTGCCGAGATCAGCGGGCGTAGCGATGTGGGCGCGTTCGGCCGCCGTGTCAGCGCGTCCGCGCAGCGGCAAGCCGTTACGGTGCTGGCGCTCGGTTCCGTGATCATCACCCTCGGCACACTCGTCATTCTTCCCATTACCGCTCTGCCCACCGACCAGGTGATCTTCGAGGTCATATCGGCGTTCGGCACGGTTGGCCTTTCAACCGGTATCACGGGCGAGCTGCCCGCGCCGGCCCAACTCGTGATCGTCGCGCTCATGTATATCGGGCGCGTGGGTACGATCACCTTCGCGGCGTCGCTGATGGTGACCGAACGCCGCGCGCCGTATCGCTATCCCGAGGAGCATCCAATTGTTGGCTAACCTGCTCAAGACTTCGCTCACCTTTTCGAAGAGCGACAGTGTCGTCGTCATCGGCCTGGGGCACTTCGGCGGCGCCGTCGCGCAGTCCCTCGCGCGGCTCGGCCACGACGTGATGGGAATCGACCGCAACCCCGAGCTGGTGCAGGCATGGGCCGACCGGCTCACGCATACCGTGCAGGCCGACTCGACCAGTGTGAATACGTTGCGTCAACTGGGCGTGGCCGACTTTTCCCATGCGATCGTCGGCATCGGATCGGATCTCTCGTCGAGCCTCATGACCGTAATGGCGTTGACCGAGCTGAAAATTCCGGACATCTGGGTCAAGGCGTTCAACACCGCGCACGGCCAGATTGCCGAACGTGTCGGCGCGCACCACGTGGTGTACCCGGAAGTGGAGATGGGCGAACGGATCGCGCACCTCATTACCGGCCGGATCATCGATTACGCGGACTTTGGCGACGGATTCGCCGTCGCCAAGATTCATGCGCCAGTGCCGACGCACAACCGTCCGCTTGCGGATTGCGACGTGCTGCAGGCGTTCGGTGTGGTGGTCGTGGGCGTGAAGCATGCCGGTGAGGATTTTCGGGCCGCGACGCCCGCCACGGTCGTCGCGCCGGGGGACATGCTGATTGTGGCCGGTTCGTCGAGAAAGATCGAAGAGTTCGCGGGCCGTGCGAACGCTTGACGCCGTCAAAGCCGGCCTCGCTTGCGTTGATCGCACCCACGCCTCGTCTGCTGCTTTTGGGTTCTTCCCTGCCGGACGAGACTAGCCGCTCGCATTGCCCCGCGTCACGTCCCGCGTCACGTCCCGCTTCGCGCGGTTCGACAGACTCCCATGTTCGCTTGAGCAGATTTCGCCGCCGCCTCAATGAGGCTTGCGGATCGCATGGACGACAGCGTTGTTATTTCGATACGCATGTCGTACGGCGGGTACGGTTATGATCGTCCACCGCGACTGAAGACGCTTGCCGCGTTGCCGGAATCAAATCACGCATCAGTGATGCCCGGCGGGACGAGAAGCCAGTGTGAGTGCTCGCGCACGCAGCAACGACACCTGCTCGTCGCAGAGCGAAGCGGAAAGTGATTGCGCCGGCAACGATGTCTCGCGGGAAGCATGACACGTGTGGACACCATGCACAACGGCGATGTATCCAGCGGCAAGCAAGCGGCGTACTTCATGTTGCAACAAAGCTTGACGCTGGACGTTACCACCAGAAAAAGACGAGAGGAGTAAAGAATGAAGGTCAAGTTTGCAACCCTGACGCTCGTGGCGCTCGCGCTGGCATCCAGCAGCGCGATCGCCAAGGACTGGTCCACCGTGCGCTTCGGCGTGGACGCGAGCTATCCACCTTTCGAATCGAAAACATCCGATGGCAAGCTGGTGGGCTTCGATATCGACCTCGGCAACGAGATTTGCCGGCGCCTCGAAGCCAAATGCGTGTGGGTCGAAAACTCCTTCGACGGGATGATCCCGGCGCTGAAAGCGCGCAAGTTCGACGGTGTGCTGTCCACGATGTCGATGACGCCGGCGCGTCTGGAACAGATTGCGTTTTCGTCCAGGGTATTTCGCATCCCGACACGTCTTGTCGCCATAAAAGGCTCGACGATCGAGCCTGTGCCGCAGGCGTTGAAGGGAAAGCGAATTGGCGTGGAGCAGGGCTCGATCCAGGAAACGTATGCCCGGACCTACTGGGAGCCGGCGGGCGCCGTGATCGTGTCTTATCAGGATCAGGATCTCGTCTACGCGGATCTGATTGGCGGCCGCATCGACGCATCGCTGCAGAACGCCGCCCAAGCCGATTTCGGCTTTCTGAGGACGCCGCGAGGCAAAAACTTCGCGTTTGCCGGCAGCCCGATCTACGACACGAAGACGCTGGGAAGCGGCACGGCAATCGGCTTGCGCAAGGAAGATGTCGACTTGAAGGCAAAAATCGACAAGGCGATTGCCGACATACGTGCAGACGGTACGTACGACAGGATAGAAAGGAAGTATTTCGACTTCGACATCTACGGCCAATGAACGTGCCTGCGCGGGCTGCGAGGGCAGCCGGAAGTGCGGTTTGCAAACCGCAACTGCATTCTTCGGACGGGCTCGTTGTCGAGAATCTCAATCGCTGCATCTCGCACCCGCGCAATCACCGCCATCAGGATGAGACCGTGGCACGGCGCTGAGTGCTCGGGCGTGCGCCCGCATTGGAACGTTCGTAGCTCAGCGGCGCACTGGTTCACGGCCACGACCGAGCGCGATGCAAGCCGATCCCCTGTATGCTGAAGAGCGGCGTGCAATGGTGTGTGAAGGCGTTCTGAATGTTGGCCGTCACGCCGCAGCTCGCATCGTTTGCGTGATTTCGAAGCATGCCGGCGTGCGCGGCGCGGCGCTTGGTCACAATGACTTGCGCTTGCAATTGATCCGCGCATGTCACAACCTATGTGGCGAACTGGCGCTTCGCGCGGTTTCGCTGACTTATCGCGCAGCGTTGTTCCATTGGTCACCGGTATTCGGCGTGGGCAACTGCAAGTCTGTCGCGCAAGAGGCTGCAACCAGCTTCTGGGCGCGCCTGAAGCACGCAAGTAACCGCGCAGCGTGACACCGGCGGCGCCGCGCTTGCCGTGAGGCCGCCATGGTTCATAGGGTCGCCCTGAATCGAGGCATGTTCGCCTCGTCGCCCCAACATCTGTTCGTCCCGCCAGGAAAGCGGCAGCGTAAGGGACTTCAACCGTGTGTCGAAAGGAGGCTACGCCATGACTGAAAAGATGAGAGCAGCCGTATTTGTTGAGAAAGGCCGGATCGAGTTGATGGACAAGCCGATTCCCGACGTTGGGCCCAACGACGCGCTGGTCCGCATCACGACGACCACCATCTGCGGCACCGACGTGCACATTCTCAAAGGCGAATATCCTGTCGCCAAGGGCCTGACCGTGGGTCACGAGCCCGTGGGCGTGATCGAAAAGCTCGGATCCGCCGTGGTGGGCTACCAGGAGGGGCAGCGTGTCATTGCAGGAGCGATCTGCCCTAACTTCAACAGCTATGCCGCGCAGGACGGCTATCCTAGCCAGGACGGCAGCTACCTGATTGCGCAGGGGCTGTGTGGCTGCCACGGCTACAAGGCTACGGCCGGCTGGCGCTTTGGCAATCTCATCGACGGCACGCAGGCCGAATATGTGCTGGTGCCCGACGCCCAGGCGAATCTTGCCCCCATTCCCGACGGCCTTACCGACGAACAGGTGCTGATGTGCCCCGACATCATGTCGACCGGCTTCAAGGGCGCGGAGAATGCCAACATCAAGATCGGCGATACGGTGGTGGTCTTTGCACAAGGCCCGATCGGACTGTGCGCCACGGCGGGTGCGCGCTTGCTAGGGGCGACCACGATCATCGCCGTGGACGGCAATGACCATCGTCTCGGCATCAGCAAGAAGCTTGGCGCGGACGTCACGCTAAATTTCAATCAGTGCGACGTCGTGCAAGAGGTGATGAAGCTCACCGGGGGCAAAGGGGCGGATTCGGCCATCGAGGCGCTGGGTACGCAGCTCACCTTCGAGAATGCCATGAAGGTCATCAAGCCGGGCGGCACGCTTTCGAGCCTGGGGGTCTACTCGGAAGACCTGAGAATCCCGTTGACGAACTTCGCGGCCGGCCTCGGCGATCACACCATCCGCACGGCGTTGTGCCCGGGCGGCAAGGAGCGTATGCGCCGCCTGATGAACGTAATCGAGGCCAACCGGCTTGACCTTGGCGTGATGGTCACGCACCACTACGGCCTCGACGCCATCGTGGCGGCGTATGAACTGTTCGCCAATCAGCGAGACGGTGTATTGAAGGTGGCCATCAAGCCATGATGGTGCGAGCGGGCGCGGTCTTCCCGAATCCGGATGTGTGCGCTGAGCAGTACGAGTGGATAGCGTAGCCGCGCTTCATGGCCGGCGCATTCAGGCCGATTGCGCGCACAGGCCTTGGCTCGTCGGTGGGTGATCTCATCGACGAGCTGTGCTGTGCCAGCCTCGAGTTCACTGCACTCTGCCGCTTGTGGAGCCCAAGCAGCTTGAGCGCTACCGGTGCGACGATACGCCTTTGGACGCCCCACGAAATTCTGGTAATAAATAAGGAATCCAAATAATAACCAGTATCCAGCGCGCGGGCAGGGCGAATGCTGGTGATAGCGGATTCGGCGCTAAGAGACGGCTTCATAAAGACCGCTGCACGCGCTGAAGAGTGTTCCAGCAGATCAAGCATCAGCCGAGTTTGAGGAAGGCTTCGTGAATGTCAGCGCGACGTTCGAAGCGAATACGTAGGCGATGGAAATGATGCGACCAGGCGTGTGTACGCTCGACAACCCAACGGACTTTGCCACTGCCACTTTCTGGCGAGTTTGCGAGCGGCGGACAAGATCGACCTCTCTTGCGTGGTCGTGGACTCGTCCTTGATTCGCGCGGTTTGAAGCCGTTTCTTAACCATCGCGTTTCAATGGATGACAGATTTATCACGTCCTACGGGAAGGGCGTCGAGGGTACTCAGATTCCGGATGGACTTCGAAGTCAGCATGAGGAGTCCGGCTGCGGTAAAACCAATGAGGCAAACGATCATCGTCCCACGAATGCCGATAGAGGAACTTGCCGCAAGCCCGCCGAGGAGCGCACCGAGTGGATCTGCTCCCCAGCTTACAAATCGCGTGGTTGCTGTGATCCTCGACAGTTGTCCGCTCTCGATGGTCATTTGCCGGATCGTCTGCTCGATGATCACGTGAACGACGATCAAAAAATCCCAACATGCAAGGCATGCAGCGATCGTCGCGATTCGCTCCAATGACGTCATGCTCCCGGCGAACAGGATCGGAACGCCGATCGGACCAATCGCCAGCAACGAGCCCACAAGCGCGGTGCGCAGCCCCACCCGCGTGACGAGCGCGGGGGCGCCGAGTGCGCCGGCGAGACCTGTTACTCCGACGAAAGATATGACAGAACCAAACGTAGCGGCACTGAAGTCCAGATGCTTTAATGCGAAGATAGTAAAGACGGTAAAGAACGCGGCGTGAAACAGATTGAAGAGGCCGGCGGCGATCGCGATTGTCCTTTGCAACTCGTTTCGCCATAGCAGGGCGACTCCCTCGGCAATATCGCGCAGATGTGACGACTCAACTGGTGTATCGGTCGATCTGACCGGAATAACGACGCCTCTTAGACAGAAAGTGCTGGCTGCATATAGGACAAAGTTGGTTACATAGACCGTCGAAATCGAAAAGATCTGCGTCAGCCATCCGGCGAGCGCAGGCCCCAACGACGCCGCACTCGAGTTCCACGCCTCGTACCAACTGTTCGCTTTCGTCAGTTGGTCCCGCTGCACGATGGTCGGAATGACGGCGATCGTCACGCTGTCGAACAGCAATTTCACCGCGGAGACGGCGAAGCCGACAATACATAACGCGGGGAAACTCACCATGTCGATAAGGAGCAAGATGGGGATGAGCGCCGCGAGCAACAGGCGGGCGATACCACACCCGAGCAATGGCCTGGCACGGT
>NZ_DATJWR010000422.1:0-2070 GCF_035501035.1 Paraburkholderia sp.
CACCGAGAGCCACGAGAAGCGGAAATACAGTGACAGACCGATCGCCAGCGCGATCAGCATCGCGAGCGTGCCGCCGGTGAAGCCGAGCGCGTTCGAGACCGCGCGCGCGACCGCGCCGCCCACGACGCCGCCGGGCGTCTGCGGCAATTGCACCTTGAGCGACCACATGCGCAGCGCCTCGATGCCGCAGCTCGACAGCATGACGAGCACGAACGCGAAGCCTTCGGCGACCCAGCTGATGTCGCGCGGCTTGTCTTCGTCGTCATCGTCGCGAAGGGTTTCGTGGCGCGTGATGCGGCGGTAGTTCGCCGAAATCAGCCGCCCGAGCAGCACCAGCCACCAGTAGGCGGACAGGCCGAACAGCAGCAGCAGGATGTCCGAGGTGCGCGCGCCGACGCGCCCCGCCCAGTTCGAGATGTGGTCGACCTGGGCGGCATGGGTCCAGCTCGGGTCATGGCGGCTGTAACTGATGAGCGCCATCAGCAGGAACACGCCGAGCGCGACCTGCAGGATCCAGCGGATTTCGGTGAAAAGGCGCGACATGCGATGCGGCAATGCCTGCGCCTGCGCGGAATAGGGAGCTTTGGCCATTGAATCCTGGGCTGATTCTTGATGCGTTTGCGGTCCGCCTGTCCCACTGTCTGCCCGGCACCCCGGCCAGACGGGCGCGGCCGCCGTCGTGCGATCCGGCCTATTGTAAACGCGTTGTTTCGGCCCCGGCTGCCCCGCGCTGTAAATGACGGTAACTGACAACGCCGCCGGGCGCGGCGTTGCGCCGCGTTCCGCCCCCTTGACGCTGCCGCACGAGCCCGAGAAAAGCCCTGACTATCGTGCCGATAAGGAAGCTTCATCAGGCGGCGAATTCCCCCGGCCTTTATAATTGCCGGCTGATGCCCAACTCTACATGCGTGCGCCCCGCCACAAGGCCGGGCGGCTGATTATCCGCGCCACGCAGCGTTTTTCTACGGAATTCGATCATGTCTGCAACCAAACACGCCAAAGTCCTGATTCTCGGTTCCGGCCCCGCCGGCTACACGGCTGCCGTCTACGCGGCGCGCGCGAATCTCTCGCCGTTGCTCGTCACCGGCCTCGCCCAGGGCGGCCAGCTCATGACCACGACCGACGTCGAGAACTGGCCCGCAGACCCGAATGGCGTGCAAGGCCCCGAGCTGATGCAGCGTTTCCTCGAACACGCCGAGCGCTTCAACACGGAAATCGTGTTCGATCACATCCACACGGCGAAGCTCGACGAAAAGCCGATCCGCCTGATCGGAGATTCGGGCGAGTACACCTGCGATTCGCTCATCATCGCAACCGGCGCGTCGGCGCAATACCTCGGCCTGCCGAGCGAAGAGCACTACATGGGCCGCGGCGTCTCGGCCTGCGCGACCTGCGACGGCTTCTTCTACCGCAACCAGCACGTCGCCGTGGTCGGCGGCGGCAACACGGCCGTCGAAGAAGCGCTGTACCTCGCCGGCATCGCGAAGAAGGTCACGGTCATTCACCGCCGCGACAAGTTCCGCGCCGAGCCGATCCTGATCGACCGCCTGCTGGAGAAGGAAAAGGAAGGCGTGGTCGAGATCAAATGGGAACACGTGCTCGACGAAGTCAAGGGCAATGAAGGCGGCGTGAACGGCCTGCGTATCAAGAACGTGAAGACCGGCGAAACCACCGACATCGACCTGCAAGGCCTCTTCGTCGCGATCGGCCACAAGCCGAACACGGACATCTTCGAAGGCCAGCTCGAGATGAAGAACGGCTATATCATCACGAACGGCGGCCTGAACGGCAATGCCACCGGCACCAGCGTGCCGGGCGTGTTCGCGGCCGGCGACGTGCAGGACCACGTGTACCGCCAGGCCATCACGAGCGCGGGCACGGGCTGCATGGCCGCGCTCGACGCGCAGCGCTACCTCGAAACCGTGAACGAGCTTGGGCAGGCGCACGTGATGAGCGCCGAAGCCGATCGCTAACGCGATGCGGGAGCGCCGCCTGCCAGGGCGGCCCATCCCACGCATCGAGCCTTGGGCGTCGCTCCGCTAAAATGGTGGCCTGATGCCCGACGGCACA
>NZ_DATJWR010000423.1:0-5322 GCF_035501035.1 Paraburkholderia sp.
GCAGTGGGAAAGCGAATAACGTCGTCAGTTCGCATTGCGGTAAGCTTGACTTCGACCGTGTGCTGGAACTTTCGCGGCCAGGCACGGTGATCGTCGCAGACAACGTGGTGCGTGAAGGACGCGTGAGCGATCCGGCGCATCACGAAGATGATGTGGTGGGCGTGCGCCGCTACTTCGACATGCTCGCCGGCGAAAAGCGGCTCGAAAGCACGGCAGTGCAGACGGTGGGCAGCAAGGGCTGGGACGGATTCGCGATTACGGTGGTGGGCAGCTAAGCGCTCGCGCACACGCCAAATCACAAAGAGGGCCCGGCAGGCAGGCTGCCGGGCCCTCGGTTTTCGGCTACGCGGACAATTGCAATTGCCGCTCAGAAGTCCGTCGTCATCGAGAACAGGACGGTGCGCGGTGCGCCCATCGTCAGATAGCCGCCGTTGGTCGACGACCAGTAAGCCTTGTTCGCGAGGTTGTACACATTGGCGCGGAACGTGGTCGGACGGCCGAACAGGCTCGTCGAGTAGCGCGCGCCCAGGTCGACCGTGTCCCATGCCTTGATCGACATCGTGTTGGCTGCGTCGAAATACTGCGGGCCCGTGTGCGTCCAGCGCGCCGAAAGCGTGAGGCCGGGGACGCCGGGCACGTCGTATTCGGCGCCCAGGTTGAGCAGGAAGCTCGGCACCCCCACCGGCTCCTTGCCGTTGGTCGCGCCGTTCAGCGTGTCGAGCTGCTCGGCGTTGATGTAGGTCGCGCCGGCGATCACGCGCACGCCCTTGTAGACCTCGCCGAAAATCGACGCTTCCACGCCGCGATGGCGCTCGTTGCCGTTGGCAACGAAGACGTTCGCGCTGTTGGTGTAGGTCTGCGGCTTTTCGAGCTGGAACAGCGCGAGCTGCGCGCCGTACTTGCCGTTGTCGTATTTCGCGCCCACTTCGTACTGCGTCGTGCGTTCTGGCGCGAGCTGGGCACCGTAGTTCACGGTGCCTTCGGGCGCGATGCCGCCCGCCGAGAGCGACTCGCTGCGGTTCGCGTAGATCGACACGTTCTCCATCGGCTTGACGACGAGGCCGAACAGCGGCGTCGTGATCGAGTCGTTGTAGTTCGAGGTCTGCAGGAGCGTCGACGACGAATAGCCGTTCGAGAGAATCTCCTGATGGCGCACGCCCACCGTGAACAGCACGCGATCGTGGAGGAAGCCGAGCGTGTCCGAAGCGGAGACGCTGCGCAGCAGGTTCAGCGCCGTGATCGGTGGGTTGCCGTCCATGCCGGCCTCCATCGTGGTCGGCGGATACGGGACCTGCACGGTGTTGTAGAGGCTGGTCGCGAATGGGCCGCCATACGTCCAGCCCGATTGCGTCATCACGCGCACGATCGAAGCGCCCGCGGTCACGAAGTGGCTCACCGCACCCGTGTCGAAGTGGCCGCGTACGCCCGCCTCCGCCGAGGTCCCGCCTTCCTTGCGCACCACGCCGAGGCGCGAGCCGATGGTGTTCTCCGGATCGGTGTAATAGGGCGAGAAGTATTCACCGTGCTCGTTCGTATGGCGCACGCCGCCGGTGACATAGGCTGTCCAGCCGGGCAGGAAGTCGTACTCGGCGCGCAGGATGCCGACGGTGTCTTCCGCGTTGCTGTACGACCAGGTCTGCGCGTAGTTGTGGGTTGCCGAGGGCACCGCGGGAATTTCGTCGCCCAATACGTAGACGACCGGGCGGCCGTCGGAGATGTGCTGGCGCTGATAGAGGAAGTCGCCTTCGAGGCGCAGCTTCTCGCCGCGCCAGTCTAGCGCCACGGCCGTCTGGTTGTTGCGGCGGTTTTCGCCGTCGATGCTCGTTTCGCCGTCGCGGTTCGACTGGTTCACGCGAATGCCGAACTGGTCGGCGTCGCCGAAGCGGCGGCCCACGTCGACATGGGTGCCGAACTCGCCCGAGGCGCTGCCTTCGAGCGTCACGCGCGTGAGCGGTTTGTCGTCGGCGCGCTTTAGCTGCAGGTTCACGCTCCCGCCAATCGAGCTGCCATTGGGCGCCGCGCCGTTCAGGAACGCGCTCGCGCCCTTGAGGATGTCGACGCGCTCGAGCGCAGCCGTCTCGACAAGCTGGCGCGGCGTGATGCCGTACAGGCCATTCAGGGCGATGTCGTCGCTGTCGAGCGTGAAGCCGCGAATGGCGTAGACCTCCTGGAAGTTGCCGTAGCCATAGGCCGTGCGCACGGCGGGGTCGTTCGAGAGCACGTCGCCGATGGTGCGCGCCTGCTGGTCCTCGATCAGCTTCGCCGTGTAGGTCGTCATGCTGAACGGCATGTCGATGTTCTTCTGCGAGCCGAGCACGCCGAAGTCGCCGCCACGCGCCACCTGGCCGCCACCGAATGTCGGCTGCAGGTCGCCCGGCAGGGTTTCCTGGGTGGCCTGGACTTTCACCGTGGGCAGCGTGGCATTGCGGGTGTCGCTGGTTGCATCGGGCCCGCTTGTGGCCGCGGCTGGCGTTGCTGCTACCTGCGCGAACGCCGTGGTGGGCAGGCTGAATGCCAGGGCGATGGCTGAGAGGATCGTGGCGCGAGTGGCGGAAGCCGGGAAGATCGAAGGCAAATTGAAAGGCGTGTGCAAACGGGCTGCTGGCATAGAGAAGTTCGAAACGAAGGTAGCGCGGGTGTCCCGTGATGCCTTCAGGCTCCCGGGAGATTGGTCATGTTTTGCGGCTAGACGGCGCTCGCAGACGCACGCCGCAGTCGGGCCAGCAAAAGTATGCGGATTGTATTGCAAATGAGAACGATTTGTATTCAACCATTACTGTCAATGTATTCATTTGGCGTTTACGCAACGATTTCAATTGGAAAGTTCGGTGAAGGCGTAACGAAAGTTCGATCGACTCGGCATTTGCAGCGTGGCGCCACGTGTAGGGCGAAACGGGGTGCGCCCTTTTTGCGCGATACCCACCTTGACGTTGCGCGCTCAACCAATGCGCCGCGCCGCCGCCGCGAGCGCATGGATGAGGCCCATCCGGCGTATTTGCGCGAAGCGCTCGAATCCATACCGATAAGCAGATTCGATGCCTTTAGGCAGTCCTTTCGTTAGTCCGCGGGGCGCGCCCAAACCTACAATGGGCATTCGTGATGATCGACTTCTGGTGAACCGGAAATGACTGAAAAATCGATGCTGGTGGTGAGTGCGCATAGCGCCGATTTCGTATGGCGCGCGGGCGGCGCAATCGCCCTGCACAAGAAGAATGGCTATCGCGTGAAAGTGGTGTGCCTCTCGTTCGGCGAGCGCGGCGAGTCCGCGAAGCTCTGGCGCAAAGGCTCCGAGATGACCATCGAGAAGGTGAAGGCCGCGCGCCGCGAAGAGGCGCTCGCCGCGGCCGAGATTCTCGGCGCGGAGGTCGAGTTCTTCGATCTCGGCGACTATCCGCTGCGCGTTTCCGACGAAGCGCTCATGCGCCTCGTGGAGATCTACCGCGATGTGCAACCCGCCTTCGTGCTGAGCCACTCGCAGAAGGACCCGTACAACTTCGATCATCCGCTCGCCATGCACGTGGCGCAGGAGGCGCGCATCATCGCCCAGGCCGAAGGCCACAATCCGGGGCAGAAGATCGTCGGCGCGCCGCCCGTCTATGCGTTCGAGCCGCATCAGACCGAGCAGTGCGAGTGGATTCCGAATACGTTCCTCGACATCACCGAAGTGTGGGACGTCAAGCGCCGCGCCATCGAGTGCATGGCGGGCCAGGAGCATCTTTGGGAGTACTACACGCGTGTCGCGCAACAGCGCGGCGTGCAGGCGAAGCGCAACATCGGCATCACGGCGAAGCGCGACATTCAATACGCGGAAGGCTATATGCGCCTGACGCCGGCAGTGGTGGGAGATCTGGCATGAAACGCGGCGTCGTCGTCACCCGAATTCCGCGCGCGGATGTGCGCCACGTTGAAATCCTCAAGGAGGCCGGCGCGGCCACCGTGCACGAGGCGCAAAGCCGCCTCGGTCTGCTCGCAACCTACCTGCGGCCCATCTACTCCGGCGCCGCCATTGCGGGCTCGGCCGTGACCGTGCTGATGCCACCCTCGGACAACTGGATGCTTCATGTGGCCGTCGAACAGTGCCGCGAAGGCGACGTGCTCGTGGCCGCGCCGACCTCGCCCTGCGAGGACGGCTACTTCGGCGAGTTGCTTGCCACGTCGCTTGCGGCGCGCGGCGTCCGCGGCCTCATCATCGACGCGGGCTGCCGCGACTTGCGCGCGCTGAAGGCGATGGGCTTTCCGGTGTGGTCGAAGGCCGTTTCTGCGCAAGGCACGGTGAAGGAAACGCTTGGTTCGGTGAACGTTCCGGTGGTGTGCGCCCAGCAAATCGTGCATCCGGGCGACGTGATCGTCGCCGACGACGACGGCGTGGTCGTGGTGCCGCTCGCCACGGTGCCGAAGGTCGTCGAAGCGACGCAGGCGCGTCTTGCCAAGGAAGAGAAGACGCGCGCCGTGCTGGCGAGCGGCACGCTCGGCCTCGACTACTACGGCATGCGCGAGCGCCTGGCCGAAAAGGGTCTGCGCTACGTGGATTCGCCTGCGGACGCCTGAGACGCCCAAGCGCAGACGCGCGAAACACTCGACACGCCCTTCGGGCAAACGCACATTGGCATCCGCTTGCGCACGACGAGCGCCATTCTGGCGCTCGCTTCACGCCCTCCTTCTTTCCGTACCTCGACACCGCGCTCAGCCCGTGCGCCGTCCCTCCACCACGCGCGTTGCAGGCGAAACATCCATCACCGCGAGCCGGATCGCATCGATGAGCGCACGCGCGGCGGGTGAGGGCGAGCCCTGCGCGCGCAGCGTGAGGCCGATGTCGCGCCGCGTGTGCTGCAGCGGCACGTCGAGAACCGCGAGCTGGCCCGACCCGATTTCGTAATGCAACTGCTGCGCGGAGAGCGCGGTGATCATGTCCGTGCCGAGCAGCAGGCCGCGAATCACGGCGAGATCGGCCGTTTCGACGGTGGGCATGGGCGGCTTGAGCTTGAGCCGCCGGAACTGCGCTTCGAGCAGCCCGCGCGCGGGCGAATGGGCGCGAGAGAGGATCCATTGCGCATTGCGCAGGTCATTCAGCGTCAGGCCACGCGCTTTCGCAAGCGGGTGGTCGCGCCGCGCGAGCACGACCATGTCTTCCGACATCAACCGCTCGTTGGCGAGGCCGCTCGCCGCATCGTTTTCGCGCAGCGCGCCCAGCACGAAGTCCACGTCGCCCGCGCGCAGGCCCGCCACCAGCAGGTCGTAGGCGCTTTCGTCGGTCACGACGCGCACGCCAGGATGCTGCGCGGAAAGCCGCGCGATGGCCGCCGGCAGGATCAGCGTGCGGCC
>NZ_DATJWR010000424.1:0-12369 GCF_035501035.1 Paraburkholderia sp.
GTTTGCCACGCCGTTCGCCGTGCCCGTTGGCACATTGTTCGCGCCGTTGCTTCCGTTCGCAGCGGGTGCTGCAGCGCTACCGGGCAGGGCTGCTGATGCGCTCGTGCTGGCCGGGTTTTCGCCCCACGCATTCAAGGTGGAAAAGGCCGGCAGGGCCAGCGCGACAGCCAGCGAGAGCACGCGGGCGCGCACGCCGCTGCACCGCGCAATGCGCTGCGGCGCGCGCGGGCTTTCCACGGCGGTCTCATGCGTGCTCACGACCGGATTCTCCACGGGGCGATACGAATGAGCAGGAGCATACCCGGTACGGCGAGCGCCGTGCACACGATGAAGTAGTCGAACCAGCCGATCTGCGCGACCACGTAGCCGCTCGCGGCGGAGGCCAGAGTGCGAGGCACCGAGGCTAGGCTCGTGAAGAGCGCGAACTGCGTGGCGGTGTAGCGCGGATCGGTGGTGCTCGCGATATACGCGGTGAACGCGGCGAGCGTGAGTCCCGTCGCGAAGGTCTCGAAGCCGTACACGAGCGCGAGCGCCACGGCGCGCGGATCGAGCGTGAGCTGCACGTTCGCGCCGAAGATGCCCGCGACCGAGGAGAGCGCGCGGCTCACGGCGAGCGCCGCGTCGTAGATCGCCGCGAGCGTGGGCGAGTCTGCGCCTAGCTGCGCGAGCCACGCGAAGCCGAGCGTCGAGATCATCTGCAGGAAGCCGAAGATCCACAGCCCCCGCCCGATGCCGATCTTCACGAGCGCCACGCCGCCGATGATGCCGCCCGCGAGGCTCGCGCCGAACGCCGTCATCTTGGCGATCACGCCGATCTCGGTGCGCGAGAAACCGATGTCGAGGAAGAACGATGTGCTGAGCGTGGTCGCCATCGTGTCGCCGAGCTTGTAGAGAAAGATGAACGCGAGCACGAAGAGCGCGGCCGCCAGCCCGTCGCGCCGCACGAACTCGGCGAAAGGCTGCACGATCGCCTGGCCCAGGTTCTTCGGCGGCGCGCCATGCACTTCGGGCTCCTTCACCACGAGCGTCATGATCATGCCGGGAATCATGAATGCCGCCGTCACGACGAACACGGTGCTCCACGGGAGGTGGTCGGAGAGGATCAGCGCGAGCGAGCCCGGCACGAGCGCGGCGATCTTGTACGCGTTCACGTGCACGGCGTTACCTAGGCCCTGCTGCGTATCGGTGAGCAGCTCGCGCCGGTAGGCGTCGATGGCGATGTCCTGGCTCGCGCCGAAGAAGGCCACGAGCGCCGTGAGCGCGGCCACGGTCCAGATGGACTCTTTCGGCGAGACGTAGCCTAGCGTCGCGATGGCGAACGCCACGAGAATTTGCGTGACGAGCATCCAGCCGCGCCGCCGCCCCGGGCGCCAGCCCGGCAGGCGCGGCACGTAGCGGTCCATGAGCGGCGCCCAGATGAACTTCCACGTGTAGGGAAACTGGATCAGCGCGAAGAGGCCGATTTCCTTGAGATTGACGCCCTCGGAGCGCAGCCACGCCTGCACGAGATAGACGAGCGTGAAAAGCGGCAGCCCCGAAGTGAAGCCGAGGAACACGCAGATCAGCATGTGCGTATTCAGGTACGCACGCCAGCCGGGGTGGGTTTCGTGAGCGGTAAGAGCGGGGGCCTCGTGGGGCGGATTCGGCATGTCGTCGTTGGCGGCGGCGCGCAGTATTGCGATGTGGCAGGTGAGTCGGGCAGAAAAACTCGCGACGCCGCGCACGGCGTCATTTTTTTCTCACGCGATAGACCGCAAGACTACCACGCCAGTTCACGCCCCAACGAACGGTCTGCCCCCCATGGAGCACGGCGCGGTCGAGAATCTCGATGCCGACTTCGGGCGCGAGCGCCTCGAAATCCTTGACGGTCAGCACACGCACGTTCGGCGTGTTGTGCCACTGGTAGGGCAGCGACTTCGAGACCGGCATGCGCCCGCGCAGCACCGAAAGCCGGTGCGGCCAATAGCCGAAGTTCGGGAACGAGACGATGCACTCCTTGCCCACGCGCGCCGTTTCGCGCAGGATCGCGGCGGTCTGGTGGATGGTCTGCAAGGTCTGCGAGAGGATCGCGAAGTCGAAGCTCGCGTCCTCGAAGAGGCGCAGACCGTCTTCGAGGTTCTGCTGGATCACGTTGATGCCGTTCTTCACCGAGGCGAGCACGCCCGCGTCGTTGATCTCGATACCGTAGCCCGAGCATTCGAGCTCTTCGCACAAGAGCGAGAGCAGTGCGCCATCGCCGCAGCCGAGGTCGAGCACCGTGGCGCGCGGCTCGATCCAGCGCGCGATGGTGCGAAAGTCGGGACGAGCGGAAAGACTGTCGAAAGCGCTCTGGTTCATGCGCCCACCTCGCTGGCAATACGTTCGTAATAGGCGCGCATGACGTTGTGATAGCGCGCGTCGTCGAGCAGGAATGCATCGTGGCCGTGCGGCGCGTCGATCTCCGCATAGCTCACCTGACGCTTGTGGTCGAGCAGCGCCTTCACGAGCTCGCGCGAGCGCGCGGGCGCGAAACGCCAATCGGTCGTGAAGCTCGCCACGAGGTATTTCGCCTTCGTGTGCGCGAGCGCGCGCGTGAGGTCGCCGTCGAAGGCCTTGGCCGGGTCGAAGTAGTCGAGCGCGCGCGTGATCAGCAAGTACGTGTTGGCGTCGAAGTAGTCGGCGAACTTGTCGCCCTGATAGCGCAAGTACGACTCCACCTCGAATTCCACGTCGAAGTTGAAGTTGTACTCGTCGACGGCGCCTTCCGCACGGCGCAGCGCACGGCCGAACTTCTCGGCCATGTCGTCATCGGAGAGATAGGTGATGTGGCCGATCATGCGCGCCACGCGCAGGCCGCGCCGCGGCTTCACGCCGTGCGCGTAGTAGTCGCCGCCGTGGAAGTCGGGGTCCGAGAGAATGGCCGAGCGCGCCACCTCGTTGAACGCGATGTTCTGCGCGGAGAGCTTGGGCGTGGAGGCGACCACGATGCAATGGCCGAGGCGCTCGGGATAGCGCAGGCTCCACGCGAGCGCCTGCATGCCGCCGAGGCTGCCGCCCATCACCGCGGCGAACTTCTCGATGCCGAAGCGATCGGCCACGCGCGCCTGCGCGTCCACCCAGTCTTCGACGGTCACAACCGGAAACTTCGCGCCATAGGGCTGGCCCGTGGCGGGGTCGAGGCTCATCGGGCCGGTCGAGCCGAAGCACGAGCCGAGATTGTTCACGCCGATCACGAAGAAGCGGTTGGTGTCGAGCGGCTTGCCCGGGCCGACCATGTTGTCCCACCAGCCCACGTTCTTGGGTTCGTTGGCGTAGACGCCCGCCACGTGATGCGAAGCGTTGAGCGCGTGACAGACGAGCACCGCGTTGCTGCGCGCGGCGTTGAGCGTGCCGTAGGTCTCGACCACGAGGTCGTACCCGGCGAGCGCCGTGCCGTTCTGCAGTTGCAGGGGCTCGTCGAAATGCAGTGTTTGAGGAGCGACGATGCCGATCGATTCCATTCGTTCCGCCTTGATTTTTTCGGGCGGCTAAACGGTGTCGGCGGGGCGCGGAGTGCGAAAGGATTGGCGCGGCTGACGACCTCTTTAGCCGCATTTATATCGAACTCCAGGCCGCAACCTGCGATGGCCCCGGAGTTCACGCGCCCGCAATCGAGTCAGCAAATCGGCGCGTGGGTATTGCAAAAGGAATGCAGAGTATATCGGAAAAAGTGCGAAGCGATGCGGCGCGCACGAAGGGTGTGACGATAGGCGCAAGCGGATTGGCTCAAGCGGCGCGGGTGCCTTCGCCCGCCGTGCCCTCGTGCGCCCTCGCTTCGCGCGAGAGCGCGAAGTCTCATCGCGCAGCCAGATGTTCTTTGCGCCAGCGGCGCAGCTGGATGGCCGCGACGATCATCAAGATGCCGTAGAGAACCGCGTAGGCGGCGATCACCCAGATCAAGGAGAGCGCACCCGCGCCGGGGAACATCACGAAGACGAAGCCCACCGCGGCAGAAAGCAGCCCCGAAATGCCGACCGCCCAGGGATGCGAGATGGCGCGGCGGTACTGGATGGCATAGAGGATCTCGAAGACGCCGGTGGCGAGCGCCCAGAAGCCGATGATCATCACGAGGACGACGGCGGTCTCGCCGGGCCAGAAGAACGCCACGAGTCCGGCGATCACGCCGATCAGGCCCACGACGACATAGGTCCAGCGCCGCTTGCCGCCGCCACGCGCGCCGTAGAGAAACGCGAAGGCGCCGTCGACGATCGCGTAGGCGCCCCACACGATGGCGAGCGTGAGCACGGTGAAGCCGGGCCACACGAAGGCGAGGATGCCGAACACGATGGCGGCGATGCCGCGCGCGATGAGCCAGCCCCAATGGGCGGAGAGGTTGGCGACAATGGGCGGCATGCCGGCGGTGGGAAACGGACGGTTCATGTGCGAGTTCTCCGTGGTGCGGCCCATGCTGGGCGTTCGGCGTGGCCGGCAGCGGCCCACGCGAAGACGCCGTGAGGCCGCGCTACTGAAGAATGACGCGAATCTGCTCGTCGGCGTGTTCGCTGGGCGAGCGCGTGAAGCCGCTCTGCGCGTAGCGATGCCAGCAACCCATCACGTAGCGGATGACCAGATTCGCCCGGATTGAAGGATCGTACCCCTTCGGCGCGGGCGTTGCGCGCACGTGGTCCACCCCCGATACGGCCTTGCGCTCGGCCTCCTCGGCGAGATCGACGCGCAGGCACTGGCGCAGCGAGGCTTCGACGCGGTCGAGCATCTGGTTCACGCGTTCGGCGAGCCGTTCGTGTTCGCCCACGAGCGCCTCGCAGGTCAGCACGCGCGTCATGCCGGCGTTGCGCGAGGCGAAGTTGACGAGCATGAGCGCAATGGCGCGCGCCTGCAGGACGCCGCTCGGCTCTTTTTCGACGATCTGGTTGATGAGCCCGAACAGCGTCTGTTCGATGAAGTCGATGAGGCCCTCGTACATCTGGGCCTTGCTCGCGAAATGGCGGTAGAGCGCCGCCTCGGAAACGCCCAGGCGCGCGGCCAGCGCGGCGGTGGTGATCTTCTCGCCGCGCGGCGCCTCGAGCATGGTGGCGAGCGTCTGGAGAATGTGGATGCGGCGTTCGCCCGGTTTCGGGCGGGGGGCGCGGCGGGCCGCGCCCGGCGATTCTGCTGCTTCGACTGCGTTACGCGTTTCGGTCGGCTGCATGGATATCGTCCCTGGCTTGGGCCCCTGGGTACGCTCCCCCGTTCTACTTCGAGCGTCCCGACTGCAGGCCTGGTTTCAGGGATTTTAGCGAACGAATGCGACGATCGACATAGTGGGGCCGCCCGGTGCCCGGCAGATGCGCCGGCAAGTGCCCCGTGATCCACACCGTACGGATGCCGAGGCACCGGTAGCGCTTCAGATGGCTGCGGGTGTCTTCGATGAGGATGGCATCGGCGAGCGCCACGCCCGCCCGGCGCAGCGTGGCGCGCAGCATCGCGCGGTCGGGCTTGGCGCGCCAGTGGCTGCGTGCGCGCATGCCCTCGATGGCGATCACGCGCTCGAAGATCCGCTCGATGCCGAGCGCCGCGAGCACCGCATGCGCGTAGTCCTCGGGGCCGTTGGTGAGCACGATCTTGCGGCCGGGCAGGGCGGCGAGCATGCGGGCGAGGCCGCGCTCGGCATGCAGCATGGCGCGCAGATCGTCGAACGTGTGCACGACCTTGAGGAAGTCGTGCGGATCGACGGGATGATGGCGCGTGAGGCCGAGCAGCGCGGCGCCGTAGCGGTGCGTGTAGCTCGTGCGCAGGTGGTTGGCCTCATCGCGGGTCACGCCCAGCGCGTCGATGATGTACTGCGTCATCGCCTGGTTGATAGCCGGGAAGATCGCGCGCGACGCGCCGTGCAGCGTGTTGTCGAGATCGAAGAGCCAGACGGGGGTGCCATAGCCTGGCGTGCCGGACGTGTGGGCGACGCGGCGCGGCCGGCGTCTGGGGGGCCTGGCGCACTCGGCAAGCGGGCGGGAGACGGTCATCGTGGGCGTGAGGCGCGGCGGCCGCGAGGTGCAGCCGCCGCAGGGGGCGCTCAGTGTGAGCGGATCATCGTGCCGAAGGGCTGTTCGGTCAGGATTTCGAGCAATACCGAGTGCTCGATGCGGCCGTCGATGATGTGGACCGAGCGCACGCCGCTCTTGGCGGCGTCGAGCGCCGAGGAGATCTTCGGCAGCATGCCGCCCGAGATCGTGCCGTCTTCGAACAGTGCGTCGATCTCGCGCGCGGAGAGGTCCGTGAGCAGGTTACCCGCCTTGTCCATCACGCCGGGAATGTTCGTCATCATGACGAGCTTTTCGGCGTTGAGCACGACCGCGAGCTTGCCGGCGACGAGGTCGGCGTTGATGTTGTACGACAGGCCGTCCTCGCCGAAGCCGATCGGCGAGATCACCGGAATGAAGGCGTCGTCCTGGAGCGCCTTCACGACCGCCGGGTTGATCGCTTCCACTTCGCCTACCTGGCCGATGTCGATGTATTGGCCCGGGTTGTCGCGGTCCGGCATCATCAGCTTGCGCGCGTGGATCAGGCCGCCGTCCTTGCCGGTCAGGCCGACAGCCTGGCCGCCGAAGTGGTTGATGAGCGTGACGATGTCCTGCTGCACCTCGCCGCCGAGCACCCACTCGACGACTTCCATGGTTTCCTCATCGGTCACGCGCATGCCCTGAATGAACGTGCCCTGCTTGCCGATCTTCTTGAGCGCCGTGTCGATCTGCGGGCCGCCGCCGTGCACGATGACCGGGTTGATGCCCACGAGCTTGAGCAGAATGACGTCGCGTGCGAAGCCCTGCTTGAGCCGTTCCTCGGTCATGGCGTTGCCGCCGTACTTGATGACGACGGTCTTGCCGTGGTACTGCCGGATGTAAGGCAGCGCTTCGGCCAGGATTTCGGCTTTCAGGGTGGGCGCGATCTGCGAAAGGTCGATGGGCTCGGACATGGCGGCAAAGACTGGAGAGGAAACGGACAAAACTCGCGGACGAAACCCGCGGGCGAAAAACGCGGCCGCAAAACGGTCGAAACAGGGCGGATTGTACAGGACTGGCGCGGTGCAACAGGGAAAACGGCGAGCACCGGGGCGCATGCGCAACACGCCGGTGGGAGAGGCGCGCAAGCGCGCCGGCGAGGGGGCGAGAGGCATGCGAAAAGGGCGGGAACGAGGCGGGAAAGAGGTGGTGGCCGGGATGTGGCATCATCTCGCTGTCGCCGACTCAAGGCCCCGAGAGGAGTGCGCGCCATGACCGCCTCCGCCATGCCCGCCACTGGCATGAAACGCGCCCGCTGCCCGCGCTGCGGCAACAGCTTCGACTGCGGCAGGAATACCGAACCCTTCGATTGCTGGTGCAAGTCGCTCCCCGCCTTGCCCGCGAGCGAACTCGACTCGCGCGGGCGCTGCCTGTGCCCCGAATGCCTCGCGGCGGCGGCGGCCACGGCAGCCGGCGGCGCGCCAACGGGCGGGGGCGCGAAGCGCTGAATTACGCCCTCGACGCCAGCGCCGCGAGATCGGCGCGCATCTCCCCGAGCACCGGCTCCCAGTGCCTGAACGTCTTCTGCCGATACAGCCTGGTATTGGGGTACCACGGGCTATCGCGCCGCTCGAGTTGCCAGACCCAATGCGGATTCACGTCGAGCAGCACCCAAGCGCGCTTGCCGAGCGCGCCGGCGAGATGGGCGCTCGACGTGCACACCGAAATGACGAGATCGAGCGAGTCGACGAACGCGGCGGTGTCGTCGAAGGTTTGCCATTGCGCGCTGAAATCGGTCACCTCGAAGCCTGCTTCGCGGGCGGCAGCGACGTCGGCTTGCGCGCCGGGCTGGAGCGAGTAGAACGCCACACCTTCGATGCCGCCAAAATGCCGGGCAAAACGCTCGAGCTCGACGCGCCTGAACGGATTGCGTTTATGCGTGAGGCTGCCGGTCCAGGCGAGCCCGACCTTCAGACGCGTTTCGTGCGCAAGACGCTCGCGCCATCGGGCCGCCGCGGCGGGATCAGGCTTCAGATACCCCACAGGGCCCGGAATCGTCGCCTCCTCCGTGCCGAAGATCAGCGGCAGGCTCAGCAGCGAGACTTCGTAGTCGTAGGGAGGCAGGTTTTCGACCTGGCCGCCCGTGCAGTACAGGTCGCATTGGGTGCCCACGCTGCGGGAGAGTAGCGCGCCCATGTGCGGGAACGAATTCCAGACGAGCCGGCCGCCATCGCGATGCACCCGCTCGGCGAGCATCGGCACGTAGCGGCAGAACTGCAGCAGGTCGCCCATGCCCTGTTCGCCCCAGACCAGCAAGGTGCGGCCCGCGAGCGGTTCGCCGCGCCACTCGGGCCTCGCGAACACCGGCCGGCCCGTGGCCAGTTCGCTCGCCCCCTGCCAGCGCAGTTCATGATCGGCCCACCCTTGGGCGAAATTGCCGCGCAGGAGTTGGGTCATCGACAGGTTCAGGCGTATCGAAGCATCGTTGGGCGCATACTGGCAGGCGGTGCGCGCGGCGCACTCGGCCTCGTCCCACAGTTGCGCCTCCTTGCATGCCATTGCGTAGTTGTTCAGCGCGAGCGGGCTGTGCGGTGCGAGTGCGAGTGCGCGTCGGCTCGCTTCGAGCGGGCGCGCCGGGTCGGTATCGACTGGGAGCAGATGGCCAAGATTGATCCATGCGCTGACGTTGTCGGGCTCGGACGCGACCGTTTCTTCAAGCAGCGCCAAGATCTCGCTGCTATCAAAATTGATTTGAATCAATGCTGTCGCAAGATTATTGCGAAGATTTGCAAACGTTCGGCAAATTGCCAGCGCGTGGCGGTAAGGTCGCACGGCGTCGGCGTGGCGGTTGGCAAATTGCAGTGCAAGGCCCGCCGCGAACCATCCGGCCGCTCGCTTCGGTTCGAGCCTTGCGATCGCGGCGGTGAGGCGCACGGCCTCCTCTGCCAGCGAGGCGTCCTTGGCGCGCGCCGCGAGGAGCATGAGCGTATCGTCGTCGAGGCCGCGCAGTGAGGCGCGTGCCTTTTCCAGCAATGCACGCGCGGATGCGCCGGTTATCCCGCCGCTCGCGACGTCGACGAAGTCGAGAAAGAGGCTGCGCGCGGGCTGTAGTGAATCGGGAAGCGGGGATTGCATTTGTCTTGCTCGCTTATCGGAAAGCGCCGTTGATAATGTAGTCGGTGGATGACTTAGATTGAAGCAAATCTCTTCATGATGATGAATTGGACGAGTCTTAACCGGTAAACTGGCGGCACCATGCATCGCATAACCGTCAGTGCTCGCGTCAATCTCAGCCATCTATTCTGGCTGCGCAGTCTCGCCATCATCGGCCAGCTCTGCACGATCGCATTCGTGCAACTCTTTATCGGCGTGCAGTTGCCGCTGCCCGCCATGCTGTTCGTGATCGCGATGGAAGTGGCGTTCAACGGCGTGACCTGGCTGCGCGTCACGCAGGATCGTCCCGAGTCGAATCTCGAACTGTTCGGCCAGCTCTGGGTCGATCTGGGCGCGCTCTCCGCGCTGCTCTTTCTTTCGGGCGGCACGACCAATCCGTTCGTCTCGCTCTATCTGCCCTCGCTCGCGATCGCGGCCGCCGTGCTGCCGTGGTATCTCACCGCGTGGCTCGCGTCCTTCGCCGTGGCCTGCTACGTGCTGCTCGGCTTCGACAACGTGCCGCTCAATCTCGACAATCCCGCCAACCTGTTCGACTACTATCGCGCGGGCATGTGGGTGAACTTCATGGTGAGCGTGTGCCTGATCGTGTGGTTCGTCGCGCGCATGTCGCGTGCGCTGCGCCAGCGCGACACGGCGCTCGGCGACGCGCAGCAGCGCCTGTTGCGCGACGAGCGCGCCGTGGCGCTCGGCGTGCAGGCCGCGACCGTGGCGCACGAGATCGGGACGCCGCTCTCGACCATCGCCATGCTCACCGAAGAGCTGCGCGACGTCGCGCGCACGGACAACGGCCTCGCGCCCTACGCCGCCGACCTCGAACTGCTCGACAAGCAGATCACGCTTTGCACCTCGGCCCTCGCGCGCCTGAGGAGCCGCGCTTCCTCGGAGGGCAGCCGCCAGGTGGTGAGCGAATGGCTCGGGCCGTTCGTCGAGCAGTGGCGCCTGCGCCATCCGCACGTGAAGTTCGAACTCCTTGACAATGCGCCGGACGACCTGAGTCTCGACGACACCGTCGCGGTCGGCCAGATCCTCACGATCCTGCTCGACAACGCAGCGCGCGCGAGCCGCGATTTCGTGAGCTTGCGCGCGTATCCCGCCGCGCGTGCGGGGTACGTCGATTTCGAAGTCAGCGATGCGGGGCCCGGCATTCCGGCGTCGCTGCGCGCCTCGATCGGCGCGGCGCCCGTGGACAGCACGCAGGGCGGCCACGGCGTCGGGCTCTATCTCGCGTTTTCGTCGGCGGCCCGGCTTGGCGGCTCGATCGAGCTTGCTGACGTGGCGCAGTCCGGCAGTGGCTCGGGCGAGGGAGCGGGCGGTGGCGCTGGCGGGTCCGGTAGCGAGGCGCCCACGGCTGCCGCCGCGGCCGGCGGCGGCGCCCGTGCGCGCAAAGCGCGCGGCACGCGCGCGGTGCTGCGCGTGCCGGCGAAGCAGGTAGCGACGGGTGAGGCGAATTCGGCGACGCGCGAGGCGGCGGCGTCCAGCGGTTTGGAGATTGGATCAGGCGAGGGGCCGGCCCGGCCCGACGCCGCCTAACAACACGGAGAAATAGGCATGAGCGATATGAATTTTCTGGTCATCGACGACGACGAGGTGTTCTCCGACATCCTGACGCGCGGCCTGACGCGGCGCGGCTTCGAGGTGAAGCAGGCACACAACGCGGAAGAGGCGGTCCGCTTTGCCAACCAGCAGAAGTTCGCGCAGATTACGGTGGATCTGCACCTCGGCAACGATTCGGGCCTGTCGCTCATCGCACCGCTGCGCGAACTGCAGCCCGACGCGCGCATGCTCGTGCTGACCGGCTACGCGAGCATCGCAACGGCGGTGCAGGCCGTGAAAGACGGCGCGGACAACTATCTGGCCAAGCCCGCGAACGTCGAGATGATTCTCTCGGCACTGCAAAGCGATGCGAGCGCGCTGCAGGCCGAGGAGGCCATCGAGCATCCGGCGCCGCTCTCGGTCGCGCGGCTCGAATGGGAGCATATCCAGCGCGTGCTGGCCGAGCACAACGGCAATATCTCGGCCACCGCGCGCGCGCTCAACATGCACCGGCGCACGCTGCAGCGCAAGCTTGCGAAGCGGCCTGTGCGACAGTAACCGCGCCAATGGAAAAGGGACCCCGCGGGGTCCCTTTCTTCATCCTTCGCCTTTCGGATGCAGCGCGCAGTTACAGCACATACCGCGACAGATCCTCGTCCTGCGCGACTTCGCCGAGCGCCTTGTCGACATAGGCCGCGTCGACGAGCACGCTCTGGCCCGCGTGATTACCCGCTGCGAACGACACGTCTTCCAGCAGCTTTTCGATGACCGTGTAGAGGCGGCGGGCGCCGATGTTCTCGGTCTTTTCGTTCACCGAGAAGGCGATTTCCGCGAGGCGGCGAATGCCGTCGTCCGCAAAATCGATCTTCACGTCTTCCGTTGCGAGCAGCGCCTGGTACTGCTTGACGAGGCTCGCGTCGGTCGCGACCAGAATCGCTTCGAAGTCCTTCACGGAGAGCGAATCGAGTTCCACGCGAATCGGGAAACGGCCCTGCAGTTCGGGAATCAGGTCGCTCGGCTTCGAGAGATGGAATGCGCCGCTCGCGATGAACAGAATGTGATCGGTCTTCACCATTCCGTACTTCGTGTTGATGGTCGTCCCTTCCACGAGCGGCAGCAGATCGCGCTGCACGCCCTGGCGCGAGACTTCGCCGCCGCTGCCTTCGTTGTTGCGCGAGGCGATCTTGTCGATTTCGTCGAGGAACACGATGCCGTTCTGCTCGACGTTCTGCACGGCCTTCTGCTTGACCTCTTCGTCGTTGAGCATCTTCGCGGCTTCTTCGTCGGTCAGGAGCTTCAGCGCTTCCTTGACCTTCACCTTGCGGCGCGTCTTCTTGCCGCCGCCCAGGTTCGCGAACATCGAGCGGATCTGCTCGGTCATGTCTTCCATGCCCGGCGGCCCCATGATGTCCATGCCGACTTGCGGCTGCTCCACGTCAAGCTCGATTTCCTTGTCGTCGAGCTGGCCTTCGCGCAGGCGCTTGCGGAAGGTTTGGCGCGTGGCGTTGTCACCTTCGCCATGGCTCGAATCGGACGAAGACGAGGACGAGCCGAAGCCCACCGGCCGCGCGCTCGGCAGCAGGACGTCGAGGATGCGGTCCTCGGCCTGGTCGGTGGCTTTGCTGCGCACCTTGCGCATTTCCGTTTCGCGCGTCTGCTTCACCGAGATTTCGATGAGGTCGCGCACGATGCTGTCCACGTCGCGGCC
>NZ_DATJWR010000425.1:0-3642 GCF_035501035.1 Paraburkholderia sp.
GGGCGAGAAGCTCGTTGCCGAACCTGCCATGGGCGACTCGGTGAGCTGGATCATCGATACGGACGGCGCGAACCATGTGTTCATCAAGCCGGTCAGGCCAGGACTCGTGAACACGCTGCACCTGACGACGAACCTGCGCGACTACGACATGACGCTGGTGTCTTGGCCGATGGGCGGCCTGTTTTACCAGAGTGTGCGCTTTCACTATGCCGAATCCCTGATGGCGAAGGTGCGCGCGCGGGGACGCCGATGGGGCTGCGGATGGCGCGGCCTCCGGAAACAGTGGCGCGACCGACTCCGGGCCTCTCGGCGTCTCTCCCGACAAGCTCAATTTCGACTACAAGGTCGACGGTTCCACAGCGTTCCGGCCGGAGACGGTCTTCGACGACGGCCGGTTCGTCTGGTTGCGGCTGCCGCCGGGGGCGCCGTTCGCGGTGCCCGTCGTCAAGGACCACGGCGACGATGTCAGCCCGAACTTCATCCGCGCGGGCAGTACATCGTTGTCCAGCAGATGGTGGACAGGATCGTGCTGCGCGCGGGCGATGACGAGGTCACCGTTACACGCCGTCGGCCCGGCATCTTCGGGTTCTGAGCGATGTCGAGCCAGAACCAGGGGGTGGCCTCCGATCAGGACCGCGTGGTCAAGGGCAAGTCGCCGCGCAACGCGCTCATGGCAGTGGGTGCCATCTTCGCGCTCGCCATCGGGGCGATGGGCTTCTATTACCAGTCGAAGGTGAGTGCCCGCGCGGCCGAGCAGGCGAAGGAGGACAAGGCCGCAAAGACCGCCGCGGCGGTGGATCGTGCGCCTGCGAGTGACGATATCGACCGGATCATTGCCGACCAGCAGGCGCGCGCACGCGCTGCCGAGGAAAAGGCACGCCGGGACGCTGCAGCCGCGTCGGATGCCCAGGCAACTTCGACGAAGCCAGCGCTCGCGCTGGATCAGTATGATCGCGAGTCGAACAACGGAAATCTCGCGTCCAGCGCGAAGCAGGACAACCTCTATGCCTCGCCGATTTTCATTCCGGGCCTCAAGGTCAAGGAGCAGGCGGATCCACAGAACAGCGCCGCTGCCAACGGGATCATGACGCCCCAGCAGATGGCGGTGCAGCAGCTCGCCGCGCAGCAGGCAGCAGCAGGCCAGGCTGCCGCGCAGGCAGGGGCGCATGCGGCGGCGATGGGGCAGGGCAACGCACGTGCATCATCGGCCGAGCGCGACCTGCAGTTCCTCAAGCGCGCGAACAACGAGCCCGCGCCGGATGCGCTGGTGCTCACCACCATGCATAGTTCGAAGGGGCTGGAGTGGGACCACGTGTAGATCACGCGTGCCGAGGAAAACGTGGTGCCTGACCAGAAAAGCCCCGAATCCGAAGAGCGGCGCCTCTTTTACGTGGCCATGACGCGCGCCCGCGAGACGCTGACCATCTCGTCGATCCGCAAGAATCCGCCGACGCGGTTCATCCATGAGTCTCAGGTGCCGGAAGCCTGACGGCTTCGGCCGCCTCGCATTCCCCGAGTCACCATCCTTTCCTCTTGTGTTGCGCCATGCCGGGCACATAAAAATCCCCGCTACGCGAGCGGGGAAGACGGGGAGAGAGAAGCAGCCGGTCATTGCGAACAGAGATGGGACGAAGTCTACGCACGTCCTCGCATCGCGTGAACCGGGCCACAGGAAACTCAGTGTTTCCGTGAGCACAATTGCCAACTTTCTTCGATAGCGCACAGAACGATCATGTTTTATCGCGCCGTCGTCGATGCGCCTTAAACAAGGCTGCCCAATCTGGTCGACAGAAGCCGACCCGTACCGGTCTCCCAATTTGCCGCCTAATCAGTGTCAGTTTCCGAAGTCAACCGGCCGTCCGATTACGCGATCTAGTAGTGGATTGCCAGCCGGGGACGCTCGCGTTCGGTGCGCGGTAGATGGCACCGGGGAACGGCCGCGTGCTGGTAGAACATTGCACACCGTGCATTGGATGTCGCAGTCGGAGGAAGAAATGACGAACGCGCGATCAATCCAGACCATCGGCTTCGATCATGTCGTCCAGATTCGCTTGCAATCTCATGATGACGCGATGTGCGGCCTTGATCTCGTCGACGGCCAATCCATCGGAGAGGCGGTTGACCCATGGAGCCTGAAGACTCATGGCAGCACCAAACGCCTGCCTTCCCTTGTCTGTCAGCACGACAAGCTGTGCGCGGCGATGATGAGGGTTCGCCTCGAAACGAACCAAGCCATCCTCTGCCAGGTCGTTCACTATCCGTTGGACGTTCTGACGATTGGCCCCTAAGTCCCGAGCGAGCCAGGCTACCGGCTGCGACCGTTCTGCTGCGGCGACGGCGCCAAGGATCTGCCAGCGTGCACTCGTGAGCCCAAGTCCCGCAACCAGGCGATCCCCCGCGGTCAGAAGTCCGCTGTTGAGCCGGAAGAAATCAAGAATGATGTCCGTCAAGAGTTCGCCGGCAGGCGTTCTCGCTGTCTTGCGCATATGTCACCATAAATCGTAATTGACACCATCATGTCAATTTACTATAAATCGATCGTGTCAGGTTGACATCATGCTTCCAAACCCAGGAGTGCGCCATGCTGCAGTTACGACCCCTCGACCCATCCTTCCCGATCGCACGTCAACTTGCCACTGACGCCGCTCCCGTCGTGCTTATGAATGTCTTCACACTGGATCCGGCCGACGAGCCGAACTTTCTCAAGGTCTGGCAGGACGACGCGGCGTTCATGAAGCGGCAACCCGGCTTCATCTCGACGCAGCTCCATCGCGCACTCGGAGAAAATCCGACCTACATGAACTACGCTGTCTGGGAGTCAACCGCCGATTTTCGAGCGGCGTTCTCTCACCCGGAGTTCAAGGCGAGCCTGGCCGCCTATCCCTCCTCGGCGATCGCTTCGCCCCACCTCTTCCAGAAGGTTGCAGTGCCGGGCATTTGCGTCAGTTAGGGGCTCACGCCCTGCTGGACGCAATGTCGCAACGCGCCCCTTCATGCGAGTTGGAGACACAGTCCTCGCGAAGGGATACGACGAGGGCGATAGGTAGGTGACAGTCAGCTTTGCCGTGCGGAGCCGCAGTTTGACTGTCCCTCCATGCCTTGGAACCAATGACCGCACATGGCCGGCTAGTGGCCCACGACAGAGCGCGACAATCGCTTCGGGCGTGTGCTCATGCAGTCGGCCGAACACGACCCTCAGCGGCCTGTTGGCTCCTCGCTGCGTCAACGGCGGCTTCTAGGGTACACCCGCTATCGCGTCCGTTGCGATTGACAACGAGCCGTCGGCCGGAGCGGTCATTCAGCTGGAGAGTTGTTGCCCTATGTGAATGACGGCTTACGCGGAAGGCGAAGAGTGGTGGTTTCCGTAGCGCCCCCTCTGTGGGCGATCAAAGCGACATCAGGTTACGCAGATAGCGGCCGTTGAACGTTCCGTGGAGGTATGCGAACGCGCCAGCGAACAACGTTCTCTAGCGAGAATTGCATTCACGGGCACGGCAATCGACAATCAGCAAACCAACAGCATGTGACCGCTCGCTTATTGCTTCTCCTTTGTTTCCTCGCACGAATCTGGGTGCACATATGCCAGACCATGGGGAATCCCCTGGCGAAGAAAATTGCTGATTGCCTCGTTGATTGACCTCT
>NZ_DATJWR010000426.1:0-4122 GCF_035501035.1 Paraburkholderia sp.
AGGTGGGCAACAAGGCCGACATCAAGCTGATGAGCGGCGGCACGCTCGAAGGCCACGTGGAGAGCATCTCGCGCGGCATTTACGACCGCGACAATCCGCAAAGCCGCGAACTGCTGGCCGACGTGAACCCGACCTTCAACTGGGTGCGCCTTGCGCAGCGCGTGCCGGTGCGCATCCACATCGACAAGGTGCCGGACGACATGATCCTCTCGGCCGGAACGACCTGCACAGTGGTGGTGAAGCCGGGGACGTGATGGAACCCGGGCGCGCCAGATGCACCGAAATGCGCCGACGCGGAATGCCAGGCTGAACTCAAAGTGCACACCGAAGTTGGAGGCTCGCGCAGCCGAAGCGTGACGCGACGGCATATTCGATTGCGAGGCACGTGTGCGGTTCCGCCTGGTCTTGCCCGATGCCTTCATTGAAAGCCCGCCCGGCGTTTGCCGGGCTTTTTTTTGGCGTATGTGGGCCGAGCGGATAAGGCGCGCGGCATGGGGATTGCGCAATTCATGTTCAAGCGGACGGCGCTCGTCCGCGTCGATATTCCTGTCCAAACAAGGAGGTGCGGATCATGAACAAGGCAACCATCACGTCAATTGCGGCCGTGGCCGCGTTTGCGCTGTCGGGCGCCGCTTATGCGCAGACTGCCGGAAGCTCGGGCGGCGTTTCGTCGAACCCTGGCGGCGCGCCCAGCCCTGCAACGAACCAGATGAACGACGCGACGAGTGGCTACGGCATGCCTGGCGCCACCAACTCCGACGCCGGCATGGGCACCACTCCTCCGAACTCGCCCCAACAGCAAAGCACGAACAGCAGTTCGACGCCCCACACCAGCGGTCCCAAGAGCAACAACTCGCTCGCGACCCCGAGCGTAGTGTCGCCGGCCAACCAATAACAGCAGTCAAAAAGCGACACGCGAACGACAGGCGCTTCAATCGCGTTGGACTCGCGTGGGACGCAAGAAACCTTGCGACAGGTGCCGCAGTTCGCAGCTAGTGGGCGCGAGTTGACAAGACCGCCGGGGAGCAACGGCCACTTTGGAGCAAATCGAAAGGCCGTTGAGGGTCAATTTGCGCCCATCGGGTATCAGGGGTCTCAGCGAAAGTCACCCGGGCGAGACCCAGCCATACAGTGTCCCCTGGCCGAGGTCTTTCAACAGAGGCCGGCCACATGGCTCATGATTCCCGGTGCCAGCGCACAAAGGACATACGCTCTTTTTCCAGCACCTGCGCAAATGTCAGCAATTTCCGCACATTAAGCCGACGGCTGATCGATAAGCAATGCAAAGAATCTAACCTGAGCGCAATAGAACGCGTCTACATTGATACATGTCATTCGCCGTACGCCGAATTACTAGGATTATTCTTATTCTTCCCAGACTTCTCTGCGACAAGCTACGTGATTCCCCACATACATCGACTACACCCAACCCGCTGCCCCACACAGGCTGCGCGCGCTCCCGGCACGGTGCGCCGCTTCGCGCGCCGCGTGCTGGCCGCCTTCGCGAGCCGTCAGGCGCTCGCGCCTGAGCGCGTGGTCGTGCTGAGCCTCGGCAACGTCCGGTGGGGAGATGCCGGCATAGGCGTGCATGCGCTCGAGCGACTGAAGGCACGCTGGGAATGGCCGGTACAAGTGGAATTCGTGGCCGGCGACGTGCGCGGCCGGATGCTGCTGCCTGTCGTCGAGTCCACGCAGCGTCTGATCGTGCTCACGGCTCTCGACTTCGGGCTCGGTCTCGCGCCCGGTGCGTTGCGCGTCGTCACCGGCGACGCCGCTGCCGATTACCTCTATACACAGCGCGCCAACCTGCCCGGCATGGGCTTCGCCGGCGCGCTCGCCTGCGCGCAGCTCAACGGGCGCTCGCCGCGCGAAATCGTTCTGATCGGCGTGCAAGTGCACGAGAACGAGTGTTATGG
This sequence comes from Paraburkholderia sp., assembly GCF_035501035.1. Lineage (GTDB taxonomy): Bacteria > Pseudomonadota > Gammaproteobacteria > Burkholderiales > Burkholderiaceae > Paraburkholderia. The sequence continues at coordinate 1,917 of NZ_DATJWR010000426.1, forward strand.
GGCGTGTTTGTCGAGCGCGGTTCATGCGCGGCTCGACCCCGCCGTCGACGCCGCGCGCCGCTGGCTGCGACGTTGGCGCGCCGCCCCGCTGCCGCGGCCGGCCAGCGCGCCCGGCACGTGCACGCCTGCGGTGGCGCCCTGCGGCGAACGCTGCGAGATCGAGGCTCCCCTCGACGCCCCCGACGTGGAGGCTTGAGCGCCGCGTACGCGGCTTGCGCGGACCAGCGGGCACGAGGCGGGCCCAAGCGCGCTCATAGTGGAGAACCCGCGTTGCCCGCGCGCATTGCGCTGCACTATGCTGAAAAACCCGCGCCAGATCCGGTCGTCCGTATTGCCGGCGCGGTGGGCACGAGCATGCATTCGTGAGCCCCAACAGCCCGGGAGGAAGGCAGCCATGCGTTACCGCGATTTTCACCGCGAGTCGATCGAGCACCCCGAAGACTTCTGGGGCCGCGAGGCCGCACGCATCCATTGGGACACGCCGTTCGACCAGGTGCTGGACCGCTCGAACCCGCCGTTCGCGCGCTGGTTCTGTGGCGGTCGCACGAATCTGTGCTTCAACGCGGTCGACCGCCACCTCGCGGCGCGCGCGCATCAGAACGCGCTCGTCTACGTTTCGACGGAGACGGGCATCGAGCGTCGCTACACCTACGCCGACCTGCACGCCGAAGTGAACCGCATGGCCGCGGTGATGCGTTCGCTCGGCGTGGCGCGCGGCGACCGTGTGCTGATCTATCTGCCGATGATCCCCGAGGCCGTGTTCGCGGTGCTCGCCTGTGCGCGTCTGGGCGCGATCCACTCGGTGGTGTTCGGCGGCTTCGCAGCACCAAGCCTCGCCGCGCGCATCGACGACGCGAAGCCCGCTCTGCTCGTGAGCGCCGACGCCGGCGCGCGCGGCGGCAAGGTGATCGATTACACGCCGCTCGTCGACGAAGCGATGGCGCGCGCGCAGCACGCCCCCCCGAAGGTGCTGCTGATCGACCGCCAGCTCGCACCCGAGCGGCTGAACGCGCCGTATCTCGTCGCTTACGAACCGTTGCGCGAGCAACATTACAACGCGCAGATTCCCTGCGAGTGGCTCGAATCGAATGAGCCCTCGTACATCCTCTACACCTCCGGCACGACCGGCAAGCCCAAAGGCGTGCAGCGCGACGTGGGCGGCTACGCGGTGGCGCTCGCCGCCTCGATGGAATACATCTTCGAGGGCCGCGCGGGCGACACGATGTTCACGGCGTCGGACATCGGCTGGGTCGTGGGCCATAGCTACATCATCTATGCGCCGCTCATCGCGGGCATGACCACGGTGATGTACGAAGGCACGCCCATCCGGCCCGACGGCGGCATCTGGTGGCGGCTCGTCGAGCAGCATCGCATCAACCTGATGTTCACGGCGCCCACGGCGATCCGCGTGCTCAAGAAGCAGGACCCGGCGCTCCTGCGCGCCGCCGACCTCTCGAGCCTGCGCACGCTCTTTCTCGCGGGCGAGCCGCTCGACGAACCCACGGCCGAATGGATCTCGGGCGCGCTCGGCAAGCCGGTCGTCGACAACTACTGGCAAACCGAGACCGGCTGGCCGATGCTCGCCATCCAGCGCGGCGTCGAGGCGCTGCCGCAAAAGCTCGGCTCGCCGGGCGTGCCCTGCTACGGCTATGACCTCGTGCTGCGCAACGAGCACACGGGCGAGCCTTGCGCGCAGGACGAAAAAGGTGTCATCACGCTCGGCTACCCGCTGCCGCCGGGCTGCATGCAGACCGTGTGGGGCGACGACGCGCGCTTCGTGAAAACGTACTGGGAGAGCGTGCCCGGCCAGCACGCGTATTCGACCTTCGACTGGGGCGTGCAGGATGAGAACGGCTACGTGACGATCCTCGGCCGCACCGACGACGTCATCAACATCGCCGGCCACCGGCTCGGCACGCGCGAGATCGAAGAGGCGATCTCGTCGCACGCGGCGGTCGCGGAAGTGGCCGTGGTGGGCGTGAGCGACGCGGTGAAAGGTCAGGCCGCGCTGGCCTTCGTCGTGCTGCGCGACGCGAGTGCGGCAGCCAACCCCGCGGACGCGGAAAAGCTCGCCGCCGCGCTCGCCGCGACGGTGGACCGCCAGCTCGGCGCGATCGGACGGCCCGCGCGCGTGCATTTCGTGCCGATGCTGCCGAAAACCCGCTCGGGCAAGCTCCTGCGCCGCGCGATCGCGGCCCTCGCCGAA
>NZ_DATJWR010000427.1:0-13618 GCF_035501035.1 Paraburkholderia sp.
CAGCCGCGTGGCGCATCCGCAGACCAACGGCAAGGAGGAGCGGTTTCACCGCACGCTGAAGGCCGAGGTGATCGCCGGGCGCCATTTCAGGGACCTGCCCAGCGCCCAGCAGGCGTTCGATGCGTGGCGCTCGGTCTACAACCATCAGCGCCCGCATCAGGCGCTGGACATGGCGACCCCGGTCACGCGCTATCGACCGAGTCCGCGCGCCTACCCCGAGATCCTGCCACCGATCGAGTACGGCCCAAACGACCACGTGCAGCGCGTAAAGTGGAACGGTGAACTACGCTTCAGGAACCGGCGATTCAAGGTATCGAACGCATTGCAGAACCTGCCCGTGGCCATCCGCGAGCGTGTCGGCGAAGAGAACTGCTACGACCTGTTTTTTGCGCATCACCGCTTCGGAACCATCAACCTGAACCAGCAGGAATGAGCGGATCATGTGTTACCCATGTCTCCGCACACCTGTTACCCATGTCTCCGGTCCATACACCGCTGCAAAGAAAAGTAGGTGCCGCCCCGCACAGGGGCAACCCAGGCAGACCGACGCGAATACAAGAAAAAGCCAAACCCGCCCCTCAATCCTCCATCCCAGCGAGCCGCGCAGCGGCCATCACCTCACGCTTGGTATCGAGAATATGCCGCTCGATCAGCGCCACCACTTCATCCACGGCGCGCCGCTTGCAGGCATCGACGATCGCATAGTGATCGCCTTGCACTTCCCCTTTTTCCGTATCGAGCGACATGCGCAAATGCGGATATCGATTCGTCGTACTAAGGCAATACTCCTCGATCATCTTGCGCAAGCGCACGTTGTTCGCGGGCGCGCACAGCGCGAGATGGAACTGGCGGTTGCACTCGGCCCACTCCGCGGGCGACGTAGCAGCGTCGTAGGCCGCGAGGATGCGCTTCATCACGTCGATGTCGCCGGCCACCATGTTCGGCACCGCCAGCTTCGCCGCGTAAGTCTCCAGCGCCGCGCGAATGTCGAGCAGCTCGCAGATCTCGCGCGTGGACATGGCAATCACCACCGCGCCGCGATTGAGCTGGTAACTCACGAGCCCTTCCGCCTCGAGCTGGCGCAGCGCCTCGCGCACGGGAATGCGGCTCGCGCCGAAGCGCTCCGCGAGGCTCTCCTGGCGCAATTGAGCGCCAGGCGCGAGCACGCCGCGCAGAATCTCGTCGCGCAGCTGGTCACGGATCGTTTGAGGCAGCGATCGCTGGTCTTCCTTGGCCTGCACTGTCGTCATGAGTTCGTGAGCGCCGGGCGGACGAGCGCCATCCGACGAAAAAGTGTTGTCGTCAATATTTTTGCCTGCCAGAATTGGATACAATCCATCTCGCCATGGATATTCTGCTTGGCGAAACGGATCCGCCAATCGTTCCGAACTGTGCCGTGTCCTTCTCTGGAGACCGTATGGGTTGTTGTAAACATCTGAAAACCAAGCAATTTTAGCGTATCCGCCGGGCCGTCCCGAGGCCGTTGCATGCGCAACGGTTCCAGGCGCATTTCCGCCGTCCGGCGGCCGGTTTCTTTTGATTCACCCCTGCGCAAAAAGGCACGCCGCGCGCTCCAAACGCGGTGCGGGCCCGGCTGCGCCCATGGAAAACGTAGACCACCGAGGAGAGAACCAGAATGAATCCAAGCAACCCAAGCCTGCGTCTGCGCGCCCCCTTCGTTCTTGCCGCCGTGGCGGCCCTGTGGAGCGCCAGCGCGCTCGCCCAGGCCACCGACGTCAAGATCGGCTTCGCCGCCCCCCTCACCGGCGGGCAGGCCCACTATGGGGCGGACTTCCGCAGCGGCGTCGAAATGGCGATCGAGGACGAAAACGCCACGAACCCGACCATCGGCGGCAAGCCCGTGCACTTCGTGCTCGACGCCTACGACGACCAGGCCGACCCGCGCACCGGCACGACCGTCGCGCAAAAGCTCGTGGACGACGGCGTATCCGCCGTGATCGGCCACTTCAACTCGGGCACCAGCATTCCGGCCGCGCCGATCTATGCGAAGGCCGGCATTCCCGAAATCGCCACGGCCACCGCGCCCACCTACACGCGCCAGGGTCTGCCCACCACGTTTCGCCTCGTCACGTCGGACGCGCAGCAAGGCAGCGTGCTCGGCGACTACGTCGTGAAGGACCTGAAGTTCAAGCGCTTCGCCGTGATCGACGACCGCACCGCCTACGGCCAGGGCGTGGCCGAGGAGTTCGCCCGCGCCGTGAAGGCGGCGGGCGGCACGGTGGTGGCTCAAGAGTTCACGAACGACAAGGCCGTGGACTTCCGCTCGATCCTCACGCACATCAAGTCGGCCGACGTCGACGCGATTTTCTACGGCGGAGCGGACACCCAGGCCGCGCCGATGCTCAAGCAGATGAAGTCGCTCGCGATCAAGGCCACGCTGATCGGCCCCGACATGGTCCACTCGGACGAGCTCATCAATATCGCGGGCCCGGCCGCCGAAGGCGCGCTCGCCTCGTCGGGCGGCAGCCCGCTCGACCAGATGCCGGGCGGCAAGACCTATGTCGAGCGCTACACGAAGCGCTTCAACAAGCCGGTCGAGCTGTACTCGCCGTACGCCTACGACGGCACGCGCGCCGTGTTCGCCGCCATGAAGAAGGCGAACTCGACCGATCCGCACATCTATCTCGCCTCGCTCAAGACGACCAGCATGAAAGGCGTGACGACGAACGATCTGGCCTACGACCAGTACGGCGACCTCAAGTACGGCGGCGTGACGGTCTACAAGGTCGTGAACGGCAAGTGGCAACCGCTCACGACGGTGGGCACGAAGTAAGCCGCTCCGCCCGGTAGGGTCTCCAAGGCAGCGCCGCTGCTGCGTCGCACCACGGCACGCGGCGCGGTCCGACGAATCCGCGCATCGCGCACAGGAACAGCCGGCGGTATCCGGCTGCGGCGCGCGAGGGCGAGCCCTCTTCTCCGCTCGCAGCCCCGCGCGCCGGGTTGACACGGGCTTTCGCGTTACGCGAAAGCCCGTTTTTTTCGTGCTTTTTTTGCGCAAAGGCAGGCCTTACGAACGACCTTCGAAAGCCTTTCGATACGCCTCGAAAAAACGAGCGTTCGGTTGTGCGACACGGAACCGAACTACAATGCAACCCGTACGATGCAATGCCGCATTGGCGCCCTGTTTGCCCTGAACATGTCCCGTTTTTCGAGAGTTATCCCTCTTTTGCCCGTCCCGCTTCGCTCAGCCGCCCTCGCCGCAGCCACGGTGGCGCTGGCAGCCGCGCTCGGCGCGTGCTCGTCGGCCAAGCCTGGGTTCCAGGAAGACCAGCTGCTGAGCAGCGCACCTAGTCAGTTCTCGCACAGCTTCAATTACGCGAGCGCCGATGCCTGCGAGGCGTCGCGCCGCGCGCTGCTGAGCCAGGGCTACATGACGACGTTGACGCGCAGCGACACCGTCGACGCCACGAAGAACTTCCAGCCCACGAGCGATCAGCACATCGCCGTGGAAGTGCACGTGGTCTGCACGGCCGGCGACGCGGCGAATTCGAGCATGGTCTACGTGAACGCCGTGCAGAACGGTTACGCGCTCAAGAAGAGCGATACCTCGGCGAGCGTGGGGCTCTCGATTCTGGGGTCGGTTTCGCTGCCAATCCGCTCGAACAGCGACGAGATGGTGAAGATTTCGAGCGAGACGATCCAGTCGGGCCCGTTCTACTCGAAGTTCTTCGATCTGGTGGGGCGCTATCTGAACGCCGTTGCGCGTAGCGAGCCCGTGCCGGGCAGCGGCGCGATCAAGATCACGCCGCTGCCGCCGACCATCGAGCCGGTCACGGCCACGGCGAGCGCCGTGCCCGCCGCGACCACGGTGGGATCGGCCGCGCCGGCCGCCGCCGTGGCGGCAGCGGCAACGGGGGCGGCCGTGATGCATGGCGAGGCGTCACCGCCCACGCCCGTGCTGACGGCACAACCGGCGGCGGCCATTGCCACCCCCGCGCCTGCCGCATCTGCTACGGTTGACCACTCCACAGCGGCTGCGGCGGCCATCATGGGCATGCCTGCGGTTCAGACGAACGCCCAGCCTGCGGCGCTGGCGGTGAGTGTGACCACTCACAATGCGGCAACGCCCGCTGCCGCCTCCACGCCGGCTGCGACGCCGGCGGGCGCGAGCGCCACTCCGGCCGGCACTGGAGCGTCAACCGGCCCGCGCGCCATGCAAACACTCGCTTCGGCGTCTGCCGCCAATGGCGCGGAAACGGCGATGGGCGCAACCGGGACGGTGAGCCCATCCGCCCCCGCAGGCACGCCAACCATGGCGCCGGCCGCATCGACCGCCAGCAGCACGACCACGCCTTAAGCGGCACCGCGCGCAGGCGTCGGCTTAACGCCAGGCGGCTTGCGCGCAAGCGCAAGCGCAAGCGCAAGCGCAAGCAAGCCAACGCCCGCCTGCGCGTCTAGCGCAAACCGGCCATCATCGCGCCCATCCCCACGAGCAGGCTGCCCATCAGCCGATTCACGGCTCGCAGGCGCCTCGGCCGCTGCAGCACGTGGCGCAACCGGTGCGAAAAGAGCGCCATCGAAGCCACCCCACCCGCAAACAGCAACGCGAACGTCGCCGCCAGCAGCAGGTATTGCCGGTTGGCGCTCCACGGCGCCTCGGCGCTGATGAACTGCGGAAAAAACGACGGAAAGAACAGCAAGGTCTTGGGATTGAGCCCCGAGGTCGCAAACCCGCGCCAAAACAAGGCATGCCGGGTCCCGCCATCGGCTTCGGACGGCGCCTGCACGCCGGCGAGCGACCGGCTGCGCCATTGCTTGCCGCCGAGCCACACGAGATAAGCCGCACCCAGCCAGCGCAAAATCGTAAGCGAATGCTCACTAATGAGCAGCAGCGAATTGAGGCACAGCGCGGTGAATACGAGTTGGAGCAGCACGGCGAGCGTGCCGCCCCAGACGCAGGGCAACGCGCCGCGCCAGCCGGCGTGGAGCGCCTGGCTCATCGTGAGCACGTTGACGGGACCGGGGGTATAGACGAGAACGAGCGCGGCGACGAGAAAGGACAGATACAGCTGGATCGACATCTTGTTGTTCTGCAGGGCGAGCAAGGGATGGGTTGTGCGTGCATGCCTCAATGCCCGACCGACGCGCCCACGTTCGATGGATGACGCAGCGTCGCGTTCGAGGGTGTGAGCGTCCGGCGGCCGCCGCGGTGAGCGGCAATAGGGCCCTGACGGGCCGCCGCGGCTCGTGGCTGCGGCGGCGCGCCCCGCGCCGGCCAGGTGGCCGGGCGGGTCGTGCCGGGCAAGAAGGCATGTCAGAAAATATACCGGCCAAAGGGTGGGATGGGCTTCCTGTTTTGGGGCAATAACCCCAATATTTCGGAACGTTCTTCCTCTAAAATACCCAGTCGCTTAACAGAATTCTTTTCGCCCATGGCCACCCGCGAACGCACCGCCCGTACGCTCGACAACCAGGACCGCAAGATCCTGAGCGCCCTGCAAAAAAACGCGCGCCTTTCGAACGCCGAACTGGCCGAGCAGGTAGGCATGTCCACCACCGCGTGCTGGAACCGCACGCGCCAGCTCGAAGCCGATGGCTATATCGACGGCTATGTCGCGCTCGTGAACCAGCAGAAGCTGGGCTATGCCGACATCGTGATTCTCGAAGTGACGCTCGACCGCCACGAAGACGACGCACTCGCGCGCTTCGGCGCGGCGCTCGCCGCCCTGCCCGAAGTGCTGGAGGCGTATCTCGTCTCCGGCGAGTACGACTACTGGATCAAGGTGGCGGTGGACGGCACCGCCGGCTACGAACGCTTTCTGCGCGAGAAGCTCTACCGGATCGCGGGCATTCGCCACAGCCGGTCGATGTTCGCGTTGCGCTGCATGAAGGATGTGCCGTCGATGCAGGTGTAATCGCTGTCATCGCCGCGCATCTTTTTAATTCGGTATCCGAATCAATTCCGCCGTTTCGTCACCGCGCAGGCGAACGCGCGCCGCACGCGCGCAGGATCAATCGCACCACCTCCTCGGTGCTCGCCTCGAACCCCGCCGCACTCAACGCGCGCTTGCCCGAAAGCGCGCGAATCTGGGCCTCGAAATCGGCATAGTGCTGCGTGGTCGCCCAGATCATGAAGAGCAGCGTCTTCGGATCGACGGGTGCAAGGAGCCCTTCGGCTATCCACCGCTCGATCAGCTTCACGCGCGTTTCCATCCACGGCTTCACGCGTTCGAGCAGGATGTCCTGCATATGCGTCGCGCCGCTGATGATCTCGTTGGCCCACACCTTCGAGCCTAGCGGCCTGCGCCGCGAGAGCGCCATCTTCGCGCGCACGTAGCCGCCAATCGCCTCCACCGGATCGTCGCTTGCATCGAAGGTGTCGGCGGCCGCGTTCCATTCTTCGAAGAGATCGTCGAGCACGCGCCAGTAGAGCGCCAGCTTGGTCGGGAAGTAGTAGTGCAGATTGGCCTTCGGCAAGCCCGCGCGCTCCGCGATCAGCGCCGTGCTCGCGCCTTCGAAGCCGCGCTCGGCGAACACGGCCTCGGCGCATGCGAGCAGATGCGATTCGTTCGACGCGCGAATCGAGGCCTTGCGGCGGCGTGGCTTGTGCGCTGCGTCACCCGCTTCTTCGGCGCGTGTGGCAGTGCGCATGGCGTGAACCGTGGCTCGCGTGGTCGTTTCGTCGTCGCGCATGGCGTTCGTTCCGTTCAGAAGTGAAAACGCTTCGCACGACTTCCGCGCGAATGCCGGCTTCATTGTAGTCAGGATGTAAGCGCCTCGCGCATACGCGAACCTCGGGGAAAACGCGTGGGCACATGTGTGCGCTTTCGCGCACCGCAGCATCGATGGCACGCTTCTCGCTCCGCCTCTCCCTCGTAACACCGCATTGAATTCGCGAAGTTTATCGGCTACAACCTGTCCAATCGGACAGGATTCGCAGAGCCGGATTTGGCGGTCCGGGAAATGCCGGCGAAGGCGTGCACCGCCGCGGCGCTTCGCGCCCCAGACCGCGGCATGGATGCACGTTTGACGAACACGAACAGGAGGAACACGCATGAACGCAGTAAGCGAAGCCGCGCTGACGACCGCGATCCACGTGAACGGCCAGCGTTTGTGGGACAGCCTGATGGAGATGGCGAAGATCGGCGCCACGCCCAAGGGCGGCGTGTGCCGCCTCGCCCTCACCGACCTCGACAAGGCGGGCCGCGACCTCATCGTGCAGTGGGCGAAGGAGGCGGGCTGCACCGTGAGCGTCGATCAGATGGGCAATGTGTTCATGCGCCGCGCGGGGCGCAACAACGACCTGCCACCCGTGATGACCGGCTCGCACGCCGATTCGCAACCCACAGGAGGCCGCTTCGACGGCATCTACGGTGTGCTGGGCGGCCTCGAAGTGATCCGCTCGCTCAACGACCACGGCATCCAGACCGAGCGCCCCGTCGAAACCGTGATCTGGACCAACGAGGAAGGCTCGCGCTTTGCGCCCGCCATGGTTGCCTCCGGCGTGTTCGCGGGCGTCTTCACGCTCGATTACGGGCTTTCGCGCAAGGACATCGAAGGCAAGACCATAGGGGAAGAACTGAAGCGCATTGGTTACGCGGGCGAGCTGCCGTGCGGCGGACGCAAGATTCACGCGGCGTTCGAGCTGCACATCGAGCAGGGGCCGATACTCGAAGCCGAAAACAAGACCATTGGCGTCGTCACCGACGCGCAGGGCCAACGCTGGTACGAAGTCGTGCTCACGGGCCAGGAAGCGCATGCGGGACCCACGCCCATGCCGCGCCGTCGCGACGCGCTGCTGGGCGCCTCGCGCGTCGTGCAGCTCGTGAATGAAATCGGCCTGCGCCACGCGCCGCTTGCCTGCGCGACGGTCGGCATGATGCAGGTGCACCCGAACTCGCGCAATGTGATTCCGGGGCGCGTGTTCTTCACCGTCGATTTTCGCCATCCGCAGGACGACGTGCTCGCGAAGATGGATGCCGAACTGCGTGAAGGCATTGCGAAGATCGCCGAACAAGGCAAGCTCGAAACCCAGGTCGAGCAAATTTTCTATTACGCACCGGTGCCGTTCGACAAGGCCTGCGTGAACTCCGTGCGCGCGGCGGCAGATCGCTTCGGTTACTCGAATCGCGACATCGTTTCGGGCGCGGGCCACGACGCCTGCTATCTCGCGACGGTCGCGCCAACCTCGATGGTGTTCGTGCCTTGCATCGACGGCATCAGCCACAACGAGATCGAGGACGCCACGATCGAATGGATCGAGGCGGGCGCGAACGTGCTGCTGCACGCCATGCTGGAGCGCGCGAGCGAGCCCGGCTAGCGCCTTTGACGCAAACGCAAGCGGCGTGAGAGCCACGCTGTCTTTCCTGCTTCCCCACGTACCGGCTGCGCCCGTAACGCACAGCCGGCGGACCCGTGTTTTGCCTCGCAAGGAGCATCCGGATGTCCCAACCCACTTCGAATGCCGCCAACGGCATCGCCGCCGGCCGTCTCACCGCCGAGCAACTCGGCTGCAACTTCGCTGATGTCGCGCCGCCGCTCTCCCCCAACGCGGCAGTCATCGCCGCCGACCGCTGCCACTACTGCTACGACGCGCCGTGCGTCGCGGCCTGCCCAACCGGTATCGACATTCCAGGCTTCATCCGCAAGATCGGCAACGGCAACCTCAAGGGCGCCGCGCGCGACATCCTGAGCGCGAACCCGCTGGGCGGCATGTGCGCGCGCGTGTGCCCAACCGAAATTCTCTGCGAAGGCGCTTGCGTGAGAAATCATCAGGATGGCGAAGCAGTTCAGATCGGTGCGCTCCAACGCCACGCTACCGACTTCCAGATGGCGCGCGATGCCGCCGGCGCCGCGCCGCTCTTCACACGCGCCAGCGAAACCGGCCGCCGCGTTGCCGTGGTGGGGGCGGGGCCGGCCGGTCTCGCCTGCGCGCACACGCTCGCGCTCGCCGGGCATCGCGTGAGCGTGTTCGATGCGCGCGAAAAGCCGGGCGGGCTCAACGAATACGGCATCGCGGCTTATAAGACCGTCGACGACTACGCGCAGCGCGAGGTGCAATGGCTGCTCTCCATCGGCGGAATCGAGATGCGTCAGGGCCAGCGCCTCGGCCTCGACGTCACGCTCATGCAGCTGCGCGCGGCGTATGACGCCGTGTTCGTCGGCGTGGGCCTCGGTGGCACGCACGCGCTCGGCATTGAAGGCGAGGCGCTCGAAGGCGTGCTCGATGCCGTCGATTTCATCGCGCACCTGCGCGCAGCCGGCGATCTCGCCACCCTGCCCGTCGGCCGCAAGGTGGTGGTGATCGGCGGCGGCAACACCGCGATCGACGCCGCGGTGCAAAGCCGCAAGCTGGGCGCGGAGCAGGTCACGCTCGCCTACCGCCGCGGCGCGGCGCAAATGAGCGCAACGTGGGCCGAGCAGGAATTCGCGCGCGCGCAAGGCGTGGCAATCGTCGAATGGACGAAGCCGCTGCGCATCACCGGCGAAACGCACGCGCAGGCCGTGGAATTCGAGCGCACCGCGCTCGACGCGAACGGCACATTGCGTGGCACCGGTGAAATCGTGCGCGTGGAAGCCGACATGGTGTTGAAGGCAATTGGGCAAAAGCTCTTGCCCGAAGGGCTGGACGGCTTGCAGCTCGCCGAAGGCGGCGCCCGTATCGCCGTGGATGCAAACGGCGCGACTTCCCTCGCGGGCGTGTTCGCGGGTGGCGATTGCGCGGGCCACGGGGCGACGGATCTCACGGTCCAGGCCGTGCAGGACGGCAAGCTCGCCGCGCGCGCGATCGACCGCTACCTCGCGAGTCTGTCCGTCAAAGCGGCCTGATCCCGCCGTGATTCTGGCGCAAAGCCCGCCGAAACCCGAAAACACGAACTGCACACAGGAGTTGCATCATGGCCGATCTGCGCTGCACGATTGCCGGTATTGAATCGCCCAACCCGTTCTGGCTCGCCTCCGCGCCGCCCACCGACAAGGCCTACAACGTCAACCGCGCCTTCGAGGCCGGCTGGGGCGGCGTGGTCTGGAAGACGCTCGGGCTCGACCCGCACGTGGTGAACGTGAGTTCGCGCTATGGCGCGACCACCTGGCGCGGCCAGCGCATTGCGGGGCTGAACAACATCGAGCTCATCACCGACCGGCCGCTCGACGCGAACCTCAAGGAAATCGCGCAGGTGAAGCGCGACTGGCCCGATCGCGCGCTCATCGTCTCGCTGATGGTGCCGTGCACCGAGCACGACTGGAAGTGGATCCTGCCGCAGGTGGAAGACACGGGCGCCGATGCGGTCGAACTCAACTTCGGCTGCCCCCACGGCATGAGCGAGCGCGGCATGGGCGCGGCCGTCGGGCAGGTGCCCGAGTACATCGAAATGGTCACGCGCTGGGTAAAGGAAGGCACGCGCCTGCCTTGCCTCGTGAAACTCACACCCAACGTCACCGACATTCGCCACGGCGCACGCGCGGCGATGAAGGGCGGCGCGGACGGCGTCTCGCTCATCAACACGATCAACTCGATCGTGGGTGTGGACCTCGACGCCATGGCGCCGCTGCCCACCGTGGATGGCAAGGGCACGCACGGCGGCTACTGCGGCCCCGCCGCGAAGCCCATTGCGCTGCACATGGTCGCGGAAATCGCGCGTGACCCGCAAACTCACGGCCTGCCTATTTCCGGCATCGGCGGCATTTCCGACTGGCGCGACGCGGCGGAATTCATCGTGCTGGGTGCGGGAAGCGTGCAGGTCTGCACCGCGGCGATGCATTACGGATTCCGAATCGTCAACGACATGATCGACGGCCTCTCCAACTGGATGGACGACAAGGGCTACGCGAACCTCGACGCCGTGCGCGGGCGCGCCGTGCCCAACGTCACCGACTGGCAATACCTGAACCTCAACTACGACATCAAGGCGCGCATCGATCAGGACCGCTGCATCCAGTGCGGGCTCTGCCATATCGCCTGCGAGGACACCTCGCATCAGGCCATCACCGCGATGCGTGAAGGCAAGCGCCACTTCGAGGTGGTCGATGCGAACTGCGTCGGGTGCAATTTATGCATGCACGTCTGCCCGGTCGACCAGTGCATCACGATGGAGCGCGTCGACTCGGGCAGCTACGCGAACTGGACCACGCACCCGAACAACCCGGCGCGCGTGGCCGCCCCCAAGGCCGCCTGATTCCCCAGAAAGACAACCGGACCGAACTCACGACAAGCCACGGAGAACCCGCACCATGAGCCACCCACTAGCAGGCGACGCCAGCGTACGCCGCGCCGAAAGCGAGCTATACAACGAGGACCTCGCGCCAACGGGCGTAGCGCAGCGTACGTGGCGCTGGTATCACTTCGCGGCGCTGTGGGTGGGCATGGTGATGAACATCGCCTCGTACATGCTCGCGGCCGGGCTCACCGAGCAGGGCATGTCGCCGTGGCAAGCCGTGCTTACGGTGCTGCTCGGCAACCTCATCGTGCTCGTACCGATGCTGCTGATCGGCCATGCGGGCGCGAAATACGGCATTCCCTATGCGGTGCTCGTGCGCTCGTCGTTCGGCACGCAGGGCGCGAAGCTGCCGGCCATGCTGCGCGCGATCGTGGCGTGCGGCTGGTACGGCATCCAGTCGTGGCTCGGCGGCAGCGCGATCTACACGCTCGCCAACATCCTCACGCACAACGCGCTCGTGGGCGACGCGCTGCCATTTCTCGGCATCTCGATCGGCCAGGGCGCGTGCTTCCTCGTTTTCTGGGTGCTGCAGCTCTACTTCATCCTGCACGGCACCGATTCGATCCGCTGGCTCGAAAGCTGGTCCGCGCCCATCAAGGTCGTGATGTGCGTGGTGCTCGTCTGGTGGGCCTGTTCGCGGGCGGGCGGCGTGGGCTCGATGCTTTCGCAACCTTCGCAATTCGTTGCGGGCGGCAAGAAGGCGGGCCTCTTCTGGGCGACATTCTGGCCAAGCCTCACGGCGATGGTGGGCTTCTGGGCCACGCTCGCGCTCAATATTCCCGACTTCACGCGCTTCGCGAAAACGCAAAAGGACCAGTTCGTCGGCCAGGCGATCGGCCTGCCCATTCCGATGGCGCTGCTTTCGGTGGTCTCCGTGGTCGTGACCTCGGCGACGGTGGTCATCTACGGCAAGGCGATCTGGGACCCCATCGACCTCACGAGCCGCATGGAAGGCGTTGGCGTGGGCATCGCGCTCGTCATCCTCACGCTCGACACGATGTGCTGCAATCTCGCCGCGAATCTCGTCGGGCCGGCCTACGACTTTTCGAGCCTGTGGCCCAAGGCCATTTCGTACAAGGCAGGCGGCCTCATTACCGCAGCCATCGCCATCGTGATGATGCCGTGGAAGATCCTCGCCACGACGCAGGGCTACATCTTCACCTGGCTCGTCGGCTATTCGGCGCTGCTTGGGCCCGTGGCCGGGATTCTGATCGTCGACTACTTCGTGATTCGCGGCGCGCGCCTCGACACGGCACAGCTCTTCGATGAAAACGGCGAATACGCCTACTCGAACGGCTGGAATCCGGCGGCCGTGATCGCGCTGCTCGCGGGCGTGCTGCCGAACCTGCCGGGCTTTCTCAACGTCGCGTTCCCGAACGCGTTTCCCTCCGTGCCCGAAGCATTCAAGGGCCTTTACACCTATGCGTGGTTCGTGGGGCTCGCCATTGCGGCGCTCGTCTACGGCGTGCTGATGAAGCTCGGTAAGAGCCGCCGCCCGAGCGTGGCGAGCGCGTGAGCCGTTCCAGCGTGGATTCATTCAACTGAAGGAGACATGGCACCATGGCGATCCTGATTCGAGGCGGCACCGTCGTCGACGCCGACAAGAGCTGGCGTGCGGACGTACTTTGCGAGCACGGCGTAATCCAGGCCGTCGGCGAGAACCTCGACGCGCCTGCAGGCGCGACCGTGGTCGATGCGGGCGGTCAATACGTGATGCCCGGCGGCATCGACCCTCACACGCACATGGAACTGCCCTTCATGGGCACGACCGCGAGCGACGACTTCTATACGGGCACGGCGGCGGGTCTCGCGGGCGGCACGACGTCGATCATCGACTTCGTCATCCCGAACCCGAAACAGCCGCTCATGGACGCCTTTCGCGAGTGGCGCGGCTGGGCCGAAAAGGCTGCAGCCGACTATGGCTTTCATGTGGCGGTGACGTGGTGGGATGAAAGCGTGCATCGCGACATGGGCCTGCTCGTGAACGATCACGGCGTGTCGAGCTTCAAGCACTTCATGGCGTACAAGAACGCCATCATGGCGGACGACGAAATTCTCGTGAACAGCTTCGCGCGCTCGCTCGAACTGGGCGCGCTGCCCACCGTGCATGCGGAAAACGGAGAACTCGTATTCCAGTTGCAACGTCAACTGCTCGCGCGCGGCTTTACGGGGCCGGAGGCGCATCCGCTGTCACGCCCGCCCGAGGTTGAAGGCGAGGCGGCGAATCGCGCGATCCGCATCGCGCAGGTTTTGGGCGTACCGGTGTACATCGTTCATGTCTCGGCGAAGGATGCGCTCGAAGCGATTGCCCGCGCGCGCAGCGAAGGGCAGCGCGTATTCGGCGAAGTGCTGGCGGGGCATCTCGTGATCGACGAGGCGGTCTATCGGGACCCCGACTGGACGCGCGCCGCCGCGCATGTGATGAGCCCGCCGTTCCGCAC
>NZ_DATJWR010000428.1:0-16296 GCF_035501035.1 Paraburkholderia sp.
GGAAGACGCGCCGCTGCTCGAACTGGCCCGCGAAGGCAACCTCGCGGCACTGGTAGATCAGGTGGGTCCCGCACTGCTTGCGCGCCTTTCCACGGGAGAATGAGCCATGCGCCTCAAGCAACTCGATTTGATCAAATACGGAAAATTCACCGATACGACGTTGCCATTTGCGCATGCGGCACACGATTTTCACGTCATCGTGGGGCCCAACGAAGCGGGCAAGTCCACGGTGCGAACCGCTGTGTCGGAACTGTTGTTCGGCATGCGCCTGCAAACACCGCTCGATTTCCTGCATGGCACGCCGGAGCTGCGTATTGGCGGCGTGCTGGAGAGCGGCGCGAGCGAGCAGCGTTTTCATCGGGCGCGCGGGAGAAATTCGCTTCGTACGCCTCAGGACGACAAGCTCCCCGACGATTTTCTCGCGGCCTTCCTCGATGGCGCGAGCAAGGAGTTCTTCGAGCAGATGTTCGGCCTCGATCACGCACGCCTCGTGGAAGGCGGGCGGAGCATTCTCGATGCTTCGGACAAGCTGGGCCAGGTGCTATTCGAATCTGCCGCCGGGGTGGGGAGCCTCGGGCCCGTCCGCGAGGAACTGGAGAATCGTGCGGCCGAACTTTGGGCGCCGCGACGCACCGGCAGCGCGTATGCCCAGGCGGAAACAGCGTTCACGGAGGCGGCGAGTGAACTGAAGGCCGCGCAAGTACGTACGCGCGACTGGGTCGAGAAAAAGGAAGCGCTCGAAACGGTGCAGCAGGCCATCGAGCGCCTGCGTGGCGAACAGCGCAGCCTCGAATCGGAGCGTTCGAAGCTGGAGCGAGTGCGTCGGCTCGCGCCGTATCGCGAGGAACTCTCGCTCAAGCAACGCGCATTGGCCGAACTGGGCGAAGTCGTCGATTTGCCGCCCACGGCCTATGCCGATCTATTGAAAGCGCAAGCCGACATTGCCGCCGAACGCAAGGTGCACGAAGCGCGGCAAGCCGATCTCGCGGGCAAGGAAGCCGCGCGTGACGCGATCGAGCCCGATCGCGCGACGCTGGCGCTCGCTGCCGAAATCGACGCGCTCGACAATCTGCGTGGTGAGTGCGTGAATTATCCGCGCGAACTGGTGGTGCGAGAAACGGAGATCAAGAGCCATCTCGACACGGCATTGGCCGCTGCCGCCCAGCTCGGCTGGCCGGCCGATGAAGCGGATTTGCGCGCAGCGCTGCCGGGTGCGCTCGCGCTGAAGACCGTGACGAATCTGCTGCGCGACCACGGCCTGCGCGAGCAGGCGCTGACTACCGCGCGTGAGGCGCGCGACGAACAGGCGCGCAAGCTCGCCCAATTGCAGGACCAACTGGAGCGCCTGCCGGGCATCGACGTGCCTCACGCGCTGCATGCGGCGCTCGACAACGCTCGCGAGTTTCGCAACAGCGCGGCAAAGGAGAGCGCGCTCGAACGTGAACTGGCGGATGCGCAACGCACGCTCGAGGAAAAGCTGGAACAGCTGGGGCAATGGCGCAAACCGGTGCAGGCGTTGCGCATGCTTGACCTTCCATCTGCCACGCGGCTCGCAGCGCTTCAGAAGGAAGAGAACGAGCGCATGAGCGCATTGGCGGCGGCGCGTGAAGCGACCGCGGCCGCGGAGGAGGAAATCGCGCGCCTCGAAATGCAGGAGAAGCATTTCATACAGGGCAACAAGGTCGTCACCACGGCGCAAGTACAGGCGGCGCGTACGCGCCGCGATAGTGCGTGGGACGAGGTCAGGCACGCGCGCGTGAGCCTCGAAGATGGCGCGCCCGTCGTGGACGATGCGATCCGTCTCGCCGATGAACTCGTCGATGCGCAACTCGGCTCGTCGCAGGCGGCCGCAACATTGCAGACGCTGCGTCAGCAACTCGAGGCGGCGCGCGCGAACGGGCAACGCAAGTGCGCCCTGCTTGATGAACGCGAGCGCGAACTCGAAAGTTTCCATACGGCGTGGACGCAAATCGCCAACGGCTCGCAGCTGCCGGGCATGCCGCTTGCTGACATGGGCGCCTGGCTCGCGAATCGCGAAGCGTCACTTATCGCGCAGAGCGAATGCGACCGGCGTGCGAGCGAGCTCGAGGAGCGCCGTGCGGCACGCGCCGCCGCGCACGCGGCGCTGCTCAAAGCGCTGCGTCCGGTTTCGGGCGCGAACGAAGCCGATGCACTGACGACCCTGATTGGCGTGGCCGAAACCTATGTGCAGTCGGCACAGAAGAGCGCCGTGCAGCGCGAAGGTCTGGACGCGCAGTTGCGCGACGCCGAGCGGGCCCACGAAGCTGCGCAATCCAGATCGACAATCGCGCAGGACGCCTACGAAAAATGGCAGGTGCAATGGCGAGAGGCCCTTACACAAGCGAATCTCGGCGCGCGCGCCACGACGCTTGCTGCGGCGGAAGGCGCCGTCGAACTGGCTAATGCGATCGCGGCCGCGTTCGCGGAAGCCGAAGCGCCGCGCAATCGCATTCGCGCGATCCGCGCGCAATTGCAGACGCTCGAAGCCGACGCGCGGCGGCTCGCTGCTGCGCTCGCGCCGGAATGGCTCCTGTCGAACGACGGGATCGACGGAATCGATGTAGCGCGGCGGCTCGCGGCACGCCTGGCCCTGGCGCGCGAGGCAGCGAAATCGCTCGCTCAGGCAGAGGCGGACGTGCAGCTCGCACGCACTCGCGTGGCCGATGCTGCTGCGGCAGTTGCGGGCGCGCAGGCACGCATCGAGCCCATTCTGAGGCTTGCGGGCGTGAACGGAATCGACGTGGCGCTGCCGCTTGCCGAGCGCTCGGATGCGCGCCGCGCACTGGCGAGCGCGATTGCGGCGGCGCGGGACACGCTCGTGCGCGAGGGCGACGGTCTTTCGCAAGAAGCCATCGCAGCGGAGATCGCGGAGCAGCCCATAGCCGAGGTGCCGGCCCAGCTCGAAACGGTGAAGCAGCAACTCGAAGCGCGCGGCCGCGAGTTGAGCGAGTGCCTGCAGCAAGAGGTAACGGCTGCGCAGGCATTCGAGGCGATCAACGGGCAGGCCAATGCGGCGCTTGCGGAGGCAAAGCGCCAGGAAGCGTTGAGCGCAATGGGCGAAGCCGCGGAGCAATATCTCGAAGCTGCGATCGCGAGCCGCCTGCTCAAATGGGCCACGGACCGCTATCGTGACCAGAAGCAAGGGCCCATGCTGCGTCGCGCGGGAGAGATATTCAACGGGCTCACGCTCGGCGAATTTGCGCGCCTCGTGGTCGATACCGAACGCAATCCGCCCGCGCTGCACGCGCGCCGCAACAACGGAAAAACGGTGGAAGTGAGCGGATTGAGCGAAGGCACGCGCGACCAGCTTTTTCTCGCGCTGCGCATAGCGGCACTGGAATTGCAACTGGCGAGCAAAGCGGCATTGCCGTTCGTCGCCGACGACCTGTTCATCAATTTCGACGACGTGCGCGCAAAGGCAGGTTTCGAAGCGTTACGCGATCTTTCGGCGAAAACCCAGGTGTTGTTTCTCACCCATCACGATCATCTTTTGCCGCTGATTCGTGAGGTATTCGGTGCGCGCGTCAATGTCGTCGAGTTGCAGCGCGCGCCGACCATGGCGTAACGGCTTGATTGTTGCACAATGAAAATTCGCAAAGCCGGAGTTTGCGTGACAATCAATAGTCTGACCAGAGAAGGCGTTTTCTTGGCGCGAATCGTTAGTTTAAAATTGCCAGAAAGTGTGATTTGACATCATAATCACCCTGTCTTTCGCGACGCCCACGGAAGCAAGATCGTATTTCGATCTGCCAATCAAGTTTGAAGGGTGTCCGTAAAAAACCGTGAATGAGGAGGTGTGAATGGTCACCCTGGATACGATTCAATTGAAGATTGCAAAACTCCAAAAACAGGCTGAGTCGATCGTCGAAAAGCAGACGTCAGTTGGCCTCACGAAAATTCGCGAACTGATGGCGAGGCATGGTCTGAGCCTGGCCGATATTGAGCGCTTCGTCGGCAAGAGACGTGGCCGCAAGCCGGGTTCGAGCGCCAAACCTGCCACGAAACGCACGGTTGCTGCGAAATACGCCGATCCGAAATCCGGTGCAACGTGGACCGGCCGTGGCCGCGCGCCGGCATGGATTCGCGACGTGAAAGACCGTTCGAAATTCCTGATCGACGGCAGCGCGGCAACGGGTTCTGCGGGCGCAAAGACCGCAGGTCGCAAAGTTACGGCGAAGGCGGCACGGAAAACGCGCGCCAATTCGGCGGCGGCGACAAAACCCGCGACGAAGCGCGCCAAGAGCGCAACCGCGAAAAAAGCCGTGCCCGCAAAAAAGGCGGCGCGTAAAACGGTGGCCCGCAAGGTCGCGGCAAAGCCGGCGCAAGCCGCTACGGCAGCGGCTGCTTAAAAAAGCCGCTTAAGCGGGGATCGCCCGCGAACAGGTGGCCGCATCGGCATATTGCCGCACGCGGCCACTTTCACATGAGTGGCGCGAAAGTACGCGCGCCCATTGCCCTTATTTTCTGCACGATGTCCGGCCTTTCTCTTTCCTCGGGGCTTCTCGCGCCTCATCTGCAGTCGCTTGGCGTGCTCGCACTGCTCGGGATCGCGCTCGCGCTGGTGCTGGGCGGCATGGTGAAAGGTGTGACGGGGATCGGCGTGCCGCTCGTGGCAATGCCGATCGTCACGCATTTTCTGCCCGTCAAGGAGGCGGTGCTGCTGCTCTCGATGCCGATCATCCTCGGCAATATTCCGCAGGCTCTCGAGGGCGGCGAAATGCTGCCGACGCTACGCAATATTGCGGCGCCGCTAATCGGCACGGTGATCGGCAACGTGTTGGGTGTGTCGGTGCTGATCGCGCTCGAACCGCATCACGCCCAGGCGGCATCGGGCGTGGCGTTGATCGTGGCGGCCATGCTGCTGCTCGTCTCGCCGCGCCTCACGCTCGCACCCGCGCTCGTCAGGCCCGTGGGCTTCGTGCTCGGCTTTGGGGCGGCCCTCATGGAAAGCATCGCGGCGGTGCCAGGGCCCTTGCTCGCCATGTATCTGATCGCATCGGGCGCGACGGGCCGCGCTTTCACCAAGCAGATCGCGATCATTCTCGTCGTGTCGGTCGTCACGCTCGTCACGACGTTCAGCCACGGCGCGCATGCCAATCTCGTCGACCTCGCGATTTCGGCTGCGGCCAGCCTCCCCGCCATCGCGGGCATGCTGTTCGTGCGGCCGCTGCGCGACAAACTGCATCCGCTCGCGTTTCGTGTAGTCGTGCTCGTGTGCGTGCTGGCCGCCGCGGCGCAAATGATCGTCAAGTCAGGCGTGTTGTTCTGATCTGCTGTCTCGACCATTGCGCCGCGCGCGGCGCTCAGTGGCTGATGGCTTCGAGCGAGAGCCCGCGCGTGGCGGGCCCGAGCAGAATCATCACGATACCCACGATCATCGAAGCACCGATGAAGATTGCCACGCCAGGCACACCGTAATGATGCAGCAGGATGCCGATCGCGAGCCCCGCGAACGCGGCGGCAATGCGGCTCCACGAATAGACGAAGCCCACGGCGCGCGCCCGCACGCGCGTGGGATAAAGCTCGGCCTGATAGCCGTGATAGGAGTACGACATCACGTTCGAGGCGAGCGTGAAGAGCACGCCCAGCACGATCAGGAGCCACGGTTGCGAGGTCTGCGCGAATAGCATGATGACCACGGCCATCGTCAGGAGGCCGCCGACGATCTGCGTCTTGCGCTCGAACTTGTCCGCGAACCACATACCGAGCAGCGGCCCGAACGGATTGGCGATCGCGATCACGAAGGCGTAGGCGAGACTCTGCGTCACGTGAACGCCGCGCGCGATCAGCAGCGTCGGCACCCACGCCGCGAAGCCATAGAAGCCGATCACCTGCGCCATGTTGAAGATGGAGAGAATCACCGTGCGCCGCAAATAGGGCGGACGCAGCACTTCGCCAAGCGAGCCGCGTCCGGCCTTTTCGAGTGCGATCGGCCCGAGCGGCGGCAAGGGTATGCCCTTTTCGGCGACCACGCGGCGTTCGATGTCTGCCACGATGCGTTCGGCTTCTTCCACGCGACCGTTGCGCGCGAGCCAGCGCGGGCTCTCCGGAATGCGGCGGCGCAGGAACCACACCACGATCGCGCCGACCGAGCCGATCAGGATCACCACGCGCCAGTAGTCGAGACCGATCGGATGCGTGTCCTTCAGGATATAGGCGAGAAACGCGACCACGGGCACCACGCTGAACGTGATGAACTGGTTGGCGGCATAGGCGCGGCCGCGCTCGGCGCTCGGGATGAGCTCGGAGATGTACGTGTCGATGGTCACGAGCTCGATGCCAATGCCAATGCCGGAGATGAAGCGCCAGATATTGAGCGCTTCGCCGGTGGTCTGGAACGCCATGATGGCCGTGCAGACCATGTACCAGATCAACGACCACGTGAAGATGAGGCGGCGCCCGAAGCGGTCGGCCACCTGCCCGAACGCGAGCGCGCCGACCCACAGCCCGGCGAAGGTCGAGAACACGAAGGTGCCGAAGCCGGCCACGCTGAGCGGGCCGAGCGACGCAAAGAAGCCGAGCGATTCGGGCGTGAAAAGGCCCGAATGCACCATGCCGGGCGCGACATAGCCGGTGAAGAACAGGTCGTAGAACTCGAATACCCCGCCGAGCGAAAGCAGAATCACCATCGTCCAGACGGTGCGTGACGGCGGTAGCCGGTCGAAGCGGGCTGCAATCTCCGCTGATTTTTCAATGGACATCCCAATACCTCATTACATTGTGAAAGCGTGTGGGGAGAAGATGTGCGTGCATCGTTTCCATCGCGGCGCAAGCGAACGCGAACGCATGATATGCCGATGCAAGCCACAGCTCGCAGCTTATTGATGCCGGGACGCGCAGACACCTGGTTGAAACCCAAACGCGGCGCTGAAAACCCGGACGCGCATATCAGGCGACGGTCGCTCCCGCGTGGCTCAAGCGATTGCGGCCGGCGTGCCTCGCGGCGTAGAGGGCGTCGTCGGGGGCATCGATCTGGGGCCAATGCCCGGCGTCGATCGCATGAAGCGAGACGTTCTTTCCCTGCGACTGGATGTGCGGCGCGACGCTCACGTAAAGATCAGGATCGGCTTTACCGCAGATGAGTAGAACACGAATGCTGGAGCACCGGAATTCAACCATGCGGGCCGTGTTGGCAATCACCTCGTCGGGCTGTTGATGCGTTATTTGCGCGAGGGCCATGGCTGCTGCCGGAAGTTATTGTCGATCACGGGCACGCGGAAATCGAAGCAATTGACGGTCTGCGCCTCGGTGAGCCCATGCTGAATCCCATATCGATTATCTGCTCGCGCATGGTCGATCATCCGGGCAGGCGCTGGCCGGTTCAACTCACGCGCCTGCCATCGCGGCGGTCTTGCCGCCAGAACGTGCAGTTGGCGCCTGCGGCGGTTGAACTGACTCCGGATTCCAGCCGCCGCCGAGGGCCTTGAACGTCGCGATAGCGGCACGAGCCGATTCCGTTTGCGCCTGCGCCCTCGCATCAGATGCCTGCAGCAGGGTTTCGTCGGCATGCAACACATCGATGAAGCTTGCAGCGCCGCCGCGATAAGCGGCCATCGAGGAATCCCTCGCTTTGGACAATGACGATTCCGCGTGCGAAAGGGTGGCGGCTTGTGACTCGCGGTTCACCAATGACGAGAGCGAGTTTTCGACATCCTCGGTGGCGCGAAGTACGGCCAGGCGATAGGCGGCAAGCGCTTGCGCATCGGCGCCTTTCGCCTCGTCGACGTCGGCGTTGATGCGCGCGAAGTCAAACAGGCGCCAGCGCAACCCAACGAGGCCTGCTGCCTGACTGGCACCGCCCGTGAAAAGCGTCCCGGCTGCGGCTGCGGTTGCACTGCCGAGGAACGCGTCCAGTGAGATGGTCGGATAGTACTCGCTGATCGCGGCCCCAATGCGCGCATTGGAGGCTGCAAGGTGGCGTTCGGCCGCGATCAGGTCGGGACGTCTTTGCAGCAGGTCGGCCGGTGTGCCCATACCGGAGATGGACGGCGCGGCGGGGATGGGGGCGGCCGCGAGCAGTTCTGCCCGGTGAGTGCCCGGCGGCGAGCCCAGCATGACATCAAGGGCATTCAGCGCCGCATCGAGGCCCGCATTGAGGGCTGGCACCGTTGCCCGGACCTGATCGAGTGAGCCTTGCGCCTGCTGAACCTGGTAGTCGGCGGCAGCGCCCTTCGTGTAAAGGAGCTGCACGTCTGCGAGCAGTTCTTCCTGTGTCTTCACCTGCCGGTTCGCGATATCCAGGCGGGCCTGAAGGCCGCGTATCGTGACGTAGATGTCCGCTGTCTGGGCTGCGACGGCAAGTCGGGTGGCAACGGCCGCCGCCTGGGTGGCTGAATAATCTGCGAGCGCGGCTTCACGCTGCCTGCGCAGACCACCAAAAATGTCGATTTCCCAACCGGCTTCCAGATTGGTTTCGTACTCGGTGCCCCAGCGCTCGTAACCTGGCGTTGCATTGAGCAACTGGCCCACCGGCGTATCGACCGACTGGTAGGCCCGCGCTGCCGAGGCTGAGACCGAGGCCGAGGGAAGCAGCGCCGCGTCCGCGGTGCCGACGCGCGCGCGAGCCTGGTCAATCCGCGCGACGGCCTGGGCGAGGTCCAGGTTCTGGGCAAGTGCCACAGATACATAGTGTGCGAGGAGTGGATCGTCGAACCCCTCCCACCAGGCTGACAGGGTAGCCGACGCAGTCGTCCCCGCCGTCGCGGACGAGGGCTGGGTCATATAGCTCCGCGAGAGCGGTACATCCGGTCGCCGGTAGTCGGGACCCACGGTGCAGGCGGAAAGGACAGCGGCGCCGATCAGCAGGAGAAGGGGGCGATGCGAAACCATGATCGATCGTCTCGGGAAGTGACTGGAGTGTGACTAATATACGATATGGTCACTCGTTGTCAATCGCTCTCTGAGAGGCTAAGCTTGAGAGATGAACAAGCCCATTCCATCCGCCCCTCTGTCGCGTGGCCCTTCGGAGCATGAAGTTCGCGCGCAAATCGTTGATGCAGCGACCGAATACTTCACCCGATACGGTTACGAAAAGACAACCGTCTCCGACCTCGCAAAGCAGATCGGTTTTTCGAAGGCCTATATCTACAAGTTCTTTGACTCGAAGCAGGCCATAGGCGAGGTGATCTGTGCGAACCGCCTCGCTGCCATCATCGCGGCCGTCAACGAGGCAGTAGGGGACGCCCACAGCGCAACGGAGAAATTTCGCCGCATGTTCAAGGCGTTACTCGCGTCCGGGCGCGAGCTCTTCTTCCAGGATCGCAAGCTTTATGACATCGCCGCCGTTGCTGCTGGCTCGCCGTGGCCCTCGGTCCGGGGCTATGAGGAGCAGATCCGGCAACTTCTGACCGATATCGTGCTGCTCGGGCGGGAAACAGGCGAATTCGAGCGCAAGACGCCGCTGGATGAGGCGGTCAATGCGATCTTCCTGGTGATGAAACCGTACTTCAGTCCTTTGCTGCTCCAGCACAACCTCGATTCGGCCGACGAAGCGACGGTCCAGCTCGCGAGCCTGGTTCTCAGGAGTCTCGCTCCATAAATCTATCTGTGACTATTGACTGATTTGGTCACTCGAATCAGAATGAGGCCTCCTATCCGTCGCAAGGAGCGACCTCATGTTCCGGCACCGTCACCTTGTTTACACATTGAGCCTGGCGTCGCTTGCCCTTGCGGCATGTGGTGACCGGCATGTCTCCGACCCGCGTACCGAGGCCCCGCTCGTACGCACGAGCGTTGTGCAGAGTGCGCCGGGGGCGAGCCGCTCGTTCACGGGCGTGGTGGGCGCCCGCGTTCAGAGCGATCTCGGCTTCCGGGTTCAGGGGAAAGTCGTCGAGCGTCTGGTCGATGCAGGCCAAACGGTCAAACGTGGCCAGCCGCTGATGCGCATCGACCCGATCGATCTGGGGTTGCAGGCCCGCTCGCAGCAGGAACTGGTTGCCGCCGCGCAGGCCCGCGCCACGCAGACCGCTGACGACGAAGCCCGGTATCGCGATCTCGTGGCGGCAGGTGCGGTGTCGGCATCGACCTACGAGCAGCTCAAAGCGGCCGCCGATTCAGCCAGGGCGCAGCTCGTCGCGGCGAAGGCGCAGGCCGATCTCGCCAATAACGCCTCCGGGTACGCCGTCCTCGTGGCGGACGCCGACGGTGTGGTTGTGGAAACCCTCGCTGAACCGGGCCAGGTCGTCAGCGCAGGCCAGGTCGTCGTGCGCCTCGCGCACGCTGGGCCGCGCGAAGCGGTCGTCCAGCTCCCCGAAACCCTGCGCCCCGCTCCCGGCTCGATTGCACAGGCCTCGCTCTACGGCGCGCACAGCGAGCGTGTTCCCGCGGCGTTGCGGCAACTCTCCGACTCCGCCGATCGCCTGACACGGACTTACGAGGCCCGCTACGTCCTCGAGGGGGCGCTTTCCGACGCCCCGCTCGGTGCCACCGTGACGGTCGATCTCGCGGGTGACGGCGACCAGCGTGAAGTCGCTCTGGAGGTGCCGGTGGGCGCATTGTTTGATCCCGGCACCGGCGCCGGCGTGTGGACGATCGAAGGATCGCCGGCGCACGCGTCCTGGCACAAGGTTCACGTCGCGGCGCTCAGCAGCGAGACGGCGACCGTCACCGGCGACCTTCATGATGGCGAGCGGGTGGTGGCGCTTGGGGCTCAACTGATTCACGACGGCGAAAAAGTGCGCATTGCTGATGGCGGTATGGCCACGGCATCGAATGCACGGGAAGGAGAGGTGCAATGAGCGGCTTCAATCTCTCAGCTCTCGCTGTTCGCGAACGCTCTGTCACGCTCTTTCTCATCATCCTGATTTCTGTTGCCGGGATCGTCGCGTTCTTCAAACTTGGACGGGCGGAAGACCCACCCTTCACCGTCAAGTCGATGACGGTCATCACGGCATGGCCTGGCGCCACGGCGCAGGAAATGCAGGATCAGGTGGCCGAGCCGCTGGAAAAGCGCATGCAGGAGCTGCGCTGGTACGACCGGACCGAAACCTATACGCGACCGGGACTGGCATTCACAACGGTGACCCTGCTGGACAGCACGCCGCCCGCCGAGGTTCCGGAGCAGTTTTACCAGGCTCGCAAGAAGCTCTCCGACGAGGCTGCCAATCTGCCCCCCGGCGTCATTGGCCCTCTTGTCAACGATGAGTACTCCGATGTCACATTTGCACTGTTCGCGGTGAAAGCGAAAGGGCAACCGCAACGGCTGCTCGTACGTGATGCCGAGGGTCTGCGTCAGCGGCTGCTCCACGTGCCGGGCGTGAAAAAAGTTAACATCATTGGTGAGCAATCCGAACGAATCTATATCTCGTTCTCGCACGACCGGCTCGCTACGCTCGGCGTGACGCCGCAGGATATCTTCGCGGCTCTGAACGGCCAGAACGTCCTGACGCCGGCAGGATCGATCGATACGGCTGGCGCCCAGGTGTTCATTCGCGTCGAGGGCGCGTTTGACAAACTGCAGAAAATCCGCAACACGCCCATCGTTGTTCAGGGCCGAACGCTCAAGCTCTCGGACGTAGCCACCGTCGAACGCGGCTATGAAGATCCGGCCACCTTCCAGATTCGCAACAACGGCGAACCCGCGTTGCTGCTTGGCGTCGTCATGCGTGACGGCTGGAACGGGCTTAACCTCGGGCAGGCGCTCGATAAAGAAGTGGCGTCAATCAATGCCGGGCTGCCGCTGGGTATGAGCCTCACCAAAGTGACCGACCAGGCCGTCAATATCCGCTCGGCGATCGACGAGTTCATGGTCAAGTTCTTCGTCGCCTTGCTCGTCGTGATGGTGGTGAGTTTTGCCAGCATGGGCTGGCGCGTAGGGATCGTGGTCTCGGCAGCGGTGCCGCTGACACTCGCGGGCGTGTTCGTCGTCATGGCCGCGACCGGCAAGAACTTCGACCGCATTACGCTTGGCTCGCTGATCCTCGCGCTCGGACTGCTTGTCGACGATGCCATCATCGCCATCGAGATGATGGTAGTGAAAATGGAGGAAGGGTATAGCCGCGTGCAGGCGTCCGCCTACGCGTGGAGCCATACGGCCGCTCCGATGCTCTCGGGCACGCTGGTCACGGCTATCGGCTTCATGCCCAACGGCTTTGCCCGCTCGACGGCGGGCGAATATACCAGCAACATGTTCTGGATCGTGGGTATCGCACTGATCACGTCGTGGATCGTTGCTGTCGTTTTCACGCCGTATCTGGGCGTCAAGCTGTTGCCGGACATTCCAAAGATCGCAGGCGGTCACGAGGCAATCTATAGCACACCGAACTACCAGCGCTTTCGCGATTTTCTGGTGCGTGTGGTTAAGCGCAAGTGGATGGTTGCGGGGATCGTGGTTGCTTCGTTCATGGTCGCGGTGATGGGCATGAGCGTCGTGAAGAAGCAGTTCTTTCCGACCTCCGACCGACCGGAAGTCCTTGTTGAGGTGCAGATGCCCTACGGCACGTCGATCGAGCAAACCTCGGCGGCAACGGCAAAGGTTGAAGCATGGCTTGCCAGGCAATCCGAAGCGAAAATCGTGACGTCGTACATTGGGCAGGGCGCTCCGCGTTTCTATTTGGCGGTGTCTCCGGAACTTCCGGATCCGTCGTTCGCCAAAATCGTGATACGCACGAATGACGAGGGGCAGAGGGAGGCGCTCAAGTTCCGCTTGCGCGAGGCCATTGCCGAAGGGCTCGCGCCCGGGGCGCAGGTTCGCGTGACCCAGCTCGTGTTCGGTCCTTATTCGCCCTATCCGGTCGCATTCCGCGTCATGGGCCCGGATCCGGATACGTTGCGCGCGATCGCCGCGCAGGTCGAGGGCGTCATGCGCGCCAGCCCGAAGATGCGAACGGTCAACACCGACTGGGGCCCTCTCGTGCCCACCTTGCACTTCACGCTGGATCAGGATCGGCTCGAAGCGCTCGGGTTGACGTCCAGCTCGGTCGCCCAGCAGTTGCAGTTCCTGCTGACCGGTATTGCGGTCACCCACGTGCGCGAGGACATCCGTTCGGTCGAAGTCGTTGCGAGATCGGCCGGCGAAGTACGACTCGATCCCGATAGAATCGGCGCGTTCACCCTGGTCGGAGCTGCCGGTCAGCGTGTGCCGCTGTCTCAGGTTGGAACGGTCGAGATCCGCATGGAGGACACGATTCTTCGCCGTCGTGACCGCACGCCGACCATCACCGTACGCGGCGACATTGCTGAAGGGCTGCAGCCGCCGGACGTCTCGACCGCAATGCTCGCGCAACTGCAGCCGGTCATCGCGAAGCTGCCTGAGGGCTACCGGATCGAAGAAGCCGGTGCGATCGAGGAAGCCGGCAAGGCGACGCAGGCGCTCGTGCCGCTGTTTCCGATCATGATCGCACTCACGTTGCTGATCATCATTTTCCAGACGCGCTCGATTGCCGCCACCATGATGGTGTTTGCGACCAGTCCGCTGGGATTGATCGGCGTGGTTCCGACTCTGCTGTTGTTCAATCAGCCGTTCGGGATCAACGCCCTCGTGGGACTCATTGCGCTCTCCGGCATATTGATGCGCAATACGCTGATCCTGATCGGACAGATCGAGCAGAACACGCGGGAGGGGTTGACGCCTTTTCATGCGGTGGTGGAGGCGACCATCCAGCGCTCCCGGCCGGTTATCCTGACTGCGCTCGCGGCAATGCTTGCATTCATTCCGCTGACCCATTCCGTGTTCTGGGGAACGTTGGCCTATACCTTGATTGGAGGAACCTTCGCGGGAACGATCCTGACGCTCGTGTTCCTGCCTGCGATGTACTCCATCTGGTTCAAGATCCGGCCCGACGCTGGGGAGGTGCCCGCTGCGAATGAGGAGAACGAAAGCACGATTGCGTAGCGGTCGTCGTGGGACGCAACAGATGTGTCACTGGGATGGTCGCGATTTGACGGTGTTTTTCGTCGCCAACGTGACAGTTTTGCTTCCACTCGGAGCGCAATAAAAGCGCCACTTCGCCTCAGTCCGCGTCAAATCTGACACTTCGCATCGCCGCAGACCTTGCCGAACTTTACGAGGCTTGATGAGCACGGGCGCAGTTTCGTCGGTAAACGCGGCGATATCGCTAATAGGCGTTGAACTAACCCGCTGACGCGGGAGGAGGTGGTTGGCCAGCGACATCGGCTCCGGGATCATCCGTAGGACACATCTGTTCGAGTGCGACGATGGCAGTGCAGTTTGCTGCCGTGACCACTCAGAGCGGAGTCCACCATGACACCCCTACGTCGACGCATGGTCGAGGATATGCGCGTGCGCAACCTCGCAGCCAGTACCCAGCGCAATTACGTGTCCTATGTCAGTGCGTTTGCCCGTCATTTCGGACGCTCCCCCGAAGTGCTTGGGCCTGAGGAGATCCGCGCCTGGCAATTGCATCTGGTTGACGCCCAGCGCTCGCGCAGCACACTTGTGCTCGCCACTGCCGCACTGCGCTTTCTCTACAACGTCACGCTCAAACGCGGGTGGGTGATTGACGAGATCGCCATGTCGAAGAAGCCGCGCAAGCTGCCGGTCATCCTCAGCCCCGACGAGGTCACGCGTTTGCTCGAGGCCATCCCCAGTATCAAGTACCGCGTCATCCTGATGACGGCTTACGCTGGTGGTCTGCGGATCTCCGAAGCCACTCGCCTGAAGGTCGGCGACATCGACAGCCAAGGCATGGTGCTACGCGTCGAACAGGGCAAAGGTCAGACCGACCGCTATGTCATGCTCTCGCCAGCGGTTGTTGGAGATCCTGCGCGAATACTGGCGCATCGGCCGACCTTAGCACTGGCTGTTCCCTGGCCGCTTCCCCGATCAGCCTATCGGGCCCACTATCGTCCGACGGGCATGCCAGGAAGCCCGTCGTCGTGCCGGCGCCCGAAGTGTCAGTCGTTTGCAGCAGGCCTTCGACGCCGGTGAGCTGCGTTTCTTCTCGTCGCTTGCCGAGCTGGCCGAGTCCGGCCGATTCGTCCGCTATCTGGCTGAGGCACGCAGTACCGACTGGGTTGTCTATGCCAAGGAGCCGTTCGGCGGCCCCAAGCAGGTCCTCGACTATCTGGGCCGCTACACACATCGCGTAGCGATCTCCACCAACCGCCTGCTCGAGTTCACCGACCAACACGTGACGTTCCGCTGGAAGGACTACCGCCGATCGGGCAAGCCGCGCGTGATGCGTCTGCCGGTGTACGAGTTCATCCGGCGATTCCTGCTACATGTCCTGCCGCGTGGATTCCAGCGCATCCGCCACTACGGGCTGCTCAGCAATTGCCTGCGCAAAGCGCGTCTGGCCGAGTGTCGTCAACTGCTCGAGGTCAAGCCTGCACACGAAGCACAGGTCACACGCCGGTCTGACTATCGTGACCACTACGAGAAGCTGACCGGCCGTTCGCTGCATGCCTGTCCCGCCTGCTCCCGGGGACGCATGCTCTGCGTCGCGCGTCTGTTGCCGGACGTCACGCCACGAGCGCCGCCGGCGAGCACCGCATGACGCCCGCTCTGCTCATCGCTACAGCTACAGACCGTTTCCGAAACGCCTCGGCCGAAACGGTGGGCGTGCTCGCGCCACATGCGTCCGTCCGACATCGCCGCCGTTCACGCTCATCGAGCGATCTGCGCGAACTCGGTTCTCTGCCGGCAAAAGCACAACGCAATACCTGCACTTCCAACTCCCCGAACATCGCCGCTGGCAATATCACCCGCAACCGCAACGATTCAATGCCCATAGCCGTCACTGCTCGCGGAGCGGTTTAGCTCAAAGAATGTTTTACGGAGCGGAAACGGCCTCGTCCGCCGTGCCCTAGCCAGCTCAGTGCGCCGTCTCCGCTCCGCAAAAAATCCTCTGGATTAGCGACAGGGCTTCGATTTGTGGCGAAGGCGCCGAATTCAAGTCGATACGGGTGACCGTTCACAGGCGAAGCGACAGGCGCTAGCCGGCCAGCAAAAGCCGTTGATGGACAGCCGGTAGACGACTGAAATGGGACTGATAACGGCCATTGGGTGATAGTTGAGGATATCCGGGCGAGGCTTTTTCGCATGCACGTGGCCGTCTATGGGCGCCTATTAGCAAATTGCCTGCGCAGCGGTACGTCGTCTCGATTTACGCGCTCGTAGATGAGAGGCCGTCACAGGGGCAAGCCAGTCAACCCTGTCGGCAGTCCCGACACACGACCCTGATTTCAGCGGCTCCATCACCCAGTGCGCAGCCGACGGAAGCGACGAGTGCCGCGAGCAGATCCCTTACTCCGTTTGCTTCGAGTTCTGACACCCTGCTACAGCGTCCGCAAATGGCAAAGACGCGATAGTCATTA
>NZ_DATJWR010000429.1:0-23081 GCF_035501035.1 Paraburkholderia sp.
TCATTCCTGTTTCTCTGCGAACGCCGGACCCGGCACGGGATTGGACCGCTTCGGAGAAAACGAGTGTGCAAGCTCCGTTTTACTCCAGTCGGGCTTACTTCCGCGGCCCTCCCACATAGCATCTATGCCTGGCAAGCGCGCATAACCAGGCAGCACCGTATGCCGGGAATGACAGTAATAGCAGGCCTTTTCGTCCAGCAATGTGCGTATCCGGCCGTTTTCGACCGGATACGATGCGAGTGTCATCGATCGTTTCGCATAATTTGTGTCGTGATAACACGCATAGCCTGACAAGCTGAAATATCCAAGCACAGCCAGACTACCGATGGCGATCAGGAGTTTTTAATCATTTTTTATCAGCGGTAAGCACCGCGTCGAAGCAGAAGTGTGAAATATAAATTCACAATCTCAGCCGCGAATCAAAGGAGAGATTGGCACGTACCGATGTCCTGATTCAAGGCAAAGCAGGCAGTCAATTCTGGTCATCGGCTCAATTGACCAATCGGAATTGTCGCGGGTGCGGTCAGATCCACGCCGCATCGGAATGTCGGTGGGCCAGAATGACGCTTGCATCGTGCTGTGGCACGTTCGCGCTGCCTCGCAGCGGGACTCGCTCCCATGCTGGTAAAGTGGCGGCTTTGATCTGCGAGCCAGCCAACATCGTTCGCCGACTGTTGGCGAGGCGTCGCACTGCGTTTCCTGCGCCCGGCGCGGCCGAGCCTTGTACCATGACGCAATTGGCATCGGCCATATCGTCAAAGTAGCGAGGATGGAGTTCACCATCATGAAGCCATTTTGCTTCGTAGTTGCCCTCGTCGTGCTCACCGCCGGCTGCGCCTCCCCACCGCCCGCGAACAATCAGGCCGCAAGACCGAATCCAGATGATACGCAGACCTACATTCTTCACTCTCCGGAAGGCGCGCGGCGCAATTACCCCGCGTCAAAGCCACCGAGGCTCACCGTTGGTGTCAGCGATCCCGATACGCAGTTGATTCTGCCGTGGTTCCTCAATGACATCATCAACTTCGTGAACTATCGCTAGGCTGTCTGGCTCGATCGATAGATGACCGTAGCGGTCTTCGTACTTCGCCGTCACGGAAGCGGCACCGCCGCTTCCGTCGCGCCACATGCCGCACGCAGGACGCATGAAGCACGCATGATCGGATTGATCCTGCTTACGTGCTTCGCCCGGCCGAACCCGGCGTCAAAGGCGCCAGTTCGCGCCCCTGCGGCCTGAGCCACATGCCGTGCGACGGTGGCCGGGCACTTCCAGATTTCGATTACTGGCCAATGCCGATCAGTTCGACTTCGAACGTGAGGTTGCTGTTCGGCGGGATCGGGCCGACGGCGCGATCACCATAAGCCGTCGCCGCCGGGCAGGTCAGCTTTGCCTTGCCGCCCACCTTCATCTTCTGCAGGCCTTGCGTCCAGCACGGAATCACTTGACCAAGCGGAAACGCCGCCGGGCCGCCATGCTTGGCCGAGCTGTCGAACTCGGTGCCGTCCGCGAGCGTGCCGCGATAGTTGACGCGCACCACGTCGTTGGCTGTAGGTTGCGGACCGGTGCCTTGCTTGATGTGCTCGACTACGACGCCCGATGGCAACTTCTCGATGGTGTTCGCGGCGAACGCGGTCGATGCAATCGCGGCGGTGGCGAATAAGGCAATAAGAGATTTCATGCTATGTCCTCGTTGAGTGGCGCAGCAATTATATCGGCAGCTTCGCTGTGGTCCCCGATCCGCACCGCTCAAGCACGGCACTTGAGGTCAGGAACAACCAGCGCATAGCGTTGCGCGGCATTGTGCGCCTCGTCCTGCCGTGTCCGTTGGCATTCGGCCCATGGCACGGCACGGGGCCGGGAAAGCCTTCCATAGCGCGTCACGAGAGCGTTCGGGCCGTGGGCCACACGGCGAACTCAGGCGCTCGCGTGGTTGAACCACCGCAACGCGACGTCAAGTAATCTTCTGAACCCATCGGCTCCGCCAGTCTGGCGCATCGAAAGGATTCGAAAAATACTGAGTCTCATGAACGACCTTGCCGTTGCGGAATTCCATGATGCTGACCGTGTAAGCCATTCCTCCCTGATAGGCGATGGTGTACTCCGTGACCCAGAGGTTGCCTTCCCCTTGCATTCGCCTGACATTGAAACCCGATGGCTTCTCTGGATGGTGACTGCGCAGCGCCTGCAGGTTCACTCGCCCAAGGATTCGCTCACCCGATTGCGGGTAGTCACAGATAGCGTCGTCGTCGTAGATATCGTGTTCCGCGTCGAGATCGCCGGCCGCGGACGCTTGCCAGTGCGCGTTAAGGGCTTCACGTATTGCTTGCTCCTGCATGGTCTGCCTCCCCATTACGGTTAGCGTATTCGGGTCAATCTTTTGCGTACGTCACAGAATAAACCCGGGGCTTCCCGCCCTGGTGATTTCGTTGACCATGCCCCGCCTTCGTGGCCCATGCAGCAGCGTGTTGCCTCGCGGCACGCAAACGCTGCCGGTGGTATTCAAACCTTCGTTCGCGCTTCCGAGCGATACCGGCTGGGGCTCTGACCAAACATCCTTTTGAAGGTCGAACTAAAAGTGGTTTCGGACGCGTAGCCTACTGCGGCGGCGATACTCGACAGGTTGTCGTGGCCCGTTCTCAAGGCGTCCCTGGCAATCGTCATGCGCCATCGAATCAGATATTCCAGTGGGGGCAGCCCCACGAGATCTTTGAAGCGATCAATGAATGCGGTGCGCGACATGCCGACCTTCGAAGCCAGTTCCTCCACCTTCCAGCGACGGGCTATGGCTTCATGCACCATCCTCAGCGCGGAGCCGATCCTCGGATCCGCCAACGCGCCGAGCCAGCCCGCCGATCTCGGGTTCGCGGCAAGATGAGCCCGCAGGATGTTCACGAGCACGATGTTCGCAAGGCTGCCCCTCATCGCTGCCGCGCCAGGCCGAACTGACTCCGTCTCTGCCCTGATCATTTCGAGGGCTGCGCTCAACGATCTGGCATCCGGCGAATCGGCGCAAACGAGAACGAGCGGGGGCAGCAAATTGAGCAGCAAGGCACTCATGTCGCCGTCGAACTGAAAAATCCCTCCGACACTAATCGCGCACGCTTCTCCTCGTCCATAACGAACGATTCCATCCGCGCCCAGATGACTGGCAAACACCTGCTCGCCGTCTTGCCGTGCCACGCCAGGATCGCTCGCGAAGCAGTAGGGCGATCCGTCCGTGAGGAGGCAGAAGTCTCCCTCCTTCATTTTCGTGGGCTCCGTGACGCCTTCAATCCATACCCATCGCTCGCCTTTTACGACCCCGACGAACTTGACATGACGATAGGCCGCAAATCGAAGGGCCCAGGGCCCGGAAGCCTCAAAGCGTGCCGAAAGCACGCTTTTGACCCTTAGCAGGGAAAACACGTCGGAAAGCGGATCCATGGGGAATTTGTACGATGCAATAGGAAATTCGGTCGATTGATTATGGATTGCGCGAACGCCGTGAGCAAGAATACCCCCTCGAAGCCATTGCCGCTGCGCTGCGCTCCGCCCATCGTTGCGATCTACCGTCGATCCACCGCCCCGGCCCGCCGCGACGTCTTGCGTGTCACACCGTGAGGTTTCGTCGGTGCTCACTGGAGGTATATCCGAAATGTCCCAGACCCCATTTGCCACTCACCTCGACGAACTCGTCGCCCGTTTCATCCCCTTTCTGCAAGAGGTCAAGGACATGACCACGGGCACGGCAGTCGAGCAATGGCTGAACACGAAATACGGCATTGAAAGCGAGTTGTACCAGGACCTGGCGCGCCTGCTCACCCTCGGCGTGAATGAGGGCTGGGTGGCCGCGACCGAGGTCGCCGGTCCGCGTTACCGCCGCTCACTGGTTGTGACGCCCAGCGCGCAGACGTTCTTCTTCAGCGCAACGTCGGTGCTGCTCGACAGCACGGACAACGCTCAGAACAATCCAGAAGGCAGCTTCCGCGCCCCCTACCATTTGCACCCGTATGGCGAGATCAATCTGGTGGTACCGCTCAACGACGGCGCGGCGCTCGCGGGCCCGAACGGCTGGTGCCATGGCGGCTGGACGGCGCCCGAGCCGGGCAGCCACCACTTCCCGGAAGTCAAGGGCGGTGCTGTCGTCTCGCTCACCTTTCTGCCCGCGGGCCGGATCGCGTTCGACGTAAAGCCGCCGCAACACTGAAGCGCACAGGCGTGGTCGTATCCGCGCTTCGATCGCCTTTCCGAATCAGCAGCCAGCGCTCTCCTCGTAATTCGACACCGATCTCGCGCGGTGCGCGAGGAACTGCTGGCCCCAGCGAATCGCACGACAAAGCACTGCAACCGTTGTATGGAGTGCCGCTTGTGCAACTCGTTCGAGTGCGGCAGCCGCACTCTCCTTTAGACCCTCTGTGAAAGCAATATGGAACAACGTCTCGACTTCTTCAAAGCCAACCCAAATGCGATGTCAGCCCTGCTCGCGCTCGAAGAACAGATCGGCAAGTCGTCGCTCGAAAAGTCCCTTGCGGAACTCGTGCGGCTGCGCGCGTCGCAGATCAACGGGTGCGCCTTCTGCGTGGACATGCACGCGACCGACGCACGCAAACACGGCGAGACCGAACGCCGACTGGCGGCCGTGGTCACATGGCGCGAAACGCCGTTCTTCACTGAGCGCGAGCGCGCCGCGCTGGAATGGACGGAAGCCGTCACGCTCGTCGCGCAAAGCCACGTGCCCAATGGGGTTTGGGAAGCCGTCAAGCCGCACTTCAGCGACGAGGAAATCGTCGACTTGACGTTGCTCGTTTCGGCGATCAACAGCTGGAATCGCTTCGCGATTGCCTTCCGCAAGATGCCCGCTTGACGAGCCGAACCCACGCTGCCGATGGGCGCTCGCGGCCGCTTTTGCTGCAAAGCTTCAGGCGGCCACACTCGATCGCGACTTATTCTCCACGGACACAAATGTTGTGACTACACATGTGTTCACGCGATGTCCATCCGTGACTACCATGACTTCACCTGCTGCAAACAACCGTTTGTGGAGAGCTACAGCAATCAAGGTGCATCATGAAAGTCAAAGCATTAGTTCAAGCAATCGCCATCGCCGCGGCGCTCGCCGCTCCCGCCCTCACGTTCGCTCAGCCGAACGCCCCCGTCACACGCGCCCAGGTTCGCGCTGACCTCGTGCAAGTCGAGCAGGCCGGATATCGCCCGGGAGACGGCGACGAGGCTTCCTACCCGGTCCAGGTCGAGCAGGCCGAAGCACGCGTGGCGCGTAACGAGACTGCATCGGGCGCCTATGGCGGCGCGGTAGCGGGTTCTTCGGCAACTGGCTCGCGTGCGGCTCGCCCGCATCTGTTGAGAATCCATCGCCTCGCCACGAACCAGGCATCGCAGTAACAGGCGCCGCAGCACTCGATGCCTTCCACGGCAGCATGGCGAAACGCTGCGCCGCCGGCAATGTCATCGGGTCGCGCAGTGATGCGCCGGCCGTCGGCAAGCACCGCGACACGCAGTTGCTTGTCCTAATGAATGGCGTTGACCACGCACCAAATCCCAGCACGACAGGGACTACGTGCAGACGCTCGAAGACCGCGAGTGCCGTGCCGGCGAAGTACCTTCCGGAGCCGCATATCCGCCGCCCGCTGCCCGCCCGACTTCCTTGCGCAGGCAAAGCGCGAACCCGGATTAGCGCGCCTCGGCCAACGAGCGTTTGCCGCGTGAAGTGCGCCAATAGCGCCCGTGCAACTCAACCTCGACGAGGTGCCTCATGACCCGTATGGACCTTGACTCTATTCGCAAAGGTGCCTTTGCGATGCCGGTTCACAATCCCGCCTACCCCCGGCCGCCGTACCGCTTTATCAATCGGGAATACTTCATCATCTCCTACGAGACCGATTTCGAAGCGTTGCAAGCCATCGTGCCCGAGCCGTTGCGCCCCGAAAACAATCTTGTGCACTACGAATTCATTCGCATGCCAGATTCCTCGGGTTTCGGCGACTACACCGAAACCGGTCAGGTCATCACGGTGCGTGACCCGCAAGGACGCCTTGGCAACTACACACACTCGATGTACCTCGACGACGAAGGCCCGATCGCCGGTGGCCGCGAACTCTGGGGCTTTCCGAAGAAGCTCGCGAGACCGACCTTAGGCGTCGACGGTAACGACACGTTGCTCGGCACGCTCGATTACGGCACACAGCGCGTGGCAACCGGCACGATGGGCTACAAGCATGTGCTGCTCGATATCGAGGCCGAACGCAACAAGCTTGCGCAGACGCCGAACTATTTGCTGAAAGTCATCCCGCACGTCGACGGTTCGGTGCGCGTATGCGAGCTCGTGCGCTTCTATTTGCGCGACGTGGACGTACTCGGGGCGTGGACGGGTCCGGCTGCGCTCGAATTGCATCCGCACGCACTGGCGCCCGTTGCCGATCTTCCGGTGAAGCGGGTGGTGGGCGCGCGGCACCTGGTCGCCAACCTCACACTGGATATCGGCGAGGTTGCGTATGACTATCTGGCGCAAGCTTAGGCTATGAAGCTCGCGGTCAATCGACAGGACCGCGTGAGCCTGCAAGAAGGAAGCGACAGGGCTTTGAACGGCAACGTCGCAATTGTGACCGGCGTGGCAAGCGGAATTCGCGAGCAGTGCGCCGCACGCTCGCGAATCCAGGCGCTGAGGCCGTCATCGTCAGCCACGGATGCGCAATGCAATTAGGAATAGATATGCATAGCATCACTAAACAATATGGATGGCAGCGTGATGCGCTCGTGCTGCCGCACTACGACGAAGTCGCTCTGGTGCTTCAGGGCGGTGGCGCGCTCGGCTCCTACCAGGCCGGCGTCTACGAGGGCCTGGCCGAGGCTGGCGTACAACCGCACTCGATTTCCGGGGTCTCGATCGGCGCGCTCAACACCGCGATCATCGCAGGCAATGCGCCGGAGAACCGCGTGGAAGCGTTGCGCGGCTTCTGGAACCGGATCTGCCAGCCGCGTGATTGGGTTGCTGGTCTCGGGACATGGATGCCGCCGGCGTTCGGAATGCGCGATCTCTCGCGCAAGTGGGCCAGTTGGTGGGCGGCCGGGCGCGCCTTGACAGAGGGCCAGCCGGGGTTCTTTTCGCCGCGCATACCGCTGCCGTTAGCGGGTTTTGGCAAACAGAACCCCAACGCGGTCAGCTACTACGATACGGCCGCGCTGAAGGAAACGCTGTTGAAGTTTGCCGATTTCGATCGGATCAACGATGGCGACATCCGTGTTTCCGTAGGCGCGGTGAACGTGCGGACCGGCAACCTGGTGTACTTCGACAACACGAAAATGCGGCTGAAGCCGGAGCATTTCATGGCGTCGGGAGCGTTGCCGCCGGGTTTTCCCGCAATTGAGATCGACGGCGAATACTACTGGGACGGCGGCCTGGTGTCGAACACACCGTTGACCGAGGTGGTGCGCGACTCGGATCGCAAGGACGCGCTGGTGTTTCAGGTCGATCTATGGAGCGCGCAAGGCAATGCGCCGGGAGACTTCTTCGACGTGTCCGCTCGCGCCAAAGACATCCAGTTCTCGAGCCGCACTCGGGCGATTACCAGCATGCTGGCGGATCGTCGCAAGCATGCCCGTCTCGTCAAGGCACTGCTCGAGCGTATTCCCGCCGATCTGCGCAAGGACGACGCGCTCTTCCGCCTCGCCGAGGAGGTGGGCAACGGCAGCGCAATCAACGTGGTACACCTCATCTACAAGAACAAGCCGTATGAAGGGCACTATAAGGACTACGAATTCAGCATCGATACGATGCGGGAGCACTGGGAAAGCGGTCTCGAAGACATCCGCAATTCGCTTGCCCACCGCGAGTGGTTCAACGTGCCAAGCCGCGAACAGGGCTTCGTGACGCACGACGTGCATCGCCTGCCCGGCTCGGAGCCGCATTCCGACCACGACGTGCTCGTATCGCCGCCTGGAGCACAACGCAAAATCGCCGCTTGAACGGCGTGGCCGGCAAGTGCAAGCGGCCACCCTTGGCGACTTTCGATCCTCGTGTGCATGGGCGGCAATGCGCCCGGCGTCGTACCCGCGTGAAGACCCGGCCGGCTTTCACCGCTGCGCCGGGTGCGCCATGGATGTGATGGCGCGCTGGCGAGTGACAATTATGAATGGACCAAAGAGAGTGTATCTTGAATGAACAGCCCGATACCCGCGCCGCGCGCGAGATTCACCAGGAGGCCTTGCGAACGCCATGGGGCTTCATTGTCCGCAGCCTCGCATTGATCGTGCTGGCCGTTGTTCCGTCGATCATATGCGCCTGTCTCTCGCAGAGCTCGTCAAGTTGGTATCTGTTTGAACGTTCCGGATCGCTAATCACAATCGCCGGCCTTCTGTTGGCATCGCGTCGCTATCTGGAGCACAGCGTGACGGATCTCGTTGTCGCCCACTCGAACGAGAACAGCAGGTTCAAGCCCGGTAAAGTTCTGGGCGACGTCCTCGACGCCAGGCGCGGCCTGACGCTTTCGGCGTTCGGCACGCTCATTTGGGGATGGGGAAGCTTTCTGCGCTGGTGGAGCTTCGGCGTGCTGGCGCTGTGGATGGCATTTGTGATCTACCGGGCATTTCGTGACCCGGTATTGCAGCGCCGGCGCGGCGAAATGGTTCCCGCCAGCGAGTAGCGCACGCCAAAGAGACGGCTTCGAAAAGAGTCAGCCTCCGCTCAACTCATGATGCAGCGCGACGAACTCTCGTGCAATCTTGTGCGCCGGATCGAGGTGAATGACCGGCTTCGCCTGTTGATGCGACTCGCGAATCTTCACCGACGAAGACAGCCGCGACGTCAGCACAGGCAAGCCCTCCTCGACGAGTTCCTCGACAAGCTTCTGCGGCAGGCTCGCACGCGGCTGGAACTGGTTGACGACAATCCCTTCCACCGCGAGATCCGCGTTGTGGTCCTGCTGGATTTCCCTCACGTTATCGAGCAACGTGTAGAGCGCGCGACGCGAGAAATCGTCGCAATCGAACGGAATCAGGCAGCGCTCGACCGCAATCAGCGCGGAGCGCGTGTAGAAGTTCAGCGCGGGCGGCGTGTCGATATAAACCGCATCGTACATGTCGAGTTCGTTCAGCGCATCGCGCAGCTTGTAGATCTTGTAGCGCGACTCGAGCTTGCCATGCAGCGTGTCGAGATCCGGATGCGCGGGCATGATGTCCAGATTCCCGAAGGGCGTGGAATGAATGAACGACGTGACGTCGATCGGGCGGAAGCTGAACGTAAGCGCGGTTTCGAAGAAGTCCGCGACGTTGGGCTTCGCATCGACCGACGCGGTGCCCAGCAGGTACTGGCTCGAATTCGCCTGCGCGTCGAGGTCGATGACCAGCGTACGCCGGCCTTCGCTCGCGCTGATTGCAGCGAGATTACAAACGATCGTGGATTTACCTACGCCGCCCTTCTGATTGAACACGACACGCCGCATGTCATCGATCCCCTGTTTCGCGTTGGTCTGGTGATGTCGGTGGGGGTCCAGCATACCTCATGTGGAGGCGCGAAAAGATTTTTGCGGCGGTTTTGTCGGCGGACGGACATGCGCCTTGGGGACTGTTCTTGCCGCGCGCGGGCACGCCCGGCCTCGCGACACACCGACTGTCCCGCCCGAGAACGCCCACCACCCTCCACCCTTCGTCAGTGCGCCCGGCTGCGCAGCGCCTTGGCCGCAGCAACCATGTTGGTTAGCGCGGGGATCACCTCCGCCCACTGACGCGTCTTCAGGCCGCAGTCCGGATTCACCCACAGACGCTCCGCCGGAATGCGCTCGGACGCCTTTTGCATCAGCTGGACGATGTGATCCTGCGTCGGGATGTTCGGCGAGTGGATGTCGTACACGCCCGGCCCGATTTCATTCGGATACCTGAAGTTGTCGAATGCATCGAGCAGCTCCATGTCCGAGCGCGAGGTCTCGATCGTGATCACGTCTGCGTCCATGCCGGCGATCGAAGCGATGATGTCGTTGAACTCCGAATAGCACATATGCGTGTGGATCTGCGTTTCGTCCTGTACCCCGTTCGCCGTGATGCGAAACGATTCGACGGCCCAGCGCAGATACTCGCCCCACTGTGCGCGGCGCAGCGGCAGGCCTTCGCGCAGCGCTGCCTCATCGATCTGGATCACACGCACGCCGGCCTTTTCGAGGTCCAGCACTTCCTCGCGGATCGCAAGCGCGAGTTGGTAGCAAGAGACCGAGCGCGGCTGGTCGTCACGCACGAACGACCAGTTCAGGATCGTCACCGGCCCCGTGAGCATGCCCTTCATCGGTTTGTTCGTGAGCGACTGCGCGTACTTGATCCACTCCACCGTCATTGCCTTCGGGCGGCTGATGTCGCCGAACAGGATAGGCGGCTTCACGCAACGCGAGCCATACGACTGCACCCAGCCGAACTGGCTGAACGCATAGCCGTCGAGCTGCTCGCCGAAGTATTCGACCATGTCGTTACGCTCGGCTTCGCCGTGCACGAACACGTCGAGGCCCAGCGCTTCCTGCTCGCGCACGCTGCGCTCGATCTCGGCGCGCATCGCGCTCTGGTAGCCCGCTTCGTCGAGCGCGCCGGCCTTGTACTGGCTGCGCGCCTGGCGGATGTCGGCGGTCTGCGGGAACGATCCGATCGTCGTGGTCGGGAACGCCGGCAGGTTCAGGATCGCGGCCTGCTTCGGCGCGCGCTCGGCGTAGGCGTGCTGGCGGTTGCCGAGCTTCGCGTCGATGCGCGCGATGGCGGCCTTCACGGCCGGGTTGTTCACGCGCGGCGAGTTGCGGCGCGCCGCGATGGCGGCGGCGTTGGCGGCCAGCGCATCGGCGGCCTTGTCGCGGCCATGGCTCAGTGCCGTGGCGAGCACCTTCAGTTCATCGAGCTTCTGCAGCGCGAACGCGAGCCACGAGCGGACCTCAGGGTCGAGCTTCTCTTCGCTGGCGAGATCGACCGGCACGTGCAGCAGCGAGCACGACGGCGCGATCCAGAGACGCTCGCCGAGCCGCTGCGCAAGCGGCTCGAGCCATTCGAGCGCAGCATTCAGATCCGTCTTCCAGATGTTACGGCCGTTGATCGCGCCCACCGAAAGCACGCTCTGTGCGGGCAGCGTCTGCACGGCCAGCGCCACTTCTTCGCGGGCGTTGATGGCGTCGATATGCAGACCGTCCACTGGCAGGCTGCAGGCAAGCTCGAGATTCTCCTTGAGCTCGCCGAAGTAAGTTGCGAGCAGCAGCTTGACGCTTCGCTCCTCGAAGCCTTCGTAAGCCGTCTTGAACGCCGTGCGCCAGGCCGGATCCAGTTCCGTGACGAGAATCGGCTCGTCGATCTGGACCCACTCCACGCCCATCGCCATGAAGTGGCTGAGCAACGCGCGATAAACGGGCATGATGCGCGGCAGCAGCGCGAGCTTGTCCGAATCGTCCTTGGCCTTGCCGAGCCACAGATAGGTCAGCGGGCCGACGATGACCGGCTTGGCTTTCACGCCCAGCTCACGCGCCTCGCGCAACTGTTCGGAGAGGCGCGAAGTGTCGAGGTTGAACTGCGTGTCGACGGTGAACTCGGGGACGATGTAGTGGTAGTTCGTGTCGAACCACTTCGTCATTTCGCCCGCCGCGACGCCGCCGCAGCAGGCTGCGTGCTCTTCGGCTCCTTGTGCCGAGCGGCCGCGCGCCACGCGGAAATAGTTGTCGAGCTTGTCGCCGTGAAAGCCCTGTACGCGCTCGGGCAGGTTGCCGAGCGTGAAGCTCATGTCGAGCACCTGGTCGTAGAACGCGAAATCGCCGGCGGGCGCGAGATCGAGGCCCTTCTGGTTTTCCCAGTGGCGCGCACGTAGTTGGGCGCCGAGCGCCTTCAGCTCGTCGCGCGAGGACTCGCCCTTCCAGTAGCGTTCGAGACCGAACTTGAGCTCACGTTTTGCGCCGATGCGCGGAAAGCCGAGGTTGTGCGTGGTGACCATGTGCGCTGCCATCCGAAAGGAAGAAGGTGGAAACAATACGAAGT
Organism: Paraburkholderia sp.; assembly: GCF_035501035.1. Taxonomy (GTDB): domain Bacteria; phylum Pseudomonadota; class Gammaproteobacteria; order Burkholderiales; family Burkholderiaceae; genus Paraburkholderia. The sequence continues at coordinate 11,981 of NZ_DATJWR010000429.1, forward strand.
GGCAGCGATGATAGAGTCATTCTTCGATGAAATAAAATGGCATTATTTCATCCCTCCATTAGTTTTGTTCATTGATTCACCGCCGGAAACCGCACCATGCTCGAACGTGTCCATCTCGTCATCGTCCGCGAAGTCGCTCGCCAGGGCTCGCTCACCGCAGCGGCGGGCGCACTTTTCCTCACGCAGTCCGCGCTGAGCCACACGGTCAAGAAGATCGAGCAGCAGCTCGGCACGCCGATCTGGGACCGCGAAGGGCGCAGCCTGCGTCTCACCCAGGCGGGGCAGTATCTGCTCGCCATGGCGGAGCGGCTCCTCCCCCAATTCGAGCTTGCCGAAGAGCGCGTGAAGCAATATGCGGCCGGCGAACGCGGTACGCTGCGCATCGGCATGGAATGCCATCCGTGCTACCAATGGTTGCTCAAGGTGGTGTCGCCGTATCTCGCGCGCTGGCCCGATGTCGATGTGGACGTGAAGCAGCGCTTCCAGTTCGGCGGGATCGGTGCGCTATTCGGCTATGACATCGACGTGCTCGTCACGCCCGATCCGCTCAACCGGCCCGGTCTGCGCTTCGAGCCCGTGTTCGACTACGAGCAGGTACTGGTGGTGGCTGAAGGCCATCGCCTCGCCAATGTGCGCTATGTGAAGCCCGAGCAGCTCATCGACGAAACGCTCATCACGTACCCGGTGGAAACGGACCGGCTCGATATCTACAACCAGTTCCTTAGGCCTGCGAACATCACGCCCCGGCGGCACAAGACGATCGAAACCACCGACATCATGCTGCAGATGGTGGCGAGCAATCGCGGCGTGGCGGCGCTGCCAAGATGGCTCGCCGAGGAATACGCCGACCGCATGCCGATCGTCAGCGTCAAGCTCGGCAAGCAGGGTATCGCCAAGCAGATCTTTCTCGGCACGCGCGAAGGGGATGCCGTAGTCGATTACCTCCGTTCATTCGTCGAGTTCGCGCGCGAGTCGAGCTGGCAGTCTGCGCGGCTGCAACGTTGACAGCGCGCGATCGATTCATCGGGCTTCGGCATTCGCGCTTCAAAGCGGCGAGGTGCAATAGCTCGCTGAACGAGGTTCCTTCGGCGGTCAACTTGCGCCGCAGTGTGCGCGGGCTCCGCCCCGTGTCGCATCCGGCCGCCTCGAAGTCCGAAATGCGCGTGAGCAGAACAAGCGACGTATTTTCGCAATGAAGAATGAGCTGAAAGTTAGCAGCCGCCCCCCACGATGACCTAATTCATCGCTCATTTTCGATCCGTACGATTGACGCTGCCAACTGCGAACGCTGTCGTGGAAATCGTTCCACGACGCGCACGCCCCCCGTGAAAGGAGATCATTATGTTTAGCAGTCTTATTCAAATGATGGACTCGATGTTCGTGGATACCGATCACGTTGCGCACGAGGCGAATCTGGCAGAGGCGGCCGATCTGGCCGATCTTGAATACCGGATGCATCGCCTCGAGGCCAACTCCGCGTCGTCTGGATGGATGACATCGCGCGCGTCCCGCGAATATGAAAGGTGACAGACACCTGCGCGCGCCGTGGCATGCTTCACGCGACTGGCCGAGCAGCAAGGTTCAGTCGAAGCCAGGCACATTGCGAACTACGTATCGCCCGAACTTCTTGCGGGTCAAATGGACAAGAACGTCGAATGTATTGCTTTCGGATTCCTTGTCCCTTCCATGCAGTCTGAGCCGGCTCCACGTGCGCAAATAGTGGCGGCCAGGCATTCGACCACACCGAGATATTCAGAACCTTGAGCGAGTTATCCACCGCTCTATTGCCACCGAGAAAATCGTGAACGCGTATTTCGAACGACTCAACGCCACTTTCGCCATCGCATCGCTTCTCTTCATGGCTCCGTTTATTGCCATGGCCCGTTTGCCAGCTCCCGCGAACGCGTCGCGTAACGATTCAATCGCCAACAAGCGCGCGGCGACCCGTGCCACGAACCCTGGACATCGGGCCAGCGAACCCTAGCCCGCGTACATTGCGAATCAGTGATTGACCGAACTTTTTTCGAATCGAATGGATCAGCACATCAACTGCATTGCTTTCGACTTCTCGTCCCCAGCCGTATATGCGGTCTTCGAGTTGCCGGCGCGACACGATCGCGCCGGGTCTTTCAAGAGAACTGTGCATTAGTGCGAATTCGCGCGCAGAAAGAGCCGATGCAACGCCATTGCAATGTAGCGTGCGCTTCTCGAGATCGAGACCGAGTGATTCATCGCCAATACGCGATGTTGCGCAACCAGCCCTGCGCCGCAACACTGCTCGCAGACGGGCCAGAAGTTCCCGAACATCGAACGGTTTGAGCATGCAATCATCGGCGCCGACATCACCTGGTTGAAGTCGTACCTCGGGCGAATGGGTGCCAGGGAATTCACCAAGTATTCGTGCAACGACCGCCGTGCAACTCTATACGCGAGTGCCATTTCCCATGGAGACCGGCATGCAAGCTGAGACGCTCAAGAATGCCAGGGCCGCCGCTTTTCTGCACCGCTCGGCGCTGTGTCTGCTGTTGTTGCCAGCTGCGTGCCTTTTCTGGGCGCTCCATGCGTACCCGCCACAGGATGCAATCTGGCTTTGCTTCGCCGTGGCGACCTATGCCTGGCCTTTCGCCGGAGTCCTTTTCGTCGTCTCGGCTGGATTCCACGTCCGCCCCCCCGGTCGACGACTCAAAAAAGGCGCCGGATTGCGGCAAGCGCATGGACACTAGCCCCTGTGACGTCCTGCCGGACAGGCGGCGATCGTTGCTCGAATAAAAGCCTCCTGAAAATAGGGGACGTTTGAGCTGACGCCGCCCGCTTAGCCGACGTTCGCCAACCGGACCGCGATGTGCGGCCCGTTACGGGTCCGTGCGAAATGGCCCCGGCAAATCGACACAATCTGTGCCGAGACACTCTCGGGCATGGCGCCTTCGCTGCCCTCGCCGCCCAGGCGCAAGCCTTGACGAATGTCCGTGCTGTGAATCCCCAGCCTTCGCACGATGGCGTCAAGTTGGCTGTAGCGCCGACGACGCGCGCGATACCGCGCAGCCGGCCAACGTCATGTCTGGCATCCTGACTCGATGCGTGTCCGGGCTGAGTCAACCGATTGAGATAGGGCAGAGCCGTGACTATCCACAAGTGGAGGGTTAGCACACGCGCGCTTTGCATGACGCTTGCGTTACTGGGCTGCACCGCGTCATTGGCAGGCGAAGTCAAGGTAATGATCTCGGGCTGGTTTGCGCCCGCGTATCGCGAACTCGGCCCGCAATTCGAGGACGCGACCGGCAATACGCTGGTCACCATCTGGGGGCCCGCGGAGGGCACCGCCATCAATGCCATCCCCGTGCGCCTTGCGCGTGGCGAGTGGGCCGACGTGCTGATCGTGGTTAGCTATGCGCTCGACGATCAGATCAAAGCCGGCAACGTGGTGCCTGGCAGCAAGGTGGACTTCGCACGCGCGCCAATCGGCATGGTGGTTCGCGAGGGTGAGCCGAAACCGGACATCAGCTCTGCCGACGCATTGCGCCGCACGCTGCTCGCAGCGAAGTCGATCGTCTATCCGGACAGCGCAATTGGCGTCTATATCGGCAACGAATTGTTTGCGCGCCTCGGCATCGAGGGGCGCGTGAAAAGCAAGAGCCACATGGTTCCGGCCGAGCGGGTCGCCACGCTCGTCGCGAGCGGCGCAGCGGAGCTCGGGATTCAGCAGGTCGTGGAACTGTTGCCGGTGAAGGGGGTGACGGTGGTCGGCAGTTTGCCCGCGGAAGTGCAAAGTTACACGGTGTTTTCCGGGGGCATCGCCAGCACTGCTAGAAATGCGGCCGGCGCTGACGCGCTGATCCGTTTCCTGTCGTCGCCGGAGGCGGCGCCAGCGATTGCGAGGAGCGGACTCGAACCGCTCACGGCGGCCCCTCCGAACTGAGCAAAGCCGCGGCGCTGCGGCAAGCCAGCACCGAAGGGTGCGGCCGTGACCTGTCATGCGCCTTCACCATCAATTGACCTGCGCGCAGGGGTACGCCAGCGGCGAGCGTCTCTCCCGAGCGTCGAGCATTCAATCGTCGAATTCGCCGGCCTGCAGCGCCTCGTCGAAATCCGTGATCCAGGGCGCGAAGTGGTCGGTGTCGTACACCGCCGTCTTGCCGTTGGTGATCCGCGTGACGGATACCTGCCGGATCGCTCCGTTCTTGCCTCCCGGCGGCTCGCTGCCGTTGTCCGTGATCTTGAACTCGTGGAGGTCGAGTCCCCGGCTTGCAAGCACAGCCTTCACGTCTTCCTGTTCGTCCCAGGAAAACTCGGCGAAGTCGTGGGCTGTCATCTTCGTCTCCTCGGCATTCCTCTCACAAACGTCATCAGGGATTGCATGGCGCAACAGGCAATCCCTCGGCCTTCCAGCGCAGCATGCCGCCGGCGAGATTGGCCACCTTGCCGAAGCCCGCCTTGCCCAGCAACACGCTGGCCTGGGCCGACCGGACTCCGGAGCGGCAGACCGCCACCACGGGCCGCTCGCGATCAAGCTCATCAAGCCGGTTCATCAACTGCGAGAGCGGGACCAGCTTCGCATTGGGCAGGTGGCCAAGATGGTCGATGAATTCCGGCGCCTCGCGCACATCGACGATCTGCAGCGCTGCCGCATGCTCCAGCAGTGCCATGGGCTCGATTTCCCATACGCCGCTAAAGCGTAGCGTAAGCGGCGCCCAGTCGGGCGTTTCCTCGATCGGCGCTGCGCCTTCCGGCTTTCCGCAACGCAGGTTTGCGGGCACCGCGACGGCCATCAGCTTGGGGTGCGGCAGATTCAGGTTGTTCATGTATCCCACGAAGTCGCCAACATCCACGTCGCCTCCAAGGCGCGGATTGAAGCGCCGCTCTTCGGCCACGCTCGTGACCGTGATGCCGCGATAGTCGTGCGCCGGGTAGAGCAGGCAGTCGTCGGGCAGCGTCAGGATCTGTTCGCGCACGGACGTAAAGAGCTGCTGCGCGCTGCCGCCCTGGAAATCGGTGCGGCCGCAGCCGCGAATCAGCAGGCTGTCACCGGTGAAGGCCATGCTCTTGTCGTCCAGCACATAGGTCAGGCAGCCGCTGGTATGTCCCGGCGTGGCTCGCACCTCCAGATAGCGCTTGCCGAAGGCAATGCGCTCGCCGTGCCGCAGCGGGCGAGTGACACCCTCGGCGCCCACCACTGCGGCGAGCGCGATCACACTGCCGCAACGCTCGCGCATGCGCCACGCTCCGGTCACATGGTCGGCGTGCACGTGGGTGTCGAGCGTCGCCTGCAGCCGCAAGCCAAGCTCCTGCACCAGCGCGAGGTCGCGCGGCACCTGCTCGTAGACAGGGGCGATCAACAGCGCCTCGCCGCTTTCGGCGTCGCCGAGCAGGTAGGTATAGGTGGACGATACGGAGTCGAAAAGCTGGCGAAAGATCATCGCGGCCCTCGTTGGGAGCATAGGCGTGGCGCGCTTCGCCGCGCCCGGTCTCAGCGCGGCTGCCGGGGTGGTACGCAGGCACCGGTTTTCCACGGATCCTGCGCACGCGGACATCCGACGACCAAGCATGCGCGCTCACTATACCCGCGTTTGTTCGAAACCGAACGATCGCCGCACGCTCAAAAGCCCCGTCGATTTGTTCTCGCGGAGCAAGACTCTTTGTCCATGGTGGGTGTTCGAAAACGCGGGAGATGCACCTACAGTGCTGCTCTATCGGATCTGTCGATTCGACCGGCGAGCAGGCAACAAACCGGCCGGAAACCCCTACAGCAGAGAGTCAAATCATGAGCAATTCGAAAGTCGTCATCGTCACCGGCGCATCCCAAGGCTTCGGCGCGGAAACCGTCAAGGCGTTCCTCGCGCGCGGCCATCGCGTCGTCGCCACGTCGCGCTCGATCAAGCCTTCGGACAACCCCAACCTCGTGACCGTCGCCGGCGACATCGGCGAGCCGGACACCGCGCGCCGCGTGGTCGAGGCCGCCGTCGCCAAGTTTGGCCGCGTCGACACGCTCATCAACAACGCGGGCATCTTCATTGCCAAGCCGTTCACGAAGTACACCCCCGAAGACTACACGGCGATCCTGAACGTAAACCTGAACGGCTTCTTCAACATCACGCAGCTCGCCATCGAGCAGATGCAGAAGAACAACAGCGGCCACGTTGTCACCATCACGACCACGCTCGCCGATCAGGCGAACAGCAACGTGCCTTCGGTGCTCGCCTCGCTCACCAAGGGCGGCCTGAACTCCGCGACGAAATCGCTCGCCATCGAATACGCGAAGGCCGGCATCCGCGCGAACGCCGTTTCGCCGGGCATCATGAAGTCGCCGATGCACCCGGTCGAAACGCACGCCACGCTCGACGCAATGCACCCGGTGGGTCGCATGGGCGAGATGAGCGATATCGTCGAAGCGATCCTCTATCTCGACTCGGCACAGTTCGTCACGGGCGAGATCCTGCACGTGGACGGCGGCCAGAGCGCAGGCCACTAAGCCAGGCACGAAGCGCGCGCGGTTCAGCGCGTGCGCCTCGCGCGGGCGGGCGGCAGCAACTGCTCGACGAGGAAGTCCACGAAGGCCCGCACGCGCGACGTCAAATAGCGCGCGTGCGGATAGAGCAGGATGAAAGGCCGCGTGCAACCGCCCGCATCGCGCAGCACCTCGACGAGCTTGCCCTCGCGCAGGTCTTCCTCCACGACGAAGCGATAGGTTTGAAAGAGGCCCGCGCCGCTGCGCGCGAGCGTCACGCCGGCGAGCGCATCGCCGGATGTTCGGTAACTTCCCCTCGTCAGCACGTCCCCATCTTCAGACGATCCCTCGAACGTCCACGCGAGATTGCGTCCACTGCTCGGCAGTTCGAACTGTATGCATTCGTGCGCCTCCAGGTCCGCCACGGTCTTCGGCACGCCTGCGCGCTTCAGATAAGCCGGTGTCGCCACCACGACCATTTCCGCGTCTTCGAGCTTGCGCGCCACGAGGCCCGAATCAGCCGGCGCGCGCCCGCGTATCGCGAGATCGAAGCCTTCGTCCGCGAAGTCGATGTTGCGGTTGCTCAGGTGCGTTTCGATCTGCACCTGCGGATAGCGCTCGCGAAACGCCGGCAGCAGCGGGAGCACGCGGTAGTGGCCATAGGGCGTAGGCATGCTGATGCGCAGCACGCCGGCCGGCGTGGTCTGCTCACCCGTCACTTCGCGCTCGGCGTCGACGAGTTGCGACAACGCCTGGCGGCATTGCTCGAAGTAGCGCCGCCCCGCGTCGGTCAAGCGGATCTGGCGCGTCGTGCGCACGAACAGGCGCACTCCGAGCCGCTCTTCGAGCCGCGCCACGGAGCGGCTCACCGCCGCGGGCGTGACGCTCGCGGCATTGGCCGCCTGCGTGAAACTGCCCAGCTCCGCCGCCTGGCAGAACAGTTCAATGCTGCCTAGCAGCAGATCGTCGAATTTACGTTGCATGGCTGTCTGCCCGCGTTTTGAGTCCTTGTTTTGAAGCCCCAGGCGTGCGGTGGCTTCCACGGCACCGATTTCATGGCATGGCGTAGCGCGTGAATTGCGCGGCCGGCATTTAGCGCCTTCGCACGCCCGCCTACAGTGTGCATCAGGCGTGAGGCACGCGACGCGCCATTGACAGCCAAAAGCATCCCCAAAGCGCCCGAGAGCACTCGAAAGCACTCGAAAGGAGAACAGTCGTGTCCGTCGAACAAAAGCAGCGGATCGCGCAGATCCTGCCCGCCTGAGCCCTTCCCGCTATCTTCCGACGTAAACGGACATCGGCACGCGCGTCAACCGCGCGTGCCGATGTCCGTTCCTGCCTGCGTTCAACGCCTGCTCAGCCTCGCCAAGCCCCCGCTTAGCCCCAGACGGATTGCAACCGTTCGATGCTCGCGCGCGTTTCGCGCTCCAGTTGCGCCATCAGTTCGCCAGCGGGCAACTCGCGCGCGAGCGGCGCGGCCTGGCCCGCCCATTGCGCGCCATAGCCGAACTCGCCCTGGGCCTTCGCGGCCGCATGCAAGGCCTTGCCCGCGTCGTAGGCGATCGGATAATCCGGCGTGCGAGGCGCCTGCGCCTGCTCGCCGAACGTGGTGAAGCGGTTGACCATGCTGCGTGCGACCCGGCCCGAGATCGCCGAGGTGAACGTCGTGTGGCGCGCCGCATCGCTGAGCAAGGTGCGGCGGTAGCCCTCGTCGATCGACGTTTCGGGGCAAGCCACGAACGCCGTGCCCAGCTGCGCGGCTTGCGCGCCGAGCGCGAGCGCGGCAGCGATGCCCGCGCCATCCATGATCCCGCCCGCCGCGATGACGGGCAGATCGAACGTCTGCACGAGGAGGCGCGTGAGCGCGAACGTGCCGAGGCCCTCGTCGCGGGCGTTCGGGTCGAACACGCCGCGATGGCCGCCCGCCTCGATACCCTGCGCGACGATCGCATCGACACCCGCCTCGACAGCCGCAGCCGCTTCGTCGAGGTTCGTTGCGCTCGCAAGCAAACGGATGCCGGCGTGCTTGAGCTCGGCGATCACGGCGTCCGGCGGCAAGCCGAAATGGAAGCTCACCACCGCCGGCTTCTCCTCGAGCAGCATCGCCTGCATCGGCTTGTCCACCACGAAGCTCGTGTAGATTTCCGCGAGCTTCTGCGGCGGCGTCGCGCCGTATTGCTGGAAGACCGGCGCGAGCCAGTCGACCCATGCGCGCTCGACGGCGGCGTCGGCCGTGGCCGGGCGATGGCAGAACAGGTTGATGTTGAACGGCTTGCCGGTCAGCTCGCGCGTCTGGCGAATCACCTTGCGCGCGCCCTCCGCGTTCATCGCCCCGACGCCGAGCGAGCCGAGGCCCCCTGCGTTCGACACGGCGGCGGCCAGCGCCGGCGTGCTCACGCCCGCCATGGGCGCCTGAATGATCGGCTTCTGAATGCCAAGCGAGCGCAGCAATGCCCGATCGTCAACTTGAGTACTCATGTTCCTTTACCTCCGAATGCGTTCCAACTTCACTTTGCACGACCGGCGTGTCACGCCTGCGCGCGGCTGCGTGCCCACTGGGCGAGACCGCCGCAAGCAATCAGCAGCCCGCCGGTCACGAAGAACACCGAGTGCAAGCCGAGGTGAACGCCGATCAAACCGCCGATCACCGGGCCCACCACCTGGCCGCTGAACTGCGCCGACTGCAGATAGCCGAGCATGCGGCCCGTCGAGCGTTCGTCTACCAAATGACGCGCCAGCTTGCCGATGGAAGGCAACAGGCCGGCGAGCGTCATGCCCATCAGCACGCGCAGCGCGGCGAGCTGCCACCAGTGCGTGACGAAGGCTTGCGGAATCATTACGAGCCCCGTGAGCACGAGGCAAGCGATGATCACGCTCCAGCTGCCGAACTTGTCCGCCAGCGCGCCGAGGCGCGCCGCCGTCAGCATGCTGCCGAGCGCCGAGCATGCCATGACCACGCCCGCCACGCGCGCGAGGTGCCCCGCGCCCACGCCCAGTCCGCCGATATACACCGTGATGATCGGCTCGATCGACATGTTGGCGAGCAGCACCATCATCGCGGTCACGAGCAGCGCGGCGACGGCCGCGTAGTCGGTACGGTGCGCCGTCGCGGCTGCGGCGTTGCTCCCGCGGGCCTTCGCGTCGCTGGCCGGATGAAACTCTTCCTTGACGACGACGATGGTGAGGAGCGCCGCCACCGCAATCATCGCGCCGCCCGCGAAGAACGTGCCGCGAATGCCGATCCAGTCGGGCAGCACGCCGCCCACGAGGGGCCCGACGAGATTGCCCGCGAGCGCACCTGTGGAAAGAATGCCGAGCGCCCAGCCCGCGCGCTCGCGCGGCGCCTGGGTGCCGACCATGACCGTGGAAGCCGACGCGTAGCCACCCACGAGGCCGGCGATCAAACGCAGCGCGACGAGCTCGTACACATTGTGCGCCACGCCGATCAGCGACATCACCACGGCCATGCCGATGGCCGCGCGCACGAGCATGGGCTTGCGGCCGTAGCGGTCGGCGAGCCGCCCCCAGAGCGGCGCGGTGAACGCCGTGCCGAGGAAAGTCGCGCCGAACGCGACGCCCGACCACTGGATCACGGCGCCCTGCGAGCTCACGCCGAGCTGCCGTACGTAGAGCGGCAGAAACGGCAGCAGCATGCTGAGGCTCACGAGCGTCGTGAACGAGCCGAAGACGCAGACGACGAGATTGCGCCGCCAGTACTGGACATTGCGCTCGGCATAGCTGTGCGCCTGCTTCTGCCCGAAGGCGGAAGCGGAAGAAGAAACGGTGGAGTTCATTTGGCCCTCAACGCGGCGAAGAGATCGACGACCAGCGCGAGCACGAGCGCTCCCGCACCGATCACGAACAGGACAAGATAGTTACCGCCGCTCTGCGAGAACACGAACGACAGACCGTAAGCCGCGACTGCCTGCATCACGGCGAAGCTCGTGGTGGCGCGGGTCCACGCGCCCTTCACCGCGGACGGATGGTGCGCGAGCAGCTCGTTCACGCGGCCGAGCGCCAGCGGCACGATGCCGGGCGTGAACGCTCCAACCAGCACGGCGGAAACCATCAGCCCCAGCGGGCCGAAGCCCAAGGCCGGGAGCGCGACGGCCGCGGCCTGCACCAGATACGCCACCCGAAGCGCCGCGCGAAAGCCCGCGCGGTCCGCGAGATGCCCTGCCACGAGCGGCCCCACGATCGCGCCGAGCCCGTAGAGCACCCAGAACTGGGCGCCCGCGTCGACGCCGCGGCCAAGCCCGCGCGCGACGAAGTCGACGAGAAAGATCATGTGCGGCACGAGCCCCACGGCGTTCAGGCCATATTCGGCGTAAAGCGCGCGCAGCCCCGCACGGGGATAGGCCGGCGAGTGCTCGAAGCGCGACGGCGCGTGAGCGGGTACGGGCGCGTCGTGGTCGGGCCAGCCGTTCCAGGCCACGAAGGTGAGCAGCAGCGAAACGGCCGCGAGGCCGAGCCACGTGGACGTGAGCCCCTGGCGCAAGAGGATCGGCACGATCGTCCCTGAGGCCGCGATGCCGAGCCCGATGCCCGTGAAGATGCCGCCGCTCGCGAAGCCGCGGCGCGCCGCCGGCACGTGCGCGAGGATCGTGGGCGCGGCGAGCACCATCAACGCGCCGCCCGAGACACCCGAAACGAATCGCC
>NZ_DATJWR010000430.1:0-5795 GCF_035501035.1 Paraburkholderia sp.
GACACGGTGGCGGCGATCAGCCAGTACGAGCAGCTTTCGAATGCGCTCACGGCCTCGCAGAAGAGCTTTGCCGCGACGCAGAATCTTTCGCTGTTCCAGTATCTGAACCCCTGATCGGGGCGCCCGCCCGGGCAGGCGCCAAAGCGGGCACGAGGGTGCAATGCCGTTCAGTCGGACGACTGAACGGCATTTTTTTTTTCATGCGGCTCGTGGGTGAACCCGCCCGGCCGCGAGGAACCCGCTTCGGCTGAAATGGCTTCGCATGGCCTCGCGGCGCCGAAGCCCGTTCGCCGCGTCATAGGACCAAGGTCCGATTGCCGACGTGCGGCATAACTCCTAGGTTCCATCTGATACCTGAGCGCAGGCGTGGCGAGGCGCACCACGCCTGGAAAGCGCTGCGCGAGCCGCCGCAACGCCTGCGGCCCCGACGCTTGCCGCCCACTTTCCTCAGACGTGGCGGCGCCTGCCACTGGGAGCATCCATGCCCCGTGCACGCAATGCGGAGGCTTCAACCGCCTCCGTTGCCGCTCGCAAGTTCGACAACATCGTTCTCGTGCTGCAGGGCGGCGGGGCGCTCGGCGCGTATCAGGCAGGCGTGTTCGCGGGCCTCTGCGAGGCGGGGATCGTTCCCACCTGGATCGCCGGCGTGTCGATCGGCGCGATCAATGCCGCGCTGATCGCGGGCAATCCGCCGGAGCGCCGCGTCGAGCGGCTGCGCGAGTTCTGGGAGCGCTCGTCTTCGTGGTCGTCGTTCATGCCGCCTTCGTCGTTCGACAACACGCGGCCGCTCTTCAACCTCTACAGCGCCGCATCGGCGATCGCGTTCGGCATTCCGGGCTTCTTCATGCCTCGCATGCTCCCGCCATTCTTCTCGCCCGGCGGTTCGCTCGGCGCTCTGAGCTTCTACGACACGGAGCCGCTCAGGCGAACGCTCACCGAGCTCGTCGACTTCGATCTCGTGAACAGCAAGCCCGTGCGCCTCGCGGTCGGCGCCGTGAACGTCTGCAGCGGCGAATCCGTCTATTTCGACAACACGAAGATGGCGCTCGGGCCCGAGCACGTGATGGCGAGCGGCGCGCTGCCGCCGGGTTTCCCGCCCGTGAATGTCGGCGGCCAGTGGTACTGGGACGGCGGCATCTCCTCCAATACGCCACTCTGGTACGTGGTCGACGAGGCCTACCGGGAAAGCGCGCTCGTCCTGCAGATCGACGTGTTCAGCGGCACAGGCACGCTGCCGCAGAACCTCAACCAGGTGCAGGAGCGCATGAAGGACCTGCAGTACGCGAGCAAGACGCGCTTCAGCGCGGCCCGCGTCGGGCAGCAGGAGGCGCTGCGCGCGTCGCTGCGGCGCGTGCTCGCCATGCTGCCCAAGGAAGCGCGCACGGACCCCGACGTCGAGCGGCTCACGGCGATCAGCACGCGCGGCGAGGTCTTGCTCGTGCGCTTCACGAACCGCCACGACACGCGCTCGTCGGACTTCAAGGATTACGAGTTTTCGCGCGCCAGCGTGACCGACCTGTGGGAAGGCGGTCTCGGCGACGTGCGCCGCGCGATCGCCACCGAGGCGTGGCGCAACGCGACCGAAATGGCGCAGGGCATTCATGTCTGCGACCTCACCCCATCGAACCCTGCCTGACAGGAGCTACCACGATGACCGAGTCAGAAGTGCTGGAGCGCGCGTTTGCAATGCCGCTCACGAGCCCGGCGTTTCCGCCGGGACCCTATCGCTTCATCGATCGCGAATTCCTGATCATCACGTATCGGACCGACCCGGACGTGCTCGCGAGCGTGATTCCCGCGCCGCTCGAAATGACCGATCCGATCGTGAAGTTCGAATTCATCCGGATGCCGAACTCGACCGGCTTTGGCGACTACACCGAGAGCGGGCAGGTGATCCCGGTGCGCTTCCAGGGCCAGACGGGCGGCTACGTCCACGCCATGTTCCTCGACGACGAGGCCCCGATCGCGGGCGGCCGCGAGATGTGGGGGTTTCCGAAGAAGCTCGCGGCCCCGGTGCTGCACGTCGAGAAGGACACGATCAGCGGCGTGCTCCGATACAACAACATCCCGATCGCCGTCGCGACGATGGGCTACAAGCATCGCCCAATTCCGTCCGACAAGGTGCTCGCCTCGCTCACGGCGCCGAACTTCCTGCTGAAGATCATTCCGCACGTGGACGGCACCGTGCGCATCTGCGAACTCGTGCGCTACTACTGCGAGGACGTCACGGTGAAGGGCGCATGGGAAGGGCCGGGTGCGATCGAGTTGTTCCACCACGCGCTCGCGCCCGTCGCGGCCTTGCCCGTGCTCGAAGTGCTCTCGAGCGTCCATATCCTGACCGACCTCACGCTCGGCCTCGGCACGGTGGTGCACGACTACCTGGCCAAGTGAGGGCCCGCAATGGCGAGCCGATGACCGCGCGCCAACTCGCCTGACCGGCGTGACGTGTGGCGCGTGTCCCGTGTGTCCCATGTGCCACATGTGCCCCGTTTCGACCCGACGGCTTTCGATGCGCAAGCGTCGATGCCGGCCGGGCATAAGCTGACGGTCGCGCGAACGGCACCCGCGCGGGAGCGCTCATGCCACCACGGCTATCCGTGCGCCGGCCTTCACCCCGGCGGCCGCAGTGCCGCGGCCACGCGGCCCATCAGCTCGATGCCGTTGTCGAAGAGGCGCGCGAAGTAGGGAATCAGGTTCGGCATCATGAGCTGGATCAGCAGCAGGCCCACGAGCATGGTGAGCGCGAAGCCGATCTGGAAGATGCCGATCTGCGGGGCCGCGCGGTTGAGGATGCCGAGCGAAAGATTGGTGATGAGAAGCGCGACGACCACCGGCAACGAAAGCAGCAGGCCCGAGGAGAGCACCGTCGCGCCCCAGTCGGCGATGAGGCGCCAGCCCGCCGCGCCGAGCACGTTCGCCGTGATCGGCACCGACTGGAACGTGGCGATGAGCGCGGCGATCATCTGCAGATGGCCGTCGAACACGAGAAACGCGAGCATCGCCATCATGTTCAGCCACGAGGAGAGCGCGGGCGTGCTGGTGTTGGCCTGCGGGTCGAAGAAGCTCGCAAAGCCGAGACCCATGCCAAGGCCGATCAGGTCGCCCGCCGTGGTCACGACCGCGAACACGAGCTGCATCGTGAAGGCGAGCGCGGCGCCGATCAGGAACTGGTTGACGAGTATCCACACGCCTTCGGCCGAGAACACCGTCACCTGCGGCATGGCGCCGAGCGTGGGCGCGACGATCAGCGTGATGAAACCCGCAAGGCCGATCTTCACGCGCGTGGGCACCGAGCGGTTGCCGAGCACGGGCGCGAGCGCCACGAGCGCGAGAATGCGCGTGAACGGCCAAAGGAACGCGGTGAGCCAGGCGTTGAGCTGCGCGTAGGTGACGGTGAACATCGTGTGCCGTGGGGCGGCTGAGCGGCGCGCCTAGCCCGCGTACGCGGGAATGCTCGTGAACATGCGATGCATGTACTCGAGCATCGTCGTGAGCATCCACGGCCCGGCGATCACGAGCGTGAGCGCAATGGCGACCAGCTTGGGAATGAACGAGAGCGTGGATTCGTTGATCTGCGTGGCCGCCTGGAAGAGGCTCACCACGAGACCCACGACGAGCGACACGAGCAGGAGCGGAGCCGCGAGCAGGAGCGCGATGTACATCGCCTCGTGGGCGAGCGTCATGACCATTTCGGGCGTCATGTCATTGTCCTCAGCTAAAGCTCTGCGCGAGCGAGCCGATCAGCAGCTGCCAGCCGTCCACGAGCACGAACAGCATGAGCTTGAACGGCAGCGAGATGGTCGCGGGCGAGACCATCATCATACCCATCGACATCAGCACGCTCGCCACCACCATGTCGATGATGAGAAACGGAATGAAGATCGTGAAGCCGATCTGGAAGCCGGTCTTCAGCTCGCTCGTGACGAACGAGGGCACGAGCAGCGTGAGCGGCACGTCCTCGGGGCCCTGCATCGGCGCCGCGTGCGAGATGCGCGCGAACAGCGCGAGATCGGACTCGCGCGTCTGGCGCAGCATGAAGGTCTTGAACGGCGCGACGCCGCGCGCCACGGCGTCGTCCATCGAGAGCGTGCCGGCCGCGAACGGCTTGTAGCCGTCGTTGTAGGCCTTGTCGAGCACCGGCGACATCACGAACAGCGTGAGAAAGAGCGCGATGCCCACGAGCACCTGGTTGGGCGGCGTGGTCGTCGTGCCGATCGCCTGGCGCAGCAGCGAGAGCACGATGATGATGCGCGTGAAGCTCGTCATCATCAGCACCATCGCGGGCAGGAACGACAGCATCGTGAGCAGCAGCATCGTCTGCACGCTCAGCGAGTAGGTCGTGCCGCCGTTGGGGCCCGGGCTCGTATTGAAGGCGGGCAGGCCCGCCGGCTGCACCGACTGCGCGTGCGCGAGGTGCGGCAGCGCGAAGGCGAGCGCGCCCGCGCCCAGCATCAGCGCGAACGGGAGCGCCGTTCTGGCGATTTTCGCGAGGGATTCTGCGCGCGCGCGGGCCTCACTGCCTGCGGGCCGCGCCTGAAGGGAACTGCCTTGCATTTACTGCGCTCCGCCTTCGTGACGCTTGAAACGCGCCGTGAAACGTTTATCGGCCTCGCTTTTCAGTGCGTCACGAAAGCGCTGTGCGAAGGTGCCTGAGAGGGCGGGGCCGCTTGCCGCCGCAGCCGCCGCGCTTGACGGGAGCTCGCCTGCGGGCATGGTGTGGAGCAGCCGCACGTTGCCGGGCGCGGCACCGAGCACGAGCCAGGTGTCGCCGATCTCGACCACGGCCACGCGCTCCTTGCCGCCGAGCGAAGCGCCGCCCACCGTCTTCACGAGCGCGTTCCTCGTGCCGCCTTGCAGGCCGAGGCGCCGCGCGAGCCACGCGCAGCCGAACACCACGCCGATCACGAGCGCGAGGCCGAGCACCGTCTGCACGACGGCGCCAAAGCCGAGCGCGGGCACGGCGCTGCCGGTTACGACTGCCGAGGCGGCCGCCGTGCCCACCGTGCCCGAGGCCGCGCGAGCCGCTTCGTTGACCGCCTGGAGATCGGCGGCCCGCGCGCTCATGACGGCGCAAGCCGCGACGCCCGCGAGCGAGAGATGCATCGCGACCCGCCACGAAAGCCGCAGCACCCGCGCGCCGCGCAACTTCCGGGCGCGCGGGGCAGCGTTCATCGACACCGCGCGGGCAACGGCCTGGGGGGTCATCGGTTGAGCTTCCGGATCCGCTCGGACGGGGTGATGATGTCGGTCAGGCGAATGCCGAACTTGTCGTTCACGACCACCACTTCGCCCTGGGCGATCAGGCAGCCGTTCACGAGCACGTCCATCGGCTCGCCGGCGAGGCCGTCGAGCTCCACCACCGACCCCTGCGCGAGTTGCAGCAGGTTGCGGATGGCGATCTTGGTGCGGCCGAGCTCCACGGTCATCTGGACGGGAATGTCCAGAATCATGTCGATGTCGTTGGTCGTGCGTGTCGAGTCGACCTTCGAGAGCGGCTGGAACACGCCGGCCGTCGCGGGCTCGGTGGTGGCCACTTCGTTGCCGTTCTGCTCGGCGAGCGCGGCCGCCCAGTCGTCCATGTCGCCGCCCGCGGCCTGCGCCGCCGCGTCGTGGCCCGGTTCGAGCACCGGCTCGTCTGCGCTCGTGCCGTTTACGTCACTCATATCCACCTTCCTTCATCGTGTCGGCTGCGCTGATCATCTTCTGGACCCGCAACGCGTATTGACCATTGAAAATTCCGTAGCCGCACTCCATCACCGGCACGCCGTCCACCTTGGCGACGATGTGCTCCGCGA
>NZ_DATJWR010000431.1:0-6869 GCF_035501035.1 Paraburkholderia sp.
GGCGTTGCGAATCGAGTGACACTGCTCTCGGGGCTATCGTTAATGCCGGCCGCGCGCAGCGCTGATTCGAGCGCAACGGCTGACTCTGCCCGCCGCGTCGGCAGGTTCGTCACGTTCCAGTGATCGACTTCGCCCTTCACCTGCCTGATGACGCCTTCGATATCCTTGCCGTTCATCGCGCCGAAAACCGCGTAGGTGTACGGGAAATATCCCATGTTGCCGAGGTTCTGTGCCAGAACAGCTGCGGCGTGCGGGTTGTGCGCGATGTCGAGAATGATCTGCGGCTTGCCCGGCAGCACCTGAAACCGGCCTGCCAGCTCGACGTTCGCGAGGCCCAGCCGGATGTCCTGCGCCGTGACTGGAATGCGCTCGCGCAGCGCTTCAAGCGCAGCAAGCGCTGCCGAGGTGTTGATCAGCTGGTTGGCTCCGCGCAGCGCAGGATAGGCGAGCGCTGCGCGCCGCTGCGACCGTCCGACGTAGCTCCACTGCTGGCGCTCGTTGCCCGGCTGCGCTGCGTAGCGGAAATCACGGCCGACCAGCCATAGGTCCGCACCGATTGCCTGAGCATGATCAATGAGGCGCTGCGGCGGCGCCGGATCGCCGCATATCGCCGGCTTGTCCGCGCGGAAAATGCCCGCCTTCTCGAAACTGATCTTTTCGCGCGTATCGCCGAGGCAGTCGGCGTGATCGATGTCGATGCTCGTCACGATCGCGCAGTCCGTCTCAATCATATTGACCGCGTCGAGCCGACCGCCCACACCCGCTTCGAGGATCACTGCATCCAGCCCGCGCGATGCGAAGAGCCGCAGGATCGCCAGCGTTGTGAATTCGAAACACGTCAGCGAGACCGGTTCCGTCTGGCTCGCGCGCGCTCGTTCCACCGCTTCAAACTGCTCGAGCAGGTCGACGTCGGATGCGTCAATGCCGTTCACGCGCGCCCGCTCGTTGAACGCCAGCAGATGCGGCGACGTATAACAGCCCACGCGATACCCTGCGCGCAGAAGAATCGCTTCGAGAATCGCACAGGCGGAGCCTTTGCCATTCGTGCCGCTGACTGTAATCACCGGGCAATCGAAGGCGAAGCCAAGCGCGTTCTTCACTTGCGCGACGCGGGCTAAATCCATTTCGAGGCCGACCAGTTGCACGGCTTCGAGGTGCGCGAGCCATGTGTCAAGGGTGGGGAAAGTAGTCATGGGTTCGGATATCTCGGAAAACGGGAGCAAGGGAAAAACACTGCGCAGAAGCCTTTCGTTTATAGAACGATACTGAGAGCAGTATCCGGCGGCGCTAGTACAGTGCGCTCACGCCTGCAGGATCCCGATGATTTGCACTTCGAACGCCAGCGCCTCACCCGCGAGGGGGTGATTGAAATCGAACAGCGCGGAGGTTTCGCCGACCGCCTTCAGCACGCCTGCATACCGTCCGCCCCGCGGTGCGTTGAATTCGATAAGATCGCCCGGAGAAAAGTGCTCGCCGAGCATGCTATGTTCGCGCAGCGTAGCAAGCGACACGCGCTGGATCAGATCGGGATTGCGCGGTCCGAATGCTTGCCCTGGCGCAAGCTGGAACGTCGAATGGTCGCCAACCTTCAATCCCAGCAAAATGTCTTCCAGCGGCGGCGCCAATTGACCGGCGCCCAGCAGCAGCGTGGCTGGCTGATTGGTAAAGGTGTTCATGACTTCGCCGCCATTGGCTAGCGAAAGCCGGTAGTGAAGCGTAACGTGTGAGCCAGGTGTCACTTCGGAGATTTTGAACATGCTCATGAGCCAGGTTGTAGTTGTTCAGTGAAAGAGATGAAGATGCGTATGAAGTTCTGTCCGGGTCACGATCGCCAGTTGAAGAAAGAACATCCATCTGGACTGTTTGTACAGGCATCATGTTGGCGGGCGGTCGTCAGTGCTTGACAGCGACGACCTTGCCGCGAAACAGGTAATACTGGTACAGGTTGTACGCGATCATGATCGGGAATACAGTGCCGATACCGAAGAGCATGAAGATCAGCGTCGGGCTATCGGAGGCGGCCCCCACCACCGTCAGCTGACCCGGCACGATGTACGGAAACAGGCTGATAGCGAGACCCACGAAGGACACGACGAAGAGAATTGTTGAGCCCACGAAAGGCCCATGTTCTCCGCGCATGCGAACCGAATAGAGCACATAGGCAAATGCGAGTGCAGCGAAGACCGCGAGCGCGATCAGCACATCAAATACGCCATGATCCTGCCAGCGTGTGATGCCCACGGGGCTGAATTTCACTGTGGCGAACGAAACCAGCACGGCGGCGATGACGGTCGTGAATACTGCAAAGGTCGAGTAGCGACGCGCGGCGCTTTCGATCTCGCCTGTCGTCTTCTTGACGAGCCAGGTAGCCCCGAGCAGGCAATAACCTGAAACCACGCCGATGGCTGTGACTATGACGAATGCGAGACTATGGCCGCCTGGCACGAAACCCGTCAGTACCTTTCCGAGCACGACGCCCTGGCTGATGGCCGCGAGCAGACTGCCGAGACCGAAGACCCGGTCCCACAATGTCTTGCTGGTATGCGCAGAATGGCGAAACTCGATGGCCGCGCCGCGCATGATGAAGCTCGCGATGAGCACCATCACAGGCCCATACAGGTCCGAGAGGATCATGGCGTAGGCGTCGGGGAACGCGCCGAAGAGCGCGCCACCCAGCGCGACGAGCCAGGTCTCGTTGGCATCCCATACATGGCCGATGGATTGAATCATCAGGTCGCGGTCGCTGTCACGGTCACGGAGCAGTGTGAGCATGCCGACGCCGAGGTCGAAGCCGTCGGTGACCACGTACAGCACGAGCATCAGGCCGATCAGGCCAAACCACGCATGGTTCAGAAGGTCCTGGGTAGATGAGGGAATCATTGTGTTGCCTCTTGATCTGACGAAACGAAAAAGCGTGTGTGCGTTTAGTAGTCGATGGCGTGCAAACTCGCACGCTCCGTGGATTCGGGCGCCGGCGTCAGCGTGAGATCCGGACCGTTCCGGAGCCAGCGGCGCGCGTAGTGAAAGAATGACACAAGCAGGATCACGTAGAAGACTGTGAACATCACCATGCTGCCGGTGATTGCCGCTGAAGAGATTGCCGACGCAGCGTTCCCCGTGCGCAGCAGCCCATACACAACCCACGGCTGGCGCCCCACCTCGCGCACGATCCATCCGCATTCCACCGCGACATATGGCAACGGAATGGCCAGAACCCACGCGAGAAGCAGTCTGCGTTGCGCAAGTAGTGCATCGACGCAGCCGCGCGCCTTCCGTAACGCATAGACGGTCCAGAACGCCAGCACCATGAACAGGAAACCGATGCCTGCCATCAAGCGGAATGCGTAGTAGAGAAGCGGGAGCATCGGCGGCTGGTCGGCAACGGGTATGTCCTTAAGCCCCTTCACCTGGCCGTGGAGACTGTGCGTACCGAGAACGCTCAACAGGCCCGGCACTTCGAGCGACCAGTCATTGCCCTGCTTCGCCGCGTCGGGCCATGCGAGGAGCGACCAGCTTGCGCCCGTGCCCGGCGCATTCGTTTGCCAGTGGCCTTCGAGCGCGGCACCCTTCGCGGGTTGCGTCCTGAACACGTCGACGCCGCTCGAGTCACCCAGCCAGATCTGTACGGGTGCGACGATGGCGAGCACCACCAAAGCCACCTTGAACGAGCGAACGAAGAACTCCGGATTTCGACGCTTCAACAGGTAGTAAGCGGAAATGCCGGCCACGACAACGAAACCCGTCTCCAGCGCGGCGAACCACATGTGCGACACGCCCCACACCATATCGGGGTTGAAGATCGCCTTCAGATAGTCGGTGACAACGAGCTTTCCATCGACTACCGCCACACCCGCCGGCGTTTGCAGCCAGGAGTTGGCGACCATGATCCAGAACGCGGATAACGTCGAACCGAGCGCAACCATTGCAGTGGCGAACAGGTGAACGCCCTTCGGGACCCGTTGCCAGCCGAGCATCATGATGCCGACGAAGCCGGCTTCGAGCATGAAGGCCATTGCGCCTTCAAAGCCGAGGATGTTGCCAAAGAACTGCCCGGTGTACCGCGAAAACTGGCCCCAGTTGGTACCAAACTGGAACTCCATCGGAATGCCGCTGACGACGCCGACAGCGAAGTTGAGCACCAGCAGCTTGCTCCAGAAACGCGCATGCCGGTACCAGACCAGGTCACTCGTTTTAACCCACAATACCTCAACAACCAGGAGAAAGGCCGACAGGCTGATTGTCAGGATAGGCCACAGGATATGGAAGATTGCGGTCATCGCAAACTGGCCACGCGCGAGATTCAGAGCTTCGACATTCATGTCAATCACCGGACAGATCGATGTTGAGCGCACCGTAAAAGCGCTCCGCTCAACAGGTAGTAGTGGGACTCATCGGGCGGGTGCCATCACCGCTCGGGATAACGAGACGAGTATGGTTCTTCGCATGCCACATTCCAATATATCGACTGTATGGATATCAATATCTTTCAGTGAATAACGCCGTCCCGCGGCGCCTGCGCCTCTGTGTCATTTCGCCGCCTCCTGTGCGACGCGCGTCGCTCGTGCGCGCGGCGCCGAGCCGACGGGCTGATCGCCGCTCTTTTTCCTGACAGGATCGGGACCGCGTGCCATGCAGGCGCATGGCTGCCGGTGCGAAGAAATGTTGGATGAGACGATCGACCGGCCTGTGCGACCGGGTCGTCTATCGTGGTACAGGACTACTGTGGGGCGTCAATGAAGGGCACAACCGGACAGAAGCGGGACAGAAGCGCGGGGAACGGCGAGATGCGTCGCGGCGTGGTGTTGTCCGCTGCGACTCGTCTCGCACGATGACCCTTATCGGCTCAAGTAAGGCGAACTTTCGGCCGTACCAGACCGTTGATCTGCTCCGCGGTCCATAGCAACGTTGCTTTGCTGACGCCGTGTAACGCCTTCTGGTGCCTGCGATAAAGCCACGCGTGCCCCAGATGTGCCGCGCGTCCGCGGATGATGCCGCCCTTGAAGAGGCCGAAGCGCCCCACCGTGCCAAACGCGTTGTAGTCGCTCAACGTCACCAGCGAACCGAAGTCGCGAAACACAAACTCCGGCAGCGGCTTTCCTTCCAGCCAGCGCGGCAAATGACGCGCGAGGTGCTCCGCCTGTTGCGTCGCGACCTGCGCGGTCGGGGGCAGCGGACGTTCATGGCCTTCGGGCGTGAGGCTCGCGCAATCACCTATGGCGAATACATGGTCGTCGCGCGTCGTCTGCAACGTCGTGTCGACGATCAGTTGGTTCGAACGATTCGTCTCCAGTCCCGCGAGGTTGCTCACGAAGTCTGCCGCCTTGATGCCCGCAGCCCAGACCATCAGGTCCGCCTCGACAAACGAATCGTTGTGACGAAAGCCATTGGCATCGGCCGACGTGACTTGCGTCGAGGTCATCACGCGAAAGCCGATACGTTCGAGCTGCTGCTGGCTCGAATCGGAAATCTGCGGCGGGAAAGCCGGCAGCACGCGCGGACCGCCTTCGAGCAGCGTCAGGGACAGCCGGCTGCGCATGGATGGATCGCCATAACGCGATGCAATCTCCAGCAGGCGGCTCAGCTCCGCCGACAACTCGACGCCCGTAGCACCCGCGCCGACCACCGCCACGCGCAGCGCTTCGTCCCTCGCGACACTCCGAAGGACGTGGTTACGCAGTACGCGGTTGAAGTTTTCCGCCTGCTGCTGGCTGTCGATGAAATGACAATTCGCCTTCACGCCCGGCATGCCGAAGTCATTCGCCCGGCTGCCGAGTGACATCACCAGCACGTCGTAATCGACGGTACGAGGCCCAATAATGACCTCGCCCTCCGGCGTGCGGATCTCGCCGAGTTCGACGCGGCGAAGCTCGCGGTCCAGCCCTCGCACTTCGCCAGGCAAATAGGTAAATCCATGTTCGCGTGCGTGCGCGAGATAGACAACCTGCTGCTGTTGAACGTCCCGCGTGCCCGCGGCAATCGTGTGGAGCATCGGCTTCCAGATGTGCGTCTGGCTGCTGTCGATCAGCGTGACAGCGGCACGCCCGCTACGACCCAACTGGTCGCCAAGTCTGGTCGCAAGCAGAATCCCTGCGATGCCGCCGCCCGCGATGACAATCTGAACCGGCTGAGACATGGGTTTTTCTACAATAAGGATTGAATGATGCTGGCGTGCCACGGCCGCAGCGAGGGACTCGCCATGCGGCACGAGTCCGATACGCTGCCGGCCTGCACAATCGCATTGTCAACATGCCTTGGCGACGTATGGCCGAACCATCTTGGCCGGATCCACGACGCGGTTGAAAGTCTCTTCATCGACGAAGCCGAGTTCGAGCGCAGCCGTCTTCAAGGTCAGATCGTGATGCATCGCGTGGTGCGCGATGGCCGAAGCGCGGTCGTAACCGATAACCGGGACCAGCGCCGTCACCAGCATCAGCGAGCGGTCGACATCCTCCTTGATCCTCTTCAGGTTCGGCCTCGTGCCTTCCACCAGGAAGCGCCGGAAGTTCGTGCAGCCGTCAGCTATCAGCGTGATCGACTGCATCAGATTGAAGATAATGAGCGGCTTGTAGACGTTCATCTCGAGATAGCCGCCAGCGCCGCCAAAACCGATTGCGACGTCGTTCGCCATAACCTGCACGGCGAGCATCGTGAGCGCCTCGACCTGGGTCGGATTGACCTTGCCTGGCATGATGGATGAACCGGGCTCGTTTTCAGGGAGAATGAGCTCGGCGTATCCCGCGCGCGGACCGCATGACATCAGGCGAATATCATTGGCGATCTTGTAGAGGGAAACCGCCAGCGAACGGAGCGTACCGGAGAGTTGCACCAGTGCATCATGGCTGCCCTGCACGGTGAATTTGTTGGGCGCA
>NZ_DATJWR010000432.1:0-3157 GCF_035501035.1 Paraburkholderia sp.
CTCGCCGGAAACAACCACATCATGGGCGTGGCGAGCGCGAAGGTGACGAGTGCCAGCGTGCTCGTCATCGCGTACATAATCACCGTGAATACCAAACCGGCGCGGTCAGCCGTCCAGCCGACCGGAAATTGCAGCGCCATCCCGCCCAGGCCGAGGCATGACAGCAGCAGGGTTGCCTGTGTGCCGCTCAGTCCACGCGCACCGGCATATAGTGGGAAGAGACCATATAGCGCGCCGTCGATGATTCCACCAACAGCCACCACTATCATGCCCAGGCATACAACTGCACTGACTGGCGGGGCAGCCGAAAGGGTCGACGTCCGCCGGACCACCTGCCTGATCGCCTTGTGGCTCGCGCGTTCCCGCGCTCAGCCCTCGAAGTCGAGGCCGCCGATCAGCACCTCCGGCTCCCCCTGAGTGCGCGTCGAGAAGTCGACGGGGCGCGCCGACTCCCAGGACGACATCTTGCACACCGTAGCTTCGAGGTAATGCGCGAAACGCGCTTCGCCGCCCGGCTCCATCAGGCTTTCGATTTCGTCGACGTCCCAGGTAAGCGAGACATTCAGCGGGTACGCGTAGTGATGCCGATGCTCGTTCGCGAGGCCGCGCAGCCGTACGCGCGTGGGATGGCCTCGTCCTTCGTGCGGCACGACGTCGACGTGCACGGAAGGGCCGAACTGGCTCGCCAGCTTCGCCGCGATACGCGGTGCGAATTCTTCCTCGAACCGGCGGAGGGCTTCGATACTCATGCGCGTGACACTCCACGGGTTGGCTGCGGGTAAAGGCGCTTCGCGCATGTGCTTCGTGCCGCGAGACATGCTGCATCGTACCGCGCCGTCGACGCATCGGCCAATGGCCGACTGCGCCTGACTACACCCGACTGCACCCGACCGCACCCGACTACACCCCGCCCTCGCAAACCGGGATCCGCCGTCGGCGCAACCGTTCAGGCCGCGCCGCGCTCGCGTGCGGCGATGAGGCTGCGCACGCCTTCGAGCGAGTACAGGGCGAGCGCGACCCAGATCGCGCCGTAGCCGATCGCGCGCACCGCGCCGAACGGCTCGCCATAGATGAACACGCCGGTGATGAGCTGCAGGGTGGGCGTGACGTACTGGATGAGGCCCAGCATCGAGAGCGGAATGCGCCGCGCCGCCGCGCCGAACAGCAGCAACGGAATCGCCGTGATCGGGCCGGAGGCCGCGAGCAGCAGTTGCAGCGCGCGCGACGCGTGCGTGAAGTGGCTTTCGCCCGCGAGGCCCACGATCGTCAGATAGACGATCGCGACGGGGAACAACAGGACGGTTTCGAGCGCGAGCCCTTCGAGCGCGCCGAGCTGGGCGGTCTTGCGCAAGAGGCCGTAGCCGCCGAAGGTCGCGGCGAGCGCGAGGCTCACCCAGGGCGGCGCGCCGTTTTGCCAGGTGAGCCACGCCACACCCGCGGCGGCGAGCGCCACTGCCGCCCACTGCAGCGCGCGCAGCCGCTCGCGCAGGAACGCATAGCCGAACAGCACGTTGATGAGCGGATTGATGAAGTAGCCGAGACTCGCTTCGACGATATGGCCGGCATTGACGGCCCAGATATAGATGCCCCAGTTGGCCGAGAGCAGCACGGCGCTGGCGACGAAACGCACGAGCAGGCGACGATCGCGCAGCGTGGGCCCGAGCCAGCGCCAGTGGCGGCGCACGACGAGCACGGCGACCACGAAGACGAGCGACCACGCCATGCGGTGCGCGAGCATCTCGAGCGCGGGAATCTGGTGCAGTGTCTTGAAGTAGACGGGGAAGAGCCCCCAGAGGACGAAGGCAGCGAATGCGTAGAGGATGCCGGGATTCATGTCAGGTTGTGTTTTTTATGCGGCGCGCGGCCGCCGCGCCGACCACGCCCGTGCGGCCCGCTTCCGGCCCGCTTGCTGCTCGCGCCCGCTGCGAAGGCATTCGAAAGGCAACCGGCATGTGCCGAAATGCGCCGAATTTCGCTCCACCCAGCGCCGAGCCGCCGGTTTTGCGACAATAGCGGATTTTCGCCGCCAGCTCTTGCCGTTGTCCAGCCTGACGTGCCGCTTACGGCGCGCGCTGTGACCACGCCGCAGGCACAACGGCGAAGCCCCTCACCCGGCCTCCTCGCGCGCGATGTCCTTACCCCATATCGATCTGCTGTATTCGCTGTCCGGCCTGGGCGTCGGCTTTCTGGTCGGCTTGACCGGCGTGGGTGGCGGCTCGCTGATGACGCCGATCCTCGTCCTGCTGTTCGGCGTGCACCCCGCCACGGCGGTCGGCACCGATCTGCTCTATGCGGCCGCGACCAAGTCGGCGGGCACGCTCGTGCACGGCCTGAAGGGTTCGGTGGACTGGCGCGTGACGCTGCGCCTCGCGGCCGGCAGCGTGCCCACTGCGACGATCACGCTGATCCTGCTGCATCGCTACGGCATGGACACGCCGCGCGCGGGGCATCTGATCCAGGCGGTGCTCGGCGTGGCGCTCCTCATCACGGCCACTGCGCTGATCTTCCGGCCGCAGCTCGCCGCGTTCGCCTCACGCCACCGTCACGAGCCGGGCGAGGCTCGCACGCTGTTCCTGACGATCCTCACGGGCGCCGTGGTCGGCGCGCTCGTCTCGCTCACCTCGGTGGGTGCGGGCGCCATCGGCGTGACCGTGCTGTTGCTGCTCTACCCGGCGCTGCCCACGGTACGCATCGTCGGCTCCGATGTCGCCCATGCGGTGCCGCTCACGCTGCTCGCCGGCGCCGGCCACTGGCTGCTCGGCTCGATCGA
The DNA here is from genome assembly GCF_035501035.1 of Paraburkholderia sp. Taxonomy (GTDB): domain Bacteria; phylum Pseudomonadota; class Gammaproteobacteria; order Burkholderiales; family Burkholderiaceae; genus Paraburkholderia. Next base: position 2,771 of record NZ_DATJWR010000432.1, read on the forward strand.
CTGGCACATGCTGCTCTCGCTGCTGTGCGGCTCGCTGCCCGGCATCGCGATCGGCAGCCTGCTCTCTTCGCGCGCGCCCGAACGGCTGCTGCGCGTCCTGCTCGCCGCAACGCTCACGCTCGTGGGCGTGCGGCTCGTGCTCTCCTGAGCATCGCGCGCAAGGCCGGCGGTGCAAGCGCCGCCGCGCTGGCCTCGCCTGGCGACCGCGCTCAGCTGTGCGGCGCCTGCCGGAAGAACTTCCCGTTGAGATCGACTTCGAACTGGCGCAGCCACTGGCCGCGCGCGTCGATGCGGTACGCCTGCGCCCACGCGCCGCGCCGGACGATCACCAACTCGCCGTGCTCGGGATCGTTCGGATCGATCTCGCCGTGAATGTCGAAATGGATC
>NZ_DATJWR010000433.1:0-13759 GCF_035501035.1 Paraburkholderia sp.
GCGTTCCTCGTGTCCGCGCTCGTGATGGCATGCATCGACCGCCTCACCACGCACACGCACCCCGAGCATTACCAGGAGCTCGCCGCGCGCCATCCGGTGCGCGACGTCGCCCCTGAGCGCACCGCGTCCGACTGACCGCGGCAGCCAGCGCACTACATGATTCAAAACACCCGTCCCCACAGAAGCTAGCCATGACCGTCATCAAACAGGAAGACCTGATCCAGAGCATCGCGGATTCGCTGCAATACATCAGCTACTACCATCCGCAGGACTACATCGAAGCGCTCGGCCGCGCGTACGAGCTCGAAGAGAGCCCGGCCGCGAAGGACGCGATCGCGCAGATCCTCACGAACAGCCGCATGTGCGCCGAAGGCCGCCGCCCGATCTGCCAGGACACCGGCATCGTCACGATCTTCGTGAAGGTCGGCATGGACGTGCGCTGGGACGGTGCAACGATGAGCGTCACCGACATGATCAACGAAGGCGTGCGCCGCGGTTACCTGAACCCGGACAACGTGCTGCGCGCCTCGATCGTGAGCCCGCCCGAAGGCGGCCGCAAGAACACGAAGGACAACACGCCGGCCGTGATCCACTACGAGATCGTGCCGGGCGACAAGGTGGACGTGCAGGTCGCGGCCAAGGGCGGCGGCTCGGAGAACAAGTCGAAGTTCGTGATGCTGAACCCGTCGGATTCGATCGTCGACTGGGTGCTCAAGACCGTGCCGACGATGGGCGCGGGCTGGTGCCCGCCGGGCATGCTCGGCATCGGCATCGGCGGCACCGCTGAGAAGGCGATGCTGATGGCGAAGGAATCGCTGATGGAATCCATCGACATCCAGGAGATCATCAAGCGCGGTCCGAAGGACTGGATCGAAGAGCTGCGCGTCGAGCTGCATGAGAAGGTCAACGCGCTCGGCATCGGCGCGCAGGGCCTGGGCGGTCTCGCCACCGTGCTCGACGTGAAGATCATGGCCGCGCCCACGCACGCCGCGTCGAAGCCGGTCGCGATGATCCCGAACTGCGCCGCCACGCGCCACGCGCACTTCGTGCTCGACGGCTCGGGCGCAGCGAAGCTCGAAGCGCCCTCGCTCGACGCCTGGCCGAAGGTGAACTGGGAACCGAACACGGAAACGAGCAAGCGCGTCGACCTGAACACGCTCACGCCGGAAGAAGTCGCTTCGTGGAAGCCGGGCCAGACGCTGCTGCTCTCGGGCAAGATGCTCACGGGCCGCGATGCGGCGCACAAGCGCATCGCCGACATGATTGCCAAGGGCGAACAGCTGCCCGTGGACTTCAAGAACCGCGTGATTTATTACGTCGGTCCGGTCGATCCGGTGCGCGACGAAGTGGTCGGCCCGGCGGGCCCCACCACCGCCACGCGCATGGACAAGTTCACGGAAATGATGCTCGCGCAAACGGGCCTCATCTCGATGGTCGGCAAGGCAGAGCGCGGCCCCGTCGCCATCGAGGCGATCAAGAAGCACAAGGCCGCCTACCTGATGGCGGTCGGCGGCGCGGCCTACCTCGTCTCGAAGGCGATCCGCGGCTCGAAGGTCCTCGCATTCGAAGACCTCGGCATGGAAGCCATTTACGAGTTCGACGTGCAGGACATGCCCGTGACGGTTGCCGTCGATTCGTCGGGCACGTCGGTGCACAAGACCGGCCCCGCCGAATGGCAGGCAAAGATCGGCAAGATTCCGGTCGCCACGGCTTGATGCGTGCATGACGACTGTCGATCGGCTGCCGGTGAACGCAGCCGATTGGCTCAGCCGATGCAAGACCGGGGCCTCGTGCCCCGGTTTTTTATTCGGTAACGCGAAACGTACTGAGACGAATTCTCAGCCCATTGCAAAGTGCCGACATATGCCGCGATTCACCGCGGATCCGGCCTTGGCTTTTGCAGAATGAGCGTTTATTGTTGGAAACCTGTCCCCGCCACACCAAGAAAGGAAAGATCATGCAAGGCGACAAGAAGGTCATCGAGTATCTGAACGCGCAGCTCAAGAACGAACTCACGGCCATCAATCAGTATTTTCTGCATGCCCGCATGTACAAGCACTGGGGCCTCGAGAAACTCGGCAAGCATGAGTACGACGAATCGATCGACGAAATGAAGCATGCCGACCTGCTCATCGAGCGCATTTTCATGCTCGACGGCCTGCCGAACCTGCAGGATCTGCACAAGCTGCTGATCGGCGAGGAAACGAAGGAAATTATCGAGTGCGACCTGAAGCTCGAGCAGGTTTCGCAGTCCACCTGCAAGGAAGCCATCGTTTATTGCGAATCGGTGCGCGACTTCGTCTCGCGCGAAATCTTCGTGAAGATTCTCGACGACACCGAAGACCACATCGACTGGCTCGAAACGCAGCTCGACCTGATCGACAAGGTCGGCATCCAGAATTACCAGCAGTCGGCAATGGGTTCGGTAGAATCCTGATCGCACGCCTCGCGCGACGGCGCATCCGTCCGCCTTGCGGATGCGCCCGTTCACTCTTGCGCCCATCCCCTTGAACCAACCGGCAATTTCCAGCGCCGCGCCCGTCGGCATCTTCGACTCGGGACTCGGTGGCCTCTCGGTGCTGCGCGCCGTGCGCGCGCAATTGCCCGCCGAGCGGCTCGTCTATGTCGCCGACTCGCGCTACGCGCCCTACGGACAGCGCGACGACGACTTCATCGCCGACCGCACGCTCGCGATCGGCGAATGGCTCGTCGCGCAGGGGGCGAAGGCGCTGGTGGTGGCCTGCAACACGGCCACGGCGCAGTCCATCGCGCTCGTGCGCGAGCGCCTGCCCATCCCGCTCGTGGGGGTCGAACCGGGGATCAAGCCGGCGGCCATCGCTTCGAAAACGCGCGTGGCCGGCGTGCTCGCCACCCAGGTGACGCTGCGCAGCACGCGCTTTCAGGCGCTCGTGGAGCGCCATGCGGCCGACTTGCGCGTGCTGTGCCAGCCGGGTCACGGCCTCGTGGAGGCCGTGGAGCGCTGCGACGTGAGTTCGCCCGAGCTCATTGCGCTGCTGCGCGCGTACGTGGAGCCCATGCTCGAAGCCGGCGCCGATACGCTCGTGCTCGGCTGCACGCATTACCCCTTTCTCGACGCCGCGATCCGGACGATCGTCGGCGAACGCATGACGCTCATCGATACGAGCGTCGCCATCGCGCGGCAGCTCGAGCGCGTGCTCGACCAGCACGGGCGGCGTGCGGGCGGCGCGGATGCCGGTTGCAATGCCGACGCCATCCGCTTCTGCTCGACGAGCGACGGCGCGCATCTGCGCGAGCTGGCCGCCGCGCTACTTGGTCTCGACGCAAAGGTCGAACGCGTGGCCATCCCCTCGCGGCGCACGCGCGAACTCGAGGCGGACGCGGCCTGACGCGGCGACACGTCGCAGGGGCGTGATTCGCTCGCGGCTTTTGCGTCTCGCGTCTGCACTTACGTCTCAACCCCGTTTTCTCGCCTGCGCCCCTCTCCTTGCGCGTTGTCGCCAGCGTCGCCGCGAGCGCCGCAGAAGCCACAGACAGGCCACTGTGGCCTTTGCACTGCTTGCCGGATCCTCTGTCTCGGCACCCGGCTCGGCGGCCGCTTTGCAGCCCGCCAAACGCCTCCGCGGTAGCCGGCATCTCCCCCGTCTGTCCCCTGATTCGAAGCAAAAGCCCTGCTAACTGCCCGGTTTTGTTACAAAAATTCCGTCTGGCTGCTTGCCAAACTCATCAAACATAATGATAATAATTCCCATTAACTCTCTCTATTGCGGTCCATCATGATTGTCTGCGTTTGCAAGTCCGTCTCCGACCGAACGATCCGTGCCTCCATCGCGGAAGGGATGGACTCCTTCGACGAGCTTCAGTTCGAACTCGGCGTCGCGACCTGCTGCGGCAAGTGCGAGGAATCCGTTCGCGACGTGATGGCGCAAAGCGGTGTCTGCGCGAGCCGTTGCGGCGTGACGCAACCCGCGCACACCACCGTGGTCCCGCAAGCCGTCCCGCTCACGTTTTACGAGCGTAAAGCCGCCTGAATTCGCGGCGCGCATCCCGCCATCGATGCGCGCCCACCCGCCCGCCCGCACCACGGGGCGCCGCGGACACCCTGCCGCCGCCGCCAGCAAGCCCGTCTCGCGACCAGCCAGCTACCGCTCGTAACCCTCAAAGGAGGTCGAGATGGAATTGCTGATCGGTTTCGTTACAACGTTGTGCATCTCGCTGTTCATCTTTCGCAAATAAAGCTGCCCGACACGCCGCGCCGGACCGCCGGCGCGACGTCGTCCGCATGGCAGCCCCGCTAACATGCAGGCATCCCAAACCACCGCTGGCACGCTGCCGTTTTTCGCAGTCCGCCTGAATCGCCGTGTCGTCGCCGCGAGCGCGATCGTTCTCGCGCTGCACGCCGCGCTGATCGGCGTCGCGCTGATGAAGCGCGATCCCGTGACGCCGCTCGCGCTCCAGTCGCAGACGATCACGGCCGAGCTCATCAAGCCCGCGCCCGTCGCCGCGCCGGCCGCCATCCAGTCCACGCCCACGCCGCCGGTGCCCGCGCCCAAGCCCGTCCTGCACGTGGCGCACGAAAAGCCGAAGGCTCAGACGAAGCCCACGCCGGCTCCGCTGCCCGTGGCCGACGCGCCCTCGCAGCACACGATCGACACACCGGCGGACGCCGCCCCCACGCCGCCGGCTCCGATACCGCCCGCGCCCGCGCAGCAGGCGGCCGCGCCCGCCGACGCCAAGGCGACCATGGCGCTTTCGGCGCCGAAGAACGTCTCGCACCTCGACTGCCGCATCGCGCAGCCCGACTACCCGACGCTCTCGCGCCGCCGCGGCGAAACGGGCGTGGCCTATGTGCATTTCGTCGTGGGTCTCACGGGCAAGATCGAGAACATCGAGCTGAAGAAGAGTAGCGGCTACGGCCGCCTCGACGATGCCGCGCTCGGCGCGATGCGCGACAGCTCGTGCAAGCCGTATCTCGAGAACGGCGAGCCCGTGCGCGCGGCGTACACGCAGCCTTTCGACTTCAGCCTGCACGATTGAACGGCCGAAGCCACACCGACTTCATGAATTGAATAACGAGGATTGAGAATGCAGAACTACGGTATCGCCCACGTCTGGGCGCAAGGGGATTTCGTGACGCGCAGCATCGCGCTCGCGCTGTTGATCATGTCGGTGCTCTCGTGGTGCGTGATCGTCGTGAAGGGCTGGAACGTCGCGCGCCTCAAGCGCCTCACGAAGAACGCCGAACAGCAGTTCTGGCATTCGGACGATCTCGCCGACGGCGTGAAGAAGCTCGGCCGCGGCACGCGCGAAGACAACCCGTTCCTCGCGCTCGCACTCTCGGGCCAGGAAGCCGCCGACCACCATCACCAGACGCAGCCGCATCTGCACGACCGCATGGACGTATCCGACTGGGTCACGCGCTGCCTGAAGGACACGATGGACGACTCGGTCGCGAAGATGCAAAGCGGCCTCGCCGTCCTCGCCTCGATCGGCAGCACGGCGCCATTCGTCGGCCTGTTCGGCACGGTGTGGGGCATTTATCACGCACTGCTTACGATTGGCGCAACGGGCCAGACCTCGATCGACGCCGTGGCCGGCCCCGTTGGCGAAGCGCTCATCATGACCGCGTTCGGCCTCTTCGTCGCGATTCCGGCCGTGCTCGGGTACAACGCGCTCACGCGCGCCAACAAGTCGATCGTCACGAAGCTCAATCGCTTCGCGCACGGCCTGCACGCTTTCTTCGTGACGGGCGCGCGCCTCACCTCGTCCTCGCGTGGCGCGGCGAAGGACGGCAGCACGGGCAACCTGCGTGTCGCCGCGCGCAGCCACTAACGAGCGGAGGCAAGCATCATGGCGATGAGCCCTTTTGCCAGCGACGAAGACGATGGCCTGATGAACGAAATCAACATGACGCCGCTCGTCGACGTCATGTTGGTACTCCTGATCGTTTTCATGGTGACGATTCCCGTGATCCGTCATGCCGTGAAGATCGACCTGCCGCACGCGAGCAGCCAGAAGGAAGACACGAAGCCCGCGCAGATCAACGTATCGATCGAGGCGGACGGCACCGTGCTGTGGGACGGCACGAAGGTCGACGACGCTGCGCTCAACCAGAAGATCGCGGCGGCCGCGCAAACCACGCCGCAGCCGGAGCTGCATCTGAACGCGGACCGCAAGGTCCAATACGAACGGGTCGCACAGGTGATGTCCGCGGCGCAAAGCGGCGGCCTCACGAAGCTCGGCTTCGTCACCGATCCGGCGCACCGCTGATCGCCTCACGCAGCGCGTACGAGACACGAACGCGCCGCACAAAGTAAAAGGCCTTCATCGTCAGATGAAGGCCTTTTTTCGTGCGCACGCGGCGCATTCGGGCGGTGGCGGCACTCCCCGACAATCGATCGGTTCGCACCGGCACATGCGACTGCCGTGGGCAACACGGACTGCGCTCGGCCCTGAAGGCCCACTATGATAGCGGCCATCAATTCCCGCTCAAGACCGGTGCTTGGCGAGAGGTACTTCAATATATTCCTCTCGCTGCGGGCCATCAAGAGTTGGGCCATTGAAAGTAGCGATGGCCTGCGGTGCTTGAATGCCTAAAAACAAACGGCATGCACACGTCACCGCGCAAAACGCACGAGTGCAGCACTTAATGAACAAGCTTCATACAAGCGCGCACGCGTGCATGTTCGCAAAGCTTCACGCGGTTTCGATCTTGCTCGTGGATGTAGTGCGCGGCAGTGCGCTCGCTTTGCGCTGCGTGTCGTCGCTGGCCGCAAGCGCTGCGACCTCGCTCCTCAGCGGACACTCCTGCTGCAGGCTCTTGTCCGCGTCGAGCACTTCCACGAGGTAATCGACGAAGGCGCGCACAGCCGGAACCATGCCCTGACGCGAAAGAAACACCGCATAGAGCTGAGGCACCGGCAGCGTCCAGCCCGGCATCACCGGCGAAAGCTTGCCCGAGCGCAGCGCGGCGCCGTACATCATCTCCGGCATCGCCGCGATGCCGAGACCCGCGAGAGCCGCCTCGCGTATCGTGGTGAGGTCCGCCGTAATGAGCCGCGGTTCATGTTCGTGCGCGTGGCGCGTGCCGTCCGGCGCGATGAGCTGGAACACGTGACGGCCATCGCCCGTGGGCGTATCGAGCGTCTCGAAGCGCGAGAGGTCTGCGGGCGTGAGCGGCGGCGCGTTCTGCGCGAGCAGGCTCGGCGCGCCCACCAGCATCTGCTCGGTGCGCCACAGCGGCCGCACCACGATATTGGCGTTTTGCGGCGGCTCCGAGCGCACGCGCAGCGCAATGTCCACGGAATCTTCGAACAGGTCGATCACGCGGTTCGTCACGCGCATCACCACCCGCACCTCGGGGTAGCGATGCATGAATTCGGGGATGATCTGCGAAAAGATGGTTTGCGAAAGCGTAACGGGCACGCTCACGCGCACGGTGCCGCGCGGTGACGAGCGCAATGACTGAACGACGTTCACCGCGGCCTGCGCCTCCGCGAGCATCGCGCGGCAATGCTGGTAGAAGAGGTCGCCCGCCTCGGTAAGCGCAAGCTTGCGCGTGGACCGCTGCAGCAGCCGCACGCCGAGCGACGCCTCGAGCTCGCTCACCCGCCGCGACAGACGCGATTTCGAGATGCCGAGCACGCGTTCGGCGGCGGAGAAACCTCCATGCTCGATCACCTGCGAGAAGTACATCAGGTCGTTCAGGTTGTGCGAATCGATTTTCATGTCGTCGTTCCAGCGCTGGGACAATCCATTGCGGCAGAGCCATAAAACAGGCCAAATGGGCTACCTATAATAGCGGTTTGTTCCACAAATAACGCAATTCCGACAATTCGAGGTGACATCCATGACGACTCGCAAGATCGAACGCGTGTATCCCGCGATTCGCACCACGGAGGGCGGTGGATTCATCGTTCATCGGCCCTTCCCCACCCGCCAGCTGATGGACTTCGATCCGTTCCTGCTGCTCGACGAAATGGGCCCGGTGGATTACGCGCCGGGCGAGGCCAAGGGCGCGCCCGATCACCCGCATCGCGGGTTCGAAACCGTCACTTATATGCTCGATGGCCGCGCCGGTCACAAGGATTCGGCGGGCCACTCGGGCACACTCGGCCCCGGCGACGTGCAATGGATGACGGCGGGTGCCGGCGTAATACACAGCGAAATGCCCGACCCCGAATTCACGCGCACGGGCGGACGCATGCACGGCTTGCAGCTATGGGTGAACCTGCCCGCGCGCGACAAGATGATGGCGCCGCGCTACCAGGAGCTGCCCGCGGCGCAGATTCCCGTGGGGCGCTCGAACGACGGCAAGGTGGGCGTGAAGGTGATCGCCGGCGAGGCGCTCGGGGTGAAGGCCGCGATCGAGACGCGCACGCCCATTCTCTATCAGCACTTCACGATCGCGCCCGGCGCGCGCGTCGAGCAGCCGGTGCCGGGCGAGTATCGCGTGTTCGCCTACGGCCTCTCGGGCACGGGCCTGTACGGGCCCGACGCACAGGCAATCGAAGCGCAGCAGATGGTGAGCTTCGCGAGCGACGGCGACACGGTCACGCTCGCCGCCGCAGCCGATGCGGGCGCGCCGCTCGAAGTGCTGCTGATCGGCGGCGTGCCGCTGAACGAGCCGGTCGTGCGCTATGGCCCGTTCGTGATGAACACCGAGCAGGAGATCCGCCAGGCCGTGCTCGATTATCAGGCCGGTCGCATGGGGCGCATCACGCACTAGCCGCGCCCGCGCAACTCGATGCCCGACTGTCACAGGATGGCCCGCTTTCCGTCACAATAAGCGTTCCGGGGCGCGCACCGCAGGCGCGCCCGTCCCCTTTTAACCGTCCCGCCCGCGAGGAGCGCATGGCCGAATCCGCAGTCACCGCACACATTGGCTCGACGAACTACCAGGTCCAGTTCGACGACGGCACCCATACCTGGCTCGCCGACGAACCCGCCTCCCTCGGCGGCGGCGACCGCGGGCCGTCGCCCTTCTCGCTGCTGCTCTCGAGCCTCGGCGCCTGCACCTCCATCACGCTGAAGATGTACGCGCAGAGGAAGGACTGGCCGCTCGAAGGCGTAAGCGTGAAGCTCTCGATGGAAACCGGCAACGAAGGCACGACGATCGATCGCCAGATTGCGCTCGAAGGCGTGCTCACCGAAGAGCAGCGCGAGCGCTTGCTGCAGATCGCCAACGCCTGCCCGGTCCACAAGGTCCTCACGAACACGATCTCGATCCGCACGGGTCTCGTCGTCGCGTGAGCGCCGGCGCACGGACATAGACACAGAGGAAGGCGCCCCCTTGAATTTCGAACACCTCATCCAGATCAACGATCCGCTGAACCCGCTGGTCGTTGCCATGACGCGCGAGCAGCTCTGGGAAGGGCTCGTGCTGCGCGCCGAGCAGCCGCAGCTCTTCGTGATCGGTCTCGACAGCTGCACGATCCTTTCGCGCACGGACAGCACGCTCGAACGCGAATTGCATTACGGCCACGCCACGGTGCGCGACCGCGTCACGCTCACGCCCAAAGAGAGCGTGCGCTACGACATCCTCGCGACGGCCGAACACGTGGGCGGCTCGCTCACGATGACGATCGAGCAGCCCGACCCGCTGCAGCTCTTCCTGCGCTTCGAGTACCGCACGACGCTGCCGACCGCCGACACCGAGGACGATCGCCGGACCTCCGAGATCGTGAAGTCGGCGTACCGCGAGTCGGACATCGACACCGTGCGCCTGATCCGCCAGTTCGTGCAGGGCGACGGCAACCTGTCGAACGCTGTGCACTGAGCCCCTCCGGGACCAGAGTTGGCGCTTGAACGCCAGCTTTGGTCCCACGCGGCGCGCGCCCTATTCTGGCTATCGGCCGCCGATTTCGATGAATTTCCCAAAGTTGCAAATGGGAACGATTATCATTTATAGTTAATCCATCGAATCGAGCCAACGACGTCACCGTTCATGACCGAACTCAACCGCACATCCACTCTGAGCTTGCGCCGAAGCGACCGCTTGGCAACGACCGGCACGCGGCCGAAACCCGCGGCGCAGCCACGCAAGAGCGCCGTGACTGCGGGCGCCGCGCCGGGCAGCGAGCGGTCGCTGGATAGCGCTGCGCTGCTGCAGGGCCATAGCCACGTGAGCATCATGCACAACGGCGAAACGTATCAGTTGCGGGCCACGCGGCTCGGCAAGCTGATCCTGACGAAATAGGTTTCAACCGGGTATTGTGGGGACCGCCTCCACCGGGAGGCGTTGGGCATTAGCCAGCAACGACGGCTTGCACGCGAGATCTAGACCCCTTCGTGCAGACATCCTTCAAGCCAGCCGTCGCAGCAAGCCACGCCATTTTTTTTGTTCTCACACGTGATACGGGCGGCACGCGAAGCGTGAGCCGCCCGAGACAAAAGCCGCGGCACCAGGCCGCGGCTTTGTCTTTGCTGCGCGAAACCCCGCCGTGCTCACTCCAGGCCGAGCGCCTTGATGCCCGCGTGCGCGATGCTCGCATCCTGATCGGACTTCACGCCAGAGACACCCACCGCGCCGATCACGTCGCCATTCACGATGATCGGCACCCCGCCCTCCAGCATTGCCGTGAGCGGCGCGCTCAGGAACGCCGTGCGGCCCTGGCGGATCGCCTCTTCGTAGAGCCGGCTCTCGCGGCGCCCGAGCGCGGCCGTGCGCGCCTTGCCCGGCGCCATCTCGCTGCTGATGGGCGGAGCGCCGTCGAGGCGGCGCAGATACAGCAGATTCCCGCCCTCGTCGACGATCGCGATCGTCACGTTCCACTGGTTCGCACGGGCGTGTGCGACGGCCGCGTCGGCCACCTTCGTCACGTCTTCGTCGGTCAGTACTGCTCGCGTTCGCATGCGTCTCTCCGAAAAGTAAAAAACCGGGGGCACCTGTGCCAACCCGGTTTTCGAGAGTATCACTCAAGCTCGCGCAGCGCCGCCGCAATTCCACGTATGCCGTGTATACGAGCCGCCGAACGATGAACGAAGCGTGTAGCGCGTCCCGGCGCCCAGTGCGTCTCAGTGCGCCCAGCCCCAGAACATCAGCCACCAAGCGCTGTCCACCACGGCGAGCGCCATGGCGAAGCCCGCGAGCGCGAGCACGCGTTGCCACAGGCGCTTGCTGTAGCGCCCCGTCACGCGCCACGCGAGCCAGGCGCTCCACAGGTTCGTGATCGCGAGAATCGCGATGCGGACTGCCGAAGCCCAATCGAGCGGCACGTGCTCGGCGCGCAGCAGCGAGAGCGTCGTGGCCGAAAGCCCGAGGAACACGCCCGCACCGGCGAGCGGAATCAGCGACTGCGCGAAGTGATGCAGGCGGCGCATCTCGAAGCGCCCGAGCACGGCCGTCGAGCCTGCGAGGATCGCGAGCAGCGCCGTACCGTACGCAAGCCCCGTCGCGACGATGTAGCCGACGATCATCGCACCGTCGAGCCACGAGAACACGTCGTTCTGCGCGGGGTAATGCGTGAGCAGGAACCACGGCGCATTGGTGTCGAGCGGCCAGGTGATGTCGCGGTCGATGAGCCAGCCCGCGAGCCACTGCTTGACGCCGATGAACCATGGCGAGCCGGTCCAGTGGAACGCGCCGATCGCCACGCCGAGCAGGCCGTAGAGAATGAGCGCGGTGTCCCAGGCGCTCGCCTGGCCGTCGCCGAGTTCGACCACTTCCTGCGCGGGCGAGCGCCACGAGAGCGCGATCGCGTCGCGATGGCCGCTGCAGCGCCCGCACATGTGGCACTGCGCGGCGCCCTTCATGTTGCGCAGCGGCACGAGCGGCGCGCAGTTCACCGGGATCACGCGCTGGCCGCCATGCTCGCCGTGCGTATAGGAGTTGCGCCAGGCCTCTTCGTCGACCTTGTAGCGAAACGGCGCGAGGCGCGCCAGAAGCGCAAAGACCCCGTTCACGGGGCACAGATACTTGCACCAGACGCGCTTTTCGCGCCCGTACAGAAAGCCGATGACCATCGCGCCGAGCGTCGAGCCGCCCAGCACCAGCAGCACCGCCTTGGGGTACTGGTAGACGCTCACCATCTGCCCGTAGATCGTGGTGAGGCCGAAGGCCACGAAGGGCCAGCCGCCCCAGCGCATCCAGTGCGGAATCGCCTTGCCGCGCCCGAACCGGCTCGCGAACTCGGTGAGCGCGCCTTCCGGGCACAGCACGCCGCACCACACGCGGCCGAGCATCACCATCGAAAGCAGCACGAACGGCCACCAGATGCCCCAGAACACGAACTGGGCGGCGAGTGTGAGGTTGTTCCACAAGTGCGCCGTGTCGTCGGGCAGCGGCATCGCGGCCGGCACGAGGATCAGGAACACGTAGACGGCGACCACGACCCACTGCACGGCGCGGATCATCGCGCCGTGACGTTGCATCCACTGGCCCGCCTGCGCGAGCTTGCCCTGGCGACCCGGCGCCTGTGCAGGGCGGGCGGATGCACGACTCATGCTGCCTTCCTGTTGGCGGGCGCGCCTGCGCGGCCGGTGGCGCGCCGCACGAGGAACCAGACCACGAGCCAGTACGCGGCGTAGGCAACGAGGTTCATGAGCGCCGGATGCGCGCGGTAACCCGTGAGCGTCGCGACGAGCGAACCGAAGGTGCTCGAATCGTCGAGGATCGCCGACGAATTCCACAGCCGGTCGATCAGCGTCGGCAGGATCTCCTTGTCGATCAGCTTGTCGACGCCGGTCTGGAACAGGCCCGCGCCGAGGAACAGCAGCATGATCTCGGTGACGCGGAAGAAGTGCCGCCACGAGAACACCTTGCCGCCAAGCTGCAGCAGGTAGAACGTGAAGAACGCGAGCGCGAGGCCGATCAGCACGGCGACGTACTGGCTCGCATCGACATGACCCGACTGGCCGAAACCGAGGCCGTAGAGGAAGATCACCGTCTCGCTGCCTTCGCGCGCGATGGCGAGCGCGACGAGCACCGTGACGCCCCACCAGTTCGCGTCGCGCGTGCTCTGTTCCAGCGACGCTTCCATCTCGCGCTTGAGCGTGCGCCCGTGCTGCTTCATCCACAGCACCATCTGCACGATCAGCACGCAGGCAACGAGCACCATGCCGGTCTGGAAGTAATCCTGCGCGTCGCCCGAGAGCACCTCGGTGAAGCCGACCAGCGCCACGCCGAGCCCGATGGCGGCAAGGATACCGAGCGCCACGCCGCCCCACAGGTACGGCAGGCCGTGCCGCGCATCCGCGTCGCCGTTCTTCAGCCACGCATAGAGAATCCCGACGACGAGCAGCGCCTCGACGCTCTCCCGCCAGACGATGAACATCACCTGACCCATTCAACACCTCCTGCTGCCGGCGCCACGCGCCCGCGGCCTTGCTTCGCGACGACGATCCTCTCGATCAGCCGGCAACGCTCATTTGGCGACAATCACGCCCTGCGCCTGCTGATGAAAATCGTCGAAGAACTTGTACTCGCCCGCTTCGAGCGGCGCGATCACGACGAACGAGTCCGCACCCGGCGCCAGCACCTTCTCCTTGCGCAACTGCACGCTCTCGAACTCCGCCGCGCCCTTGCCCGTATTGCGCACCTCGATCTTGATGCGCTTGCCGGCCGGCACTTCGATGCGCGCGGGGTTGAGCTTGCCGTCGGCCATTTCCAGCTTGAACGTCGGCAGATCCTCGGCGTGCGCCACCGTGGCCGTGCCGGCAAGCGACGCTGCAAATGACGCGCAAAGCGCGAGCGCCGAAAGATTGCGGATTCCAGTCATTGGTCTTACCTGCTCCTTCCTGCGTTTCATGCAGCGGCGCCGCCTCGCGCGTGCGCCGCCGG
>NZ_DATJWR010000434.1:0-2378 GCF_035501035.1 Paraburkholderia sp.
CGCTGAAGTTATCCCCGATTCATGCACAGTGATTTCCAGGGCTTTTCCTCGGGTTATCCGCCGGGGCCTGTGGATAGATGCGGGGTGCCAACTCCCTTTGTTCATGGCGAAAAAAAAGCGCCCCGGGGGGCGCTCTTTCGCAGGCGAAAGCGTAGAACAATCAAACGTCAATATTCCCCGCCCGCAACGCATTGCTCTCGATAAACGCGCGACGCGGCTCCACATCATCGCCCATGAGCGTCGTGAAGATGCCATCGGCGGCAATCGCGTCCTCGATCTGCACGCGCAGCAAACGCCGCACAGCGGGATCCATCGTCGTTTCCCAGAGCTGCCCGGGGTTCATCTCGCCAAGGCCCTTGTAGCGCTGCTTAGACACGTTGCGCTCGGCATCCGCGATCAGCCACTTCATCGCGCTCTTGAAGTCGTTCACCGCCATGCTGCGCTCGCCGCGCTTGATGACGGCGTTCTTGCCGATCAAGCCCTTGAACGTATTGGCCGTGTTCACGAGCTGCTGATAGTCGGCGGTGAGCTGGAACTCCTCGTCGATGACCGAGACCTTCACGTTGCCGTGATGGCGGCGCTCCACTCGCAGCGAACGCTGCTCGCGGACCGGGTCGTACATCGAGCGAACGCTTACCTCGGGCTTCAGCGGATCGTCGCGCAGCTGCGCTTCGAGCGCACGCGCCGAAGCCTCTGTCGACTCCTCGCTCGCCAGGTCGATCGCCACGCCGTCCATGATCGCTTCGAGCGCGCGCTCGTCGTACAGGCGCGAAAGGCGATCCACCACACCGCGCGCGAGCTGGTACGAGCGCGCAAGCTCGCCGAGCGCGTCGCCCGAGATCGGCGTCGCGCCTTCGTTCGGCACGAGCTCCGAGCCCTGCAGCGCGAGGCGCAGCATGTGCGCATTCAGATCCGAGTCGTCCTTCAGATAGCGCTCGTCCTTGCCCGCCTTGAGCTTGTAGAGCGGCGGCTGCGCGATATACACATAACCGCGCTCGATCATCTCCGGCATCTGGCGATAGAAGAACGTGAGCAGCAGCGTGCGGATGTGCGCGCCGTCCACGTCCGCGTCGGTCATGATGATGATGCGGTGATAACGCAGCTTCTCGAGGTTGTAGTCGTCCTTGCCGATGCCGCAGCCAAGCGCCGTGATCAGCGTGACGATCTGCTCGCTCGAAAGCAGCTTGTCGTAGCGCGCCTTCTCGACATTGAGCACCTTGCCGCGCAGCGGCAGGATTGCCTGGAACTTGCGGTCACGCCCCTGCTTGGCCGAGCCACCCGCCGAGTCGCCCTCGACGATATAGATCTCCGACTTCGCCGGATCCTTCTCCTGGCAATCCGCGAGCTTGCCCGGCAGGCCCACGCCGTCGAGCACGCCCTTGCGGCGCGTCATTTCGCGCGCCTTGCGCGCGGCGTCGCGTGCGCGTGCGGCATCGACGATCTTGCCGCAAATCGTCTTCGCGTCGTTCGGCGTTTCGAGCAGGAACTCTTCGAGCGCCTTCGCCACGACGTCCTCGACCGGCGCGCGCACTTCGGACGACACCAGCTTGTCCTTGGTCTGCGAGCTGAACTTCGGCTCCGGCACCTTCACCGAAAGCACGCACGAGAGGCCTTCGCGCATGTCGTCGCCCGAGGTCTCGACCTTGGCCTTCTTCGCGATTTCGTTGTCGGCGATGTACTTGTTGATCACGCGCGTCATCGCCGCGCGCAGGCCCGTCAAGTGCGTGCCGCCGTCGCGCTGCGGGATGTTGTTCGTGAAGCAGAGCACGCTTTCGTTGTAGCTGTCGTTCCACTGCATCGCCACTTCCACGCCCACGCCTTCTTTCTCGGCTTGCACGTAGAAGATGGTCGGGTGCAGCACCTGCTTCTGCTTGTTGATGTACTCAACAAAGCCCTTCACGCCGCCTGCGAACGCGAAGTCGTCTTCCTTGCCCGTGCGCTGGTCGGTCAGGCGAATGCGCACGCCGTTGTTCAGGAACGAGAGTTCGCGGATGCGCTTCGCGAGAATGTCGTAGTGGTACTCCACGCTGCCGAAGATGGTTTCGTCGGCCATGAAGTGCACTTCGGTGCCGCGGTTTTCCGTGTCGCCGAGCAGCTGCATGGGCGAGACCATGTGACCGTCGCGCTCTTCGAGCACGCGGTTCTGCGGCACGCCACGGTGGAACTCCATGAAGTACTTCTTGCCGTTGCGGCGCACCGTGAGGCGCAGAAAGCTCGAGAGCGCGTTCACGCACGACACGCCCACGCCGTGCAGGCCGCCCGAGACCTTGTAGCTGTTCTGGTCGAACTTGCCGCCCGCGTGCAGCTCGGTCATCACGATTTCGGCGGCGCTGCGCTTCGGATCGTGCTTGTCGTCCATCTTCACGTCCGTGGGAATG
>NZ_DATJWR010000435.1:0-4742 GCF_035501035.1 Paraburkholderia sp.
TCGCAGGGACGCTTTAGTTCTGCGTGCCCTTGTCGCTCGTGCCTGCGGCCGATGCGGCGTCCGAAACGGCCGCACGCTTGCCATGGTGCTTGAGCTTCTTGTGCTGCTTCTTGGCCTTGGCCGGTGCGCTGGCTGCCGGTGCGGTTGCTGCCGGTGCCGATGCGTCTTGTGCAAATGCTTGAACCGAAATCAGAGCTGCGGATGCTGCGACGAGCGAGGCGAGAATCTTTTTCATCTGTTGTTCCCCAAAACCTGACAAATAATGACCGGCACGTTGTGAATTAGAACAGCGTGAAACCACGAAACGATCCGCTTGCCGATCTAGGCGGGCGTTTCGCGCGAAGCAGTATTACGCAGCGTAGGGCGTTTGTCATCCGCAAATAGCCGGGTGTATTTTCCGGGAGACAATTCCCTTTCAATTCGGATACGATCGCGATTTACGCGTTCGTTTTCCGGAAGGCAGCTGTCTTTTCACGTAATGCGCGCAATCGGCCTCGCCCGAGCCCAATTCCGCCCAAATTCGTGCCAGATTCAGATGGAATCGCACATAAAAGACCCGCCGGCGCGCCTGGCGCCCCGAGGGGGCACCTGGCGCCATCCCCGCTCCGGCCGTTGAAAGCGCTGTCGCGTCCGTTCCACGCACAAGAGATCTCCGCTTGAAATCCGCCTCCCGCCGCCACCTGCGCGCCAATCTGCTGATGCTGGCAGCCGCCCTGATCTGGGGCTCGGCCTTCGTCGCCCAGCGCCTGAGCCTCGACGCCATCGGCCCCTTCCTGTTCACCGGCCTGCGCTTCCTGCTGGGCGCCGGCGTCGTTTCGGTTTTCCTGTTCGTGCGGCGCGGGGCTGCCGCTCGCCCCGTTGCGAGCGGCAGCCCTGCGACCCCGGCACTGTTCGACGGCGCGCTGCTGCGCGCGGGCACGGTGCTCGGCCTCGTGCTGGCAATTGCCATCTCGCTCCAGCAAATCGGGCTCGGCTACACGAAGATCGCCAACGCCGGGTTCATCAGCTCGCTTTATGTCGTGATCGTGCCGATGCTCGGCGTGCTGCTGCGCCATCGCACGGGCATCGCCACCTGGCTTGGCGCGGCGCTCGCCGCGCTCGGTCTGTACTTCCTCAGCATCAACGAGCACTTTTCGGTGATGTACGGCGACTGGTACCAGCTCGGCTGTGCGCTCGTGATCTCGATCCAGGTCATGCTCGTGAGCCACTACGCGCCGCGCCACGATCCGCTCGCGCTTTCGATCGTGCAGTTCATCGCCTGCGGCGCGGTGTGTCTCGCAATCGGGCTTGTCTGCGAGCCGCTGCGCCCGGCCGACATTGCGCGCGCCGCGCCCACCATTCTGTATGGCGGCGCGCTTTCGGTGGGCATAGGCTATACGCTGCAGGTCGTCGCCCAGCGCGACGCCGCGCCCGCGCACGCCGCCGTGATCTTCAGCATGGAAGGCGTATTCGCCGCGCTCGCGGGCTGGGCCGCGCTAGGCGAGACGCTCACGCCGCGCGCCCTCGCCGGCTGCGCGCTCATGATGGCAGGCTTGCTCGCCTGCCAGTTGCTGCCGGCCTGGCAGGCACGTCTGCGCGCTCGTCAGCGCGCGCTCACACAGCCCGCCGAGACCGCGTGACGCGTGCTTCGATTCAGCCCGAATGCAACCCCGCACGCCTATTGCCGCCCCAAAGACAAGGAATTTTGAATTTTCGTAATATTTCCACAGTTATCGTTGATTCATGAGTTCGTCGTATGCGGTGGGCCGTTCTTCTTCTCTTCCTGCTCTGCGCGGTGTACACGCACTGGCGAGGTAAAGCACGCCACGGAAGCTTCTTTCGACAGCTTGGCGACCACTCGACCTTCATGGCGCCGCTGAACTGCTTCGCCTACTTCTTTTCGGCCGTTCCGAACACGCCCTACATCGCGACAAAGCATTTCCCCGAGCTCCAGCTCCTCAAATCCGAATGGAAGACGTTTCGCGAGGAAGCGCTCGCGCTCTATGAAGCGAGCCGCATTCAGGCTTCGGAAAAGTACAACGACATCGGCTTCAATTCCTTTTTCCGCGCGGGCTGGAAGCGCTTTTATCTCAAGTGGTACGGCGAGCCGCATCCTTCGGCGGCCGCGCTGTGCCCGCGAACGATCGAAATCCTGCAGCGCATTCCCACCGTGAAAGCAGCGATGTTCGCCATGCTCCCCGCCGACGGCTCGCTCAATCCGCATCGCGATCCGTTCGCCGGGTCGCTGCGCTATCACCTGGGCCTCGTCACGCCAAACGACGACCGCTGCGCGATCATCGTCGACGGCACACCCTACTCGTGGCGCGATGGCGAGGACGTCGTGTTCGACGAAACCTATCTGCACCGCGCCGAGAACAGGACACAGCAGGATCGGATCATCCTCTTCTGCGATATCGAGCGGCCGATGAAGTCCCGCTGGGCGCAAGCCGCGATCAGCACCGTGGGCGAGTTCCTCATGCGCGCGGCCGCCTCGCCGAACGAAACCGGCGACCACACGGGCAGCCTCAATCGCACGTTCCGCTATGTGTATTCGGTGCGTCTCGTGGGCAAGCGCCTGAAAAGCTGGAATCGCACGGTCTATTACGTCCTGAAGTGGGCGCTGTTCGGCGGAATCGTGCTCGCGATTTACTGGCGCTGATATCGCGCGTTACGCGCGGCGGCTGTGCGCTTTTTCGAGGAATGGCGTCGTCTTTGGGCGGCGCCATTTTTTTGCGTGTGGATAACACGCGATTGCATCGCGCGGGGCCTGGTTATCCACGTCCACCTCTGGACAACATGGGGATGACCTGGTGAACGACCTGTGGAGGACTTCTTGATAACTGCGTGCATGCATGTGCGAGCGGAAAAGTTATCCCGGAAGCGCGCAATGCATACATGATTTGTCCGCATGGCTGTCCGTTGTGCATCGATATGAACCGACAAGCAATTTCCCTGTTGTCCACAGTTAATACCAAGGCTTGTTAACTGCTACTACTTATAAATATAAATACTGAAATGAATATGGAGAAAATGCGTGCCGCTCGCTGCGCTCGCGTGCTGCGCTTGCGCGCAGACTCATTTGGCGCGTGCGAGAACGCCATCGACGAAACGCGGCAAGCCAAGCAACGCGCGACGCGCGATCGATCTGCGGATCTCGTTGCGACGGCCTGAAAAGCACGCCGTTTCGCAAGCGCTGAACACGCGGCCGCCGTCGATGCACGCCCATGCGAAGCAATGCATCACCTCAGCTGGCATGTCTTCGTCTTCGTGCGCGAGCAGGCCGATGCTCGCGAGCGCGACGCTTGCGTGCCCCAGGCGTGCGCCAAGCGCGCCTTCGGCGGCTTCGCGCGCAAGGTCCTCGCTGACGAGCCCGCAGCGCTCGATCGTCTGCGCGCTCACGCCCGGCAGCGTGGCGAGCGTCGCTGCTGAATGGGCGACGTAGCCGAGATCGAGACAGCCTGAAGCGCCGCGCTGGTCGGCCAGCATCGCCCCGATCGCACCGGCCGTGCAGGTCTCGACGCTCACGAGCACGAGCGAGCGCGACTTCAGGTAGCCCACGATCTGCTGCGATATGTTCATGACGGCAACCGATGAGATAAGGAGTTGCGAGTGTCGCACGCGTGCCGCGCGATGCGCCGACGCAACGAAAAAGGGCGTGCCCCCTCAGGATGCACGCCCTTGCTCAATGCGCGACGCCGCGATGCCGCGCGGTTAGCCGCCCATCATCATGCGCTCGATGACCGGCTCGATATTGCGCAAGCCGACCGTTGCGGGCTCGGCCTGAACGACGCCGAAGCATTCCGCGCGCCGCGGCGACGGATCGACGAGGAAATTGCGCTCGTAACGCCCGTAGCGTTCGGGCGGCAAGAGGCGCTCGGGTGCGATCACCTCGAACGCCGTGCCCACCGCGATGAAGAGATCATGGGCCGTCATGTCGCGCTGGATGCGCCAAAGCGTCTCGTACTCGGGCGCGGCTTCGTTGAAGAACACCACACCGGGCTTCACGCCCTCCACCTGCCCGCAAGCCGGGCAGGCCGCCTGCGGATCGAGCCCGGCGCCGGACGCCGGGAAGCGATAGTCGCACTCGGTGCACAGCAGCGAAATCATGTCGCCGTGCAGATGCGTGACCTGGCGAGCGCCCGCTTGTTCGAGCATGTCGTCGATGTTCTGCGTGACGAGATGCACGCGCTCCGTGCCCCAGGCGTGCTGCCATTGCGCGAGCAGCTGATGGGCGGCGTTCGGGCGCGCGTCGCCGCACTCGGCGATGCGCTGGTTGTAGAAACGGAATACCGCGGGCCGGTTGCGGCGCCACGTGAGGTAGTTGCAGACCTCGTCGAGATTCGCGTGCGACCAGATGCCGTCGCCGGTGCGAAAGGTCGAAATGCCGCTCTCCGCCGAGAGACCCGCGCCGGAAAACACGAAGAGGCGCGGCAGTCTGCCGGACTGCCGCGGTTGCTGGGAATCGGCCACTTTTGCCTCCTTGATCGAACGGCGACATTATGACGGTCCGATGGCGTTTCGGCAGGAGGCCCGCGGAAAACAGCGCAATGGGCGCGCGCCGATCGCACTGGCAAACACGTAGCGCGCCCACAGTGGCGACGCCGCGCCACGGACAACCCACCACCGCAAGCGAGCCGCAGCAGCCGCGTGAGCGGCCTCTCAGCGCCCGCCATGGCGATCGACGATCGGCATAGGGGACGGCCGTGAGGCCGTACCCCTGCCACACCACCCGGCATGCGGGTCCGCACCGGGCGGTTCGGGAG
>NZ_DATJWR010000436.1:0-6962 GCF_035501035.1 Paraburkholderia sp.
GCTGGAGACTTCGAAAGGCCGACTGAGTTTCCAGGAATATTTCGTTCGCGAGCGCCACAGCGTTGAGGTCAGCCGCGTGCAGTTCGTGGGCGCCGAACAGTCGCAACCTGCGCCGGGCCTGCTGGAGGCGATCGCCTCGGCGGATGTCGTCGTTTTTGCGCCAAGTAATCCAGTGACCAGCATTGGCCCGATACTCGCTGTGCCGGGCATCCGCGAAGCATTACGACACGCCGCGGGCGTAGTGGTTGCGGTGAGCCCGATCATCGGAGACGCAGCGGTGTCGGGTCCGGCGGCCGCGTTGATGCGCATGCGGGGGTGGCCGAGTACGATTCAAGGTGTCGCGCAGGCTTACGATGACTTCCTCAATGTGCTGGTCGTCGATAATTCCGATGCCCAAGCCGCAGACGCGTTGACGGGCGGGCATCTGCGCGTGGTATGTACCAATACCTTGATGCGGTCCGCGGATGACAAACTTAGCCTCGCGCGCGTAGTTCTGGATTCTTCCCTCCGTATTCAGCATCAAAGCGGAAGCGTGCCTTTCGCGCGCCGGCGCGAACCGGCACGCCTAGATCCCTCGACGGCAAAAGAAGCTCGCTCGGGATGACAATTCCTATGCGCGGCATACTGCTCATCCCGGTAAAAGACCTCACCAACGCCAAGCAGCGGCTGAGCGCGGCGCTTGATCAATCGCGTCGTTCGCAACTCGCGGAGGCCATGCTGCGTGACGTGATGCTTGCTGCATCAGGCGTACGCTCGCGAATTGATGTCGCGTTGGTCACGGGCGATCAGCGCGCGAAAGAGCTGGCTGATGAGGTCGGATTTCTCGTCATCGAAGACACGCGCAACGAAAGCGAAACTGCGGCAGTCGAAATGGCGACGTCATGGTCTGAAGCTCAGGGTTATGACACGACAATCGTGATTCCCGGCGACATTCCACTGGCGCGGTCGGACGAGTTGCATAAGGTACTCGACGCCGCTCCGGAAGAAGGTGCGGTTTTCGTTCCGGCGTACGATCGGCGCGGAAGCAACTGCATCCTTCGGCGGCCGGCGTCGATCATCCCGCTGCGCTTCGGCAACGACAGCTTTAGCCCACATTGTCAGGCCATGCAGGAAACCGGCAAGCCGCTTATCATCCTTGAAATGCCGGGCATCGGCCTCGATATCGACAACCCACACGAGCTCGATCTGCTGCTCCAGCGCGAGGGCGGCACCAACGCACAACGACTGCTTCGGTCGTGGAACTTCCGCTCGCAATCGAGCGTGCAGTCCGCCATCTCCGCATGAAAGCAAATCGAAATCCGACCCCGCGACAGCAACCAGCAGAACTTCGCGCCATTCCGGTACACGGCATTCCGGACGTGAAGGCAGGCGACTCGCTGGCTGAGATCGTTCTCGCCGCCATCACGGGCACGAGCATGCAATTGAGCGCAGGCGACATTCTTGTGCTGAAACATAAGATCGTCGCCAAGGCGGAGGGAAGGACAGTCCGCCTGGACTCGGTGAAGCCTTCGCGGCAGGCGCTCGCGACTGCACGTCGAAACAATACGGATGGGCGTGCGGTGGAGCTCGCACTGCGCGAAGCGAAACGTGTGCTGCGCGACAAGCATGTTCTCATCACCGAAACGCAACACGGTTTCGTCTGCGCGAACAGCGGCGTCGATGTTTCAAATGTCGATGGGGGCGAGTCGGCCGTGCTGCTGCCCGTCGATCCCGACGCGTCGGCCGCGAAGATTCATCGAAAATTAAAGAAGCTCACCGGCCTGTATATTCCCGTCATTATCTCCGACAGCTTTGGCCGGGCGTGGCGGCAGGGCCTGTGCGATGTTGCTATGGGAGTCGCAGGCATGAAGGCGATGCACGATTATCGCGGGCGACGCGACGACTACGGCTACACGCTGCGCGCGACCGAGCAGGCGGTCGCCGACGAACTCGCCGCCATGGCGGGGCTGGTTTCGGGAAAAGTTGCGCGCGTGCCGGCTTGTATAATCCGTGGTTACGCATACGCGCGCGGCGCCGGAAGCGCACGACACCTAGTGCGTCCGGCCGACAAAGATCTGTTTCGCTAAACGCTGCAGTTTCTGCAATTTCGAGGGCCAACGTTATGCACGACTTGAGCTGGTGCAAACAGAACACGCTGCGCTCAACTGGCTGGAGTGATGTTCAACACCGCGTTTCTTCCCCCGTCCGATTAGCCCTCTGCAAGATGCTCGATTCGCACGACGGCGCCAGCCTGAATCGCGAGGAATGTCTGCTGCTCGCGCAGGCAACTGGTAACGATTTGTTCGGGCTGGTAGTTGCCGCGAACGAGTTGCGCCGCCAGATCGTGGGCGACACCGTGACGTACGTCGTTACGCGCAACATCAACTTCACCAACGTCTGCATCGTGGGCTGCAAGTTCTGCGCCTTCGCGGTCGGGCCGCGACATGAGACGGCGTACTTTCTGTCGCTTGACGAGATTGCCGAGAAGGTTCGTGAAGCAGCGCGTTGGGGAGCGACCGAGGTTTGCATTCAGGGAGGACTCCCACGCGACCTGCCGCCTTATTACTATCGCGACATCCTGCAGGCGGTGAAGGCCGCGGTGCCGACGATGCACTGTCACGCGTTTTCGCCCATGGAGATGCGCTACGGCGTCGAACTGACCGGCATGCCGGTCCGCGAGTATCTGCTGATGCTGAAAGATGCCGGGCTCGATACACTGCCGGGCACTGCCGCCGAGATTCTGGACGATGATGTCCGTCATGTGTTGTCGCGCAATAAGCTGAGCGTGGCACAATGGCGCGAGATCATTGAGACGGCTCACGAGTGCGGCATCCGCAGCACATCGACGTTAATGTATGGCCACACGGAAACGCCGGAGCAATGGGTGAACCAGCTTCTGCTGCTGCGCAAAATTCAGTCGCGCACCGGCGGCTTTACCGAGTTCGTGCCGCTCGGATTCATCCATGACAACACGTTGTTGTTCGAGCAAGGGCTGGCGCGGGCTGGCGCGACGCTGGAGGAGCACATGCGAATTCACGCGCTGGCGCGGGTGATACTTGCCGGGTCGATCGATCACGTGCAGGTGTCGTGGGTGAAGCTTGGTCGCGAAGTTTCGCAACTCGCGCTGCTTGCAGGCGCGGACGATTACGGCGGCACGCTGTTCGAGGAGAACATCTCGCGGCTGGCGGGCGCGTCGTTCGGACAGTACATTTCGACCGACGAATTCCAGGAACGCATTCTTGAGCTGGGACGCGTCCCGGCCCAGCGAAACACGACGTACACGCGATTGACCTATCCGGAGCCCATGTTGCCGGCCGGGAGCGCCGCATGATCGCCATCGTCGGCGGTACAGGCCCGGAAGGATCGGGATTGGCGTTACGTTGGGCGCGCGCTGGCGAGTCGGTGATCATCGGCTCGCGTGACGCCGAGCGCGCTCATGCCACCGCACGCCAGATTGCCGAACGCGCCGGCGCGTTGGCGAGCGTCGAAGGCGCCGACAATGTCACTGCAGTCAAGATGTGCGACGTTGTGGTGCTGACGGTTCCCTTCGCCGGCCAGGCTGAGCTTCTTAAGCAACTCAAACCCTCATTCCGCAGTGGCACGGTGCTGATCGATGCAACGGTCCCGCTGGCGACTGCGGTTGGCGGACGCCCGACCCGCTTGCTCGGGGTGTGGCAGGGTTCGGCGGCCGAGCAGGCGCAGGAAGTCGTGGGCAAAAACGTCGCCGTGGCCGCGGCGTTTCATTCCCTCTCATCGACGGTGCTCGGTGGCGAAGACGATGTCGATTGCGACGTGATCGTGTGCAGCGACGACGATCGCGCGCGGCAGGTCGCGTCGGAGCTTGCAACGAAGATTCCAGGGGTGCGCGCCATCGACGGCGGCAAGCTGGAAAATGCCCGCATCGTTGAAGCGATGACCGCGCTGCTTATCACGTTGAATATCCGGCACAAAGTGCACGGCGCGGGATGGCGGGTGACCGGGCTGGGTATTTAGGGGGAAACTCCCGCGTCATGGATGGAAGATCTTGTGGCCCGGGTGGAAGACCCTGCATTTATGCAGGGGAATGACAGCACAGATTCAGCCGGGCGCTTAGCGCTGGCCGTGGCTGAAGCCCATCTCTATGAGCGACCAGGCTGTCCCCTCGGATGAATCCGAGGGCTTCCACCCGACGCTTTCTACTCCCCCTGCACTTCGCCCATAATCCACGACAGGTACGCTTCGCTGCCGCCTTCGACGGAGAGCTCGATGCGCTCCGGCAGTTCGTAGGGATGCAGCTCTTTGAAAGCTGCTTCCAAGCGGGCAGCCTGCTCGGGGGTCGTCTTCATGATGAGCAGGAATTCCTTCTCGCGCTCGACCCTGCCCTTCCAGCGATAGATCGAGCGGATGGGGCCAACGATGTTAACGCAGGCCGCCAGGCGGCGCTCGACCAGCGCGGCGGCGAGGTCTTCTGCCTGCTGTTCGTCGGCGAGAGTGGTTAGCACAATGCGGGCTTCAGCCATGGCGAACTCCTGAACGATTGTCTATGAGGTTAACGCGGGGGCGCGAGAAACCTTGCGCGTGGGATCGTCATCCCAGAGTTCCCCGGATCAATCAACAACGTTCGCAACTTGATGGCGAACTTGATTCCTCTTCAGCCGCTTCGCTTTTCATTCGCTTGCCGCCAAATGTGAACCGACGTTCACTGGTTATAGGAGTTTGGTTTGAGTTTTACCGTAAGAATTGCCGGGAAGTGGTTGCATCGTATGCGTCGAGTGCTTGCGACGCTGGTCATCGCCCTGATCGCTGTCGCGGCCGGGTACAAGGTGATCTACGGCCCGAACGGAACCATCGTTTACAAGGCCAAGAAAGCCGAATATGAGCGCCTGAAACAGGAGATTGCGGACGAAACAAAGCGCCAGCAGCAGCTCGAGCAGCGGGTAAAGGCATTGCAAAGCGACCCCAAGGCGATCGAAAAAGAAGCACGCGAGCAGCTCGGATACGTGCGGCCGGGAGAGAGGATTCTGGTGCAGCGTCCGCCGCGCCCGGATGTCCATGCAGCCAACCTCGCACAGAACCAGCCTGCGGTAACGCAATAACAATACTCTCACCACGGGTCGTAAATGGCAGACATAGCATTTGCGAGGGGTGATGCCTCCTCGTTAGAGTGCATCTGATGGATATCGAGAGCCTACGAGAATACTGTCTTAGCTTTCCTCATGCGACAGAGAACGTGCAATGGGGATACGACCTGTGCTTCAAGGTGGACGGCAAGCTGTTTGCGGTCGCACCGCTGGAAGTGGCTCCCCTTCGATTGTCGTTCAAGTGCTCGCCTGAGAATTTCGTCGAGCTTTGCGAACGCGAAGGAGTACGGCCTGCTCCTTACATGGCACGCGCGCAGTGGGTCGCGCTGGAGCAACTGAACACACTGCCCGATTGGGAGCTGCGGGAGCTGTTGGCTGAATCGTATCGGCTGGTATGGGAGCGGATTACTAAAAAACGCAGGACGGAGTTGGAGCAGAGCGGTGCAAAGGCGAGCAACTCCCCGGCTCGATCTGGCAGCCCATCGATCGAGACCAAAGCGAAGCCGAAAAAGGCGCGCGCCGCGAAACCCCGGAGCCGCGGATGAAGTGGTATCTCGGACTTGTGCTTGCTCCTGTTTGCGGATTGAGTGTCATGACGGCGCTTGCGCAAGATCACACTCCGGCGCCAGGGGGCAAAGGCGCGTCTGAGAAACCGAGAAGCAGCGCGATATCCCCTGCGCAACTGGAGAAAGATTTCTTCGCCGTTGTACGCAGCGGCGACGACAAGAAGTTTCTGACCTATGTGTCTGAAGGGGGAATGAACGTCGGGCGCGAGGCGCAGCATCTCAGTCACGCAGAGGTCGCAGATCAGCTCGCGCAGCACACCCGGCTGTACTGCAAGCTCTTCGACTCCTCGTGCATTCAATCGGAGATCAAGCTGGACCAGAGCAATGTCCGCGCCTGCTCCTACCGCGAACTGCTGACAGGATCGAAGGACGTACGCACGGCAGCGACCGAGACAACGCGCAATGGAGTGCGACAGGCGATCCTGGTCGCGAGAATAAAAAACGATAGCTGCGCGGGCGTCGGCCTGGTGGATTTCATCTTCAACCTGCAATCGGACGGCTGGAAGCTGTTCTCCATACCCTGAGGTTACGGGCCGGGAGATTTCATCGACTTTGCCAGCGCGTTCAGATCATCGGTACTGACGTCGCCCACCACGAAATAACACAGTCCATCGCTGCTCCAACTGCGTAGATGAAACGCATACGAAGCTGCCAGCGGGGCGCCACAGTCGCCGCCTGTCGCGCGGTCTTGCACGATAAACACTGAGATCTGGTGCTGGCGCAACCGGAAGATCAGTTCCGCCGCGGGAGACTGGTTGATGTAGCTGGTCCGTCCGCCGACCAGCACATAAGCAGAATCCTGCAGATCGGGAAGATCAAAGGTGAACGGTACCTTGCCTTCCGAACCATGGCTTTACCGTGTGCTAGTCAGACGAGACGACGTCTACCGCGTTGGCGCTGGCCAGCGTGGCCACATGCTGATCGATCAATTCGCTGACCAGATGGCGCTCGCGCATGTGCTCGCGAAAATGATTCGTCCAGAGCACAACGCCGACGACGGCGACCAGCAACATCGCGGCAACCGGCGTCCAAGTCCAGGAGTACCGCATACAGTCGTAGCCAATGACAAGACGTTCAAGTCAAAGGTGCTCGACACCGGCGAGAAGTTCACCTTCACCGCTACCAAGCCTGGGACATATCCGTACTTCTGTTCCACTCATCCCAAAATGACCGGCACGCTGACGGTGGAGTAAGTGGTGGGCGCGTTTAGTCTGAAATCGTTATTCATGGCGCGCCATGCTCAGCATGTCGTGCTGATCCACTTCCCTATCGCCTTGTTTCTGGTTGGCGTTTTCTTCGACTTGGCGGCGCGATGAACGCGCCGCGAAGCGATGGCAACAGTCGCTTTCTACAACAT
>NZ_DATJWR010000437.1:0-4243 GCF_035501035.1 Paraburkholderia sp.
ATCACGTCCTCGCGCCAAATCGCGCTCGCGGAGTGTGTGCGGAGCGTAGGGCGGCCCCGATTTGCCGGGTGGTACAACGAGCAACCTTCCATCGTCGCGGAGGAAGAACCATGTCCAGGTACGTACTCGGCGTGTCGGCCTTCTATCACGACTCGGCCGCCGCGGTGCTAAAAGACGGAGTAATCGTCGCTGCGGCGCAGGAAGAACGATTCAGCCGCAAGAAACACGACCCGCGCTTCCCGCGCGGCGCGATCAATTACTGTCTCGAGGAGGCGGAGATCGACGGCAGCGACCTGGCGGCGATCGCGTTCTACGACGATCCCGCGCTGACGGCCGACCGGATCATCCGTTCGTCGATCGCATTCGCCCCCGAGTCCGAGGTGTTCTTTACCCGTGCGGTTCGCTCGTTCTTCGCCGTAAAGCCCTATTTCAAGGACTTGATCGAGGAAATGCTGAACTGCGACGTGCCGATTTACTTCGCGAGGCATCACTATTCGCACGCGGCATCGGCGTTCTTTCCGTCGCCGTTCGAGGAGGCGGCCGTGCTGTGCGTCGATGGCGTCGGGGAGTGGTCGACCACGAGCCTCGGCATCGGGCGCGCCAGCGGGATCGAGATCCTCAAGGAGATTCGCTATCCACATTCGCTAGGCCTGCTCTACAGCGCATTCACGTTCTTTTGCGGTTTCAAGGTCAACAGCGGAGAGTACAAGCTGATGGGCCTCGCGCCCTACGGCAACCCTGTTCACGCGGAGAAGATCAAGGAGCACCTGATCGACATCAAGAACGACGGCTCATTCAGGCTCAATCTTGACTTTTTCGATTTTCACAAAGGGCTGACGCTCACGAACGAACGCTTCCATCGGCTCTTCGACGGGCCGCCTCGCGTACCGGAGTCGCGCATCACGCAGCGCGAAATGGATCTTGCCGCGTCCATCCAGGCCGTGACCGAGGAGGTCATGCTGAAGATCTCGCGCACGCTGCGCGATATGACGGGCGCAGCGAATCTGTGTCTCGCCGGGGGCGTTGCCTTGAACTGCGTGGCCAACGGGAAGATTCTTCGCGCGGGGATCTTCGACGACATCTGGATCCAGCCGGCCGCGGGCGACGCGGGAGGCGCGATCGGCGCGGCCTATCTCGCCGACTTCAACATGCTCGGTGGCGTCCGGCCCTCCCCAGTCGGCGCGAGAGATGCGCAGCAAGGGAGCTTTGTCGGCCCGGAATATAACGACGACGAAATCGTCACGTTCCTGTCGCAATCCGGCGCCCCTTATCACTCGCTGGATCAGGCCGATGCTGGCGCCGCGAAGATTGCGAACCTGCTGGCCGGGCAAAAGATCGTCGGCATGTTTTCGGGCCGCATGGAGTTCGGGCCGCGCGCACTTGGCGGCCGTTCGATCCTCGGCGACCCGCGCGCAGCGACGACACAATCGCGCATGAACCTGAAAATCAAGTTCCGGGAATCGTTCCGGCCCTTTGCGCCCATCGTGCTGAAACGCCGCGCGGCGGACTATTTCGAGCTCGACACTGACAGTCCCTACATGCTGATCGTCGCGCCTGTGCGGGAAGAGCACAGGCGGGTGCCGGAGGCGTCATCCGATCCGGAGGACATGCTGCAAATCGTCAACGCGGTGCGCAGCACGGTCCCGGCGATTACGCACATTGACTACAGCGCGCGCATCCAGACGGTGGAGGAAGACGTGAACCCGAGGATGTATTCTGTGTTACGGGAGTTTGAGGCGCTGACGGGATGCCCCCTGCTCGTCAACACGTCGTTCAACGTGCGGGGTGAGCCGATCGTCTGCTCGCCCGAGGATGCCTATCGCTGCTTCATGCGCACGGAGATCGACGTGCTCGTGATGGGCAACCACATTCTCTATCGCAATGAGCAGGCACCCGTCGAAACGGACGATTCCTGGAAGAAGGAGTATCAACTTGACTGACGCTGACCTTGGGAAATTCTTTCGCTCGAAGCTGGCATGTGACAGGCAGAGAGTCGAGCCGTTCTTGCTGGGGAAGACAGATCCCGCATGCGTGTCATATTTTCTCGACGTCTTCGAGCCGGAGCCGATTATTGTCGAGGAAGACATGATCGATGCGTTGCTGTCGATCTGGCGCGAGCAGGGGCTGAATGCGCTGGTGCTGCTCGAGCCGGAGTGGCGCAAGATGGCGAAGGCGCTTCGCGCGCCTGCCGACGAGACCGAGATCGTTTCGCAGTTCGTCTATGCGATGTATTGAGCTGGCGTGTCATGCCAAGTTTGTGGTGGCCATATGGTGGCTGCTCAAAACGCAACTGATCAGAATCCTCAGTAATGTGTAGCTGATCCGGGCCATCTGCAGGCCGATGACCCTGATGGGCGTCGGCCTTGAAAGTTTGTATGCGATCGCACGGCAGCAACAATTGCCCGGGGAGCAGTGTGACGCCGCGACGAGCGGCCGTAGCCCATCGCATCCTGCCAGAGGAGCGCTATGCGCCCTGCCGGTGCTAGGTTGCAGAGCGGCATCTGAACGATGCCGGAAGACGCTGAGCGCCATATACAGTTCCGACGCGACGGAAATCTGTACGTTCATCCATATGATGACACCGCGCGCAACTTGAAAGAACGTGTTCGACGGTGTTGTCACGTTCAACCGGCACGGCGCGAGGCGCGATGTCCTCGTCAGTTGCGATCCCAAACCTCGTCTCCGCATACCGTGCTGCACGCGCGCGATTGATGTGCGTCAAGCCTTCTCTGCCATCGAAGACTATTTTGGATCTTCGCGTTTTTCTGTGGGTAAAAAATGCGGATTTTCATAGCCGAGGGAGCATGCAGGTGAGGATTTTCAGCCGCAGATACTCTTCGTCACGCAGTCCGTATGACCGTCGCTGGATGACTCGAATCTTGTTATTGAGCCCTTCAACGAAGCCCAGTGGTACCTTGTTCTCTGGCTTGCAGTAAGAAGCGATTCCATCCCAATGACTCTCAACCATCGTGGCAAATTTCTCATACGGGTCGATGCGCTGCCACTTCAGACTGGCTTTCCAGTTGTCGAAGAAACGGCGGGCCCAGCCTTCGCGTTCGTAGTCCCACAATTGCCCAAACGATTCCTTGAGCAGGTAGGCAGTGTTAAGGCGTTTGTTGGCGGCCAGCAGTGTTTTCAACGACTTGCGGCCCTCCATCGACAGGTTCTCACGGTGACTGAGCAGCACATACTTCTGGCCTTTGATATAGCGTCGTTGCTCGCCTTGCAGGCGAGCGTATTCGCTCTTGCGAACCTTATCCATTGCCTCGTGGAGTTGCTTCATGACGTGGAACTTGTCGTAAAGAATGTCCGCCTGTGGGACGCGCTCCTTTGCAACGTTGTAAAACGGTCTCCACATGTCCATGACGACCAGACGGATACCGCGAGCCTTCTTCTCGCCCAGCCAGTCATAAAACTGGCGCATGCTGGCATCCTTGCGATCTTCACCGCCAAACCAGATCGCACGACCCCGTATCAGGTCGCTCACCACAATCCGGTACGAGCCTGCTGCTTTCCCCTTGCCGATCGAGATCTCGTCGATACCGATGACCTTCGGCCCGGGCGAGCCAAACCGCTCCAGTTGAGCACGCATGTACTGCTTGTCCAGCTCCTTGACCGTGTGCCAATCCAGATTGAACTCGTCAGCCACATCCTTAAGCGTACTTTCCCGACAACGACGGCCGACATACCACGCGAAGCGCTTCGTGAAGTGCGGGTTGTCAGCGAGAAAACTCAGTCGCTCGGGCTTCACAGTTCCATCGCATCGACATCGGACCCGGAATACTTCGAGATCCAGATAGATTCTGCAACCTCCACTGGGCAAATCTCTCGCGAGAATTCGCTTGTGGTCGTACCCCGGACATGCGCGCGCACATCCCTTGCAGCGCTTTTTTTTGAGCGCCGAACAAGAGTAATGACGCGCGCGACGCGGTCGCCGAACACGCCATGCAGCTCTTCGAGAGGACGGAATCCGTCGAAGCGGTATGCGTCGGACAGACGCTTGCGTTTGCGCGAAGTAGCCATCGCGAAATCATGCCAGATTTTTCGACGCCCCAAAACTCCGCAAACCCACGCCCAGATTAGCGTTCAGACCATTGACCAGAGAAATTCACCCACAGAAAAACGCGAAGACCCAATTCTATATCCGACCCACGTTTTTTCAATCAATGCCGTCTGCGCGCTATTTCGCCGTTGCCGCAGCGCGGAGCAACGCGAACCCCGGCGGTGCCTAAGCCACGGGTAG
>NZ_DATJWR010000438.1:0-9257 GCF_035501035.1 Paraburkholderia sp.
CACGTCGAAACGCCGCGCGGCGTCATCACCTTCCTCGACACGCCGGGTCACGAGGCCTTCACGGCCATGCGTGCGCGCGGCGCGAAGGCGACCGACATCGTCATTCTGGTGGTCGCAGCCGACGACGGCGTGATGCCGCAGACGAAGGAAGCCATTTCGCACGCGAAGGCGGGCGGCGTGCCGCTCGTCGTGGCGATCAACAAGATCGACAAGCCGGATGCGAACCCCGAGCGCGTGAAGCAGGAGCTCGTGGCCGAAGGTGTCGTGCCGGAAGAGTACGGCGGCGACTCGCCGTTCGTGCCGGTTTCGGCGAAGACGGGTGCGGGCATCGACGATCTGCTCGAAAACGTGCTGCTGCAAGCCGAAGTGCTGGAGTTGAAGGCTCCGGTCGAAGCGCCGGCCAAGGGTCTCGTGATCGAAGCGAAGCTCGACAAGGGTAAGGGCCCGGTTGCGACCGTGCTCGTGCAGTCGGGTACGCTGAATCGCGGCGACGTGGTGCTCGCGGGTACGGCCTATGGCCGCGTGCGCGCGATGCTCGACGAAACCGGCAAGCCCACGAAGGAAGCAGGCCCGTCGATCCCGGTGGAAATCCAGGGTCTCTCGGAAGTGCCTGGCGCGGGCGAGGAAGTCATCGTGCTGCCCGACGAGCGCAAGGCGCGCGAAATCGCGCTGTTCCGCCAGGGCAAGTTCCGCGACGTCAAGCTCGCGAAGCAGCAGGCCGCGAAGCTCGAGAACATGCTCGAACAGATGGGCGAAGGCGAAGTGCAGAACCTGCCGCTCATCGTCAAGGCCGACGTGCAGGGCTCGCAGGAAGCACTGGTTCACGCGCTGCTCAAGCTCTCGACGAGCGAAGTGCGCGTGCAAATCGTGCACGCCGCGGTGGGTGGCATCAGCGAAAGCGACGTCAACCTCGCGACGGCATCGAAGGCGGTCATCATCGGCTTCAATACGCGTGCGGACGCTCAGGCGCGCAAGCTGGC
The DNA here is from genome assembly GCF_035501035.1 of Paraburkholderia sp. Classification (GTDB taxonomy): domain Bacteria; phylum Pseudomonadota; class Gammaproteobacteria; order Burkholderiales; family Burkholderiaceae; genus Paraburkholderia. The sequence goes on from NZ_DATJWR010000438.1 coordinate 981, forward strand.
CGAGACGAACGGCGTGGATATCCGCTACTACAACATCATCTATGACGCTGTGGATGAGGTGAAGGCGGCGATGTCGGGCATGCTCGCGCCGGAGAAGCGCGAAGTCATCACGGGCATGGTCGAGGTGCGCCAGGTCTTCAAGGTGCCGAAGGTCGGCGCGGTGGCGGGCTGTATGGTCACGGATGGCGTGGTCAAGCGTTCGTCGTCGGTGCGCGTGCTGCGCAATAACGTGGTCATCCACACCGGCGAACTCGACTCGCTCAAGCGCTTCAAGGACGACGTCAAGGAAGTCAAGCAGGGCTTCGAGTGCGGTATGTCGATCAAGAACTTCAACGACATCGTCGAAGGCGACCAGTTCGAAGTGTTCGAGATCACCGAAGTCGCGCGTACGCTGTAAGCGCTTCGGCGCGCGCGGGTTGGATCCCGCGCGCTCGATCGGATCTTTGACCCGATTACGGGCGGGGCGGCGCTGGCCAGCCCCGCCCGTTTGTTTTTGTGCGGTCGCTTGACTATTGCGGTCGGGCGCGCCGCTTTGAATGCCGCCGCCGAAAGAGGTGGATAAATCATGCCGAAAAAACGTTCTACTCCGAATCGCAACGTGCAGATCGCCGATCAGATCCAGCGCGACCTCTCCGAACTCGTGATGCGCGAAGTGAAGGATCCGCGCATTGGCCTCGTGACGATTCAAAGCGTCGAGCTGACGCCGGACTATGCGCACGCGAAGGTCTACTTCACGACCCTCACGGGCGACCCGAAGGCTACGCAGGAAGCGCTCAATCACGCCGCGGGCCACCTGCACAACCTGCTGTTCAAGCGGTTGCACATTCACACGGTGCCGACGCTGCATTTCCATTACGACCAGTCGATCGAGAGGGGTGTGGAGATGTCGCGCCTCATCGACGAGGCGAACGCCACGCGCGCGAAGGACGACTGAGTTCCGCGCGCCATCGCGACACGGAGCGCACACGCGATGCTTGTGCGTCGCGCGCTGCCTCCGGTCGCTGAACGGCTCGCTGCGCTGTTTGCGGTGTTGTTTGCGATTCCCCGATATGACTGCAACTTCCAAGCCTTCCCAGGGCGCGGCCCGGCCTGACGCGGCGCGCCCCAAGGTGCCGCGTCGCCTGCTCGACGGCGTGCTCCTGCTCGACAAGCCCGTGGGCCTTTCCAGCAACGACGCGCTGATACGCGCAAAGCGTCTTTTCCGCGTGAAGAAGGCGGGCCACACGGGCACGCTCGATCCGCTCGCCTCAGGCCTTTTGCCACTGTGTTTCGGCGAAGCGACCAAGTTTTCGCAGGACCTGCTCGACGCCGACAAGACCTATGAAGCGACGATGCGCCTCGGCATCCGCACCGCGACCGGCGATGCGGAAGGCGAAGCGATCGAGACGCGCGAGGTGACTTGCGACGAAGCCGCCGTGCGCGAAGCGATGAACCGCTTTCTTGGTGACATCGTGCAGGTGCCGCCGATGTATTCGGCGCTCAAGCGCGACGGCAAGCCGCTTTACGAATATGCGCGTGCGGGGCAGACGGTGGAGCGTGAAGGGCGCGAGGTGAAAATCCTCGTGTTGGAGATGATCGCCTGCGCACTGCCGGACGTCACGTTTCGCGTGACCTGCAGCAAGGGCACTTACGTACGTACGCTCGCCGAGGACATCGGCGAGGCGCTTGGCTGCGGTGCGCATCTCGTGATGCTGCGCCGCACGGGCGTGGGCGCGCTCACGCTCGAACATGCCGTGACGCTCGAAGCGCTCACGGCAGCCGACGAGCCCGCGCGCGACGCATGGCTTCAACCCGTCGACGCGCTGCTTTCAACGTTCCCCACGGTGACGCTCGACGCCGAAGCCGCGCGCCGCTTCACGCACGGCCAACGCCTGCCGCTCAACGCACTCGTGCTTGAGCGCGCGGCCTGCGAGGCTGCCGCGCGTGTGCGCGTGTACACCGGGGAAGGGCGTTTGCTGGGCGTGGCGAAGGTGGCGAACGGCGTGCTTGCGCCGGAGCGTCTGGTGGTGAGCGGCGCGGACTGAGCGCGACGACTTCGCGCGCGACGCGCGCAAACAAGAAACGGCACGCCGGTGATGAACCGGACGTGCCGTTTTTGCTTATGGCGCCGCGCGCGAACCTCGCCGCACCTGCTCCAGCCTCAATGCGCTGCCGAAGCCGCCGCTCCTGCGTCGGCGCTACTCGTGCGCTCGGGCCGCGTGATCCAGATGAGCGCGATCAGCACGATGAAGATCGCCGACGAGATGAAGAACAGGTCGTTCACCCCGAGCTGCGCGGCCTGCTGCGAAAGCATCCGGTCAAAGAGACCGTGCGCCTGCGCGGTATCGAGGCCCGCGACGTTCTGCATCTGCTGCATCGACTGATTGAAGATCGGGTTGGTCGGCGTCGCCACTTCGGTGAGGCGCGCGTGGTGAAACGTCGTGCGGTGATCCCACGCGGTTTCGAAGATCGAGGTGCCGATGCCGCCGCACATGATCCGCACGAAGTTCGACAGGCCCGACGCGGCTGGAATGCGGTTGCCCGGCAACCCGGAGAGCGTGATCGAGACGAGCGGAATGAAGAGGCCCGCCATGCCGATGCCCTGAATGAGCGTCGGCACCGTGAGCGCCCAGGTGTCCACGCCGGTCGTGTAGCGCGAGCGCATCCAGAAGCACAGCGCGAACACGATGAAGGCCGCCGTCGCGATGTAACGCGGGTCGGTGCGCGGCAGCAGCTTGCCCGTGACCGGCGAGAGCATGATCGCGAAGAAGCCGACCGGCGCCATCACGAGGCCCGCTTCGGTGGCCGTGTAGCCGATGGAGGTCTGCAGCCACAGCGGCAGCAGCACGAGGTTGCCGAAGTAAAGGCCGTAGCCCACTGAAAGCGCGATCGTGCCGCCCGTGAAATTGCGCCGCGCAAAGAGAGACAGGTCGACGACCGGGTGATCGGCGGTCAGCTCCCACACCACGAAGAACGCGAACGCGATCACTGCGGTGAGGGTGAGCACGATGATCGTGGTGGAGGAGAACCAGTCGAGATCCTTACCCTTGTCGAGCATCACCTGCAGCGAGCCCACCCAGATGATGAGCAGCGCGAGCCCCACGCCGTCGATCGGGGCCTTCTTCACGACCGAATCTCGGTTGCGGAAGATTGCCCACGTGGCCAGCGCGGCGACGATGCCCACAGGGATGTTCACGTAGAAGATCCACGGCCACGAGATGTTGTCGGAGATCCAGCCGCCGAGAATCGGTCCGGCCACCGGCGCGATGAGCGTGGTCATCGACCACATCGAGAGTGCCATGGGCGCCTTCGCACGCGGATAGCTCGCGAGCAGGAGCGTTTGCGAGAGCGGGATCATCGGGCCGGCCACGGCGCCTTGCAGCACGCGCGAGGCGAGCAGGAAGGGCAGCGTGGGCGCGAGGCCGCACATCCACGACGAGATCACGAACAGGATGATCGACGCCATGAAGAGGCGCACCTGGCCGATGCGGTCCGTGAGCCAGCCGGTGAGCGGCACGGAGATCGCATTCGCCACCGCGAACGAGGTGATGACCCACGTGCCCTGGTCCGACGACACGCCGAGGTCGCCCGAGATCGACGGGATCGACACGTTCGCGATCGAGGTGTCGAGCACGTTCATGAACACCGCGAGCGAGACGGCGATGGTGCCGATCACGAGCTGCGCGCCCTTGAGCGGCGGATGGACGACGGGTTGTTGTGGGGCTGCCATTGAGTCCTTTGTCATTGACCTGCGCAACGCTGAAGCAACGCGGCGCGGGCCGATTCTCGGCCCGCGCAAGCGCTTGTCAGCGTGCTATCAACGTATCAATCAGCGCATCGATCAGCTTTTTGCGCGAGTATTTGCTGCGTGCGAGCTCGCCGACGACATCTGCGCTTTGCCTGTCGCGTTGCTGGTTGCGTTTTTGGTGGCGTTGCTGTGTGCGTCTTTGGCCGCGCTGCTGGGCGCCTTGTTCGCGCTCGGTCCGGCATTCTCGGCGATGATGCGTGCAATCTCCGCGTCGGCCTCGGCGCCGTATTTCGCGAACACATCGGTCTCGAGCACGGTGTTCTGTGCATTGCCGAGCTGGCTGCCCGCATCGTTGCGGATATTCACGTCCACCTGCATCGACAGGCCGATGCGCAGCGGGTGCTTCACCAGATCTTCCGGATCGAGCGAGACGCGCACCGGCAGACGCTGTACCACCTTGATCCAGTTACCCGTCGCGTTTTGCGCGGGCAGCAGCGAGAAGGCCGAGCCCGTACCCGCCGAGAAGCCCACCACCTTGCCGTGATAGACCACCGACGAGCCATACACGTCGGCCGTCATCTCGACGGGCTGGCCGATGCGCATGTGCTTGAGCTGCACTTCCTTGAAGTTCGCGTCGACCCAGAGCGAGTTCAGCGGCACGACCGACATGAGCGGGTTGCCCGGCGCGACGCGCTGCCCCACCTGGACCGAGCGCTTCGCCACGTAGCCGGTGACCGGCGCGGGCAGCGTGTTGCGCGCGTTGGCGAGATACGCGTCGCGCACCTTGGCGGCGGCGGCCTCCACGTTCGGGTGGTTGGCGATCGTCGTGTTCGCGGTCAGCGCGCGGTTCGCGGCGAGCTGCTGCTGCGCGGCTTCGAGCGCGGCTTCGGCGCTGCGAAGGGCGTCGCGGGCGTGCGAGATTTCTTCCTGCGAGACGGCACCCGTCTGTGCGACTTCCATGCGGCGACGCAGGTCGTCCTGCGCGCGCGAGAGGTCGGCCTGGCGCACCGCGACCTGCGCTTCGTACTGGCTGTCGTCGGCGAAGAGGCCGCGCACCTGGCGCACCGTCTGCGCGAGGTTCGCCTCGGTCTGCTCGAGCGCGACGCGTGCATCGGCCGGGTCGAGCAGCACGAGCGGATCGCCGAGGTTCACCGTTTGCGTATCGTCCGCTTTCACGGCGATCACCGTGCCGGTCACCTGCGGCGTGATCTGCACGACGTTGCCGTTCACGTAGGCGTCGTCGGTGCTCTCGGTGAAGCGCGCGACGAGGAAGTAGTAGAGGCCGTAGGCAATGGCTGCAATCACGATCACGAGGACAAGCAGCGTCATCATGCGCTTGCGCTTGCTGCTGTTCGTGTTCGGCTGCTGATTGGCCGCCGGTTGCTGGGGGGTGCTCATGGAAAGATCTCCAGATTCTTGCGTGCTGTTCGTTCAGTTATTGGTGTTCGGTTCGATGCCCGGCGCTCGCTGCTCGACGTTTGCTGCGCTTGTTCGCTCAGTTCGAAGCGGTCGCCGCAGGCGCCGATGCCGGCGTTGCCGCTCTCGCGCCACGCCACGGCGCGCCGTTCACGCCGCTCTGGCCCGGTGCCTCGCTGCCGACCTCGACCGGTGGCGCGAGTCCCGCGTCGTGCGAGTCGAAGCCTCCGCCGAGCGCCTGGATGAGCGCCATCTGCTGGTCGCGCCGCTGCGCCTTCAGGTTCGTCACCGTCTGTTCCGCGGCGAGGCGGTTCTGGTCGGCGTTGAGCACCTGGAGCTGCTCCGAGAGACCGGCGCGATAGCGCACCACGGCGAGTTCGTATGCCTTGGTCGAAGCGTCGAGCGCACGCTGGGCGTCAGCGAGCTGCCTGTCGGCCGAGCGGATCGACGAGACGCCGGTGGCGACGTCCTGGAACGCGCCGATGAGTGTCTGGTTGTAGTTCGCCACGTCGAGCTCGAAGTCGGCGTAGCGGCCCTTCAGTTGCGCGCGTAACGCCCCCGCGTCGAAGAGCGGCAAATGGACGGCGGGGCCGATGTTCGCCTGGCGGCTCGTGAAGTTGAGGAATTTGCCCCAGCCGAACGCGTCGAAGCCGAAGCCCGCCGCGAGGTTCACGTCGGGGAAGAATTCGGCCTTGGCTTCCTTCACGTCGTGCACCGCGGCTTCGACCTGCCAGCGCGCGGCCACGATGTCCGGGCGGCGCGCCACGAGATCGGCGGGCAGGTTGTCGGGCAAGGCGACGTTTGCGGCCGGATTGAGCACCGGCTGCGCGATCTGCAGGCCGCGGTCCGGGCCCTTGCCGAGCAGCGCGCCCAGCTGATAGCGCACGCTCTCGATCTGGCCGTCGATCTGCGAGAGGTTGGCCTGGCTAGTCGCGATGTTTCCGTTCGCGGTCTGGCGTTCGACGTTGGTGTCGAGGCCCGCCACCACGCGCCCGTTCGTGATCGTGCCGATGGTATTGCGGTTGTCGATCTCGTGCACGGCGATGTCGCGCAGCGCGTAGAGCTGGGCGAGCTGGTTATAAGTGCGCGCAACTGAAGAGGCGAGCGTGATGCGCGCCTGCTGCATGTCGGCCTGCGCCGCACGCTGGGAGGAAACGGCCTGCGCGAGGCGCTGACGGTTCTTGCCCCAGAGGTCCAGTTCCCAGGAGGCGCTCGCGAGCACGTTGTTCTCGCTATACCAGGTACCGCCGTACGGGGGCGGGAAGAGCGCGTTCGCGGAGTACAGTTCGCGGGTCCAGGAGTAGCTCAGGTCGGCCTTCGGAAAGAGCGCCGACTTCGATGTCTCGATGTACGACGAAGCCTTGGCGATGCGCGCCTGCGCCTGCGCGATGGTCGGGCTGCCTTCTAGCGCCTCGTCGATCAGCTTCGGGAGCTGCGGGTCGCCGAACTGGTTGGCCCAGTCGAGCGTCGGCCATTGGCCGCCTTGCGCCGGAATGCTCTGCGAGGTTTCGAGCTGCTGCGGCTGATCGATGGTCTTGTCGCTGTTGATGCCGATGTAGTTCGCGCAACCCGAAAGGGCGAGCGCCGCGACCGCGGCGGCGACCGCCGCCCGACAGGTCAGCGCCCGCACGGCCGGAACTGGCGCAAACTCGGTTTGGGATGTCATTGCTCGTCTCGATGCGTGAGAAGGTGTGGTGATACTGGACGATGCAGCTATTTTCTTGTGTGGCGCTTTCAAATTTGCTTGCCCCGTCACCCATTGCCCGGCGGATTCTGGTTCGCCCCCTGGCTGGCTTCGCAGCTATTGGCGAGAATCCGCCGCAGCATGCTTTTGAGGAAGCCGACTTCTTCCGGCGTGAAGCCGGTGGAGAGATGCTCCGTGATGCTGCGGAAGATCGCCGGCATGCGCGCGGCGATGGCGAGCCCTTCGGGCGTGAGCGCGAGGCGCACCGCGCGGCGGTCCTCGGAACTGCGCACGCGCTGGAGCAGACCGCGCTTCTCCAGCCGGTCGACGAGGCGTGTGACCGCGCTCGCGTCGATGCCGTACTCGCGCGCGAGTTCGGCCGCAAGTAGACACTTGCCGGTTGCCACCATGAAGAGAATGCTGGCCTGCTGGCTCGTCACGCCGAGTTCGGCGACGGTCCGCTGGGTGATCATGTTCGACATCGTCGACTTCACCCGTGAAATCAGGTAGCCGACGCTCTCGCCGAGTTCGTAGTCGCGGACTTCGGGCGGGGGTGTTGGAGTCGGATCCGTCATTTTTCTGCTGCGAGTGCAATGGTTGACCAGGCAGGGATTATAGGACCGGTTAGTTGACGCGACAAGGTTTATTCTGCATTTGCCGAGAAACCTTTGCGGTGCAGGGGCTTAATCTGGCCGTGCGAGGCGTGAGAACATGGAGAGCGGCCGCGAGGCAACAATGCAGACAGAGCCGCGCCGGGTCGGCGGGAGTGGCTTGCCCAACTGTCAATCGATGCAGGGCGATCTAAAGGCGCAATCCAGAGGCGCACACGCACTTCGCCTCTCAGCCTCTCAGCCTCTTTATGTGGGGCGCGCCAGTTCAGCCGCTACCGGGGCTCGTGCCTCTTGTATGCGCGGGATCATTTCATCTGCGCATGCTATAATTTCAGGTTCCCAAAAGTGCGCCATTGCAGCGATGCTGAACTGATCCGTCGACGGAAATTCCGGGGCGGATCGAGGCGGCGGCCGCGCGCCCGAGCCGGGCCTGCCAGCAGGGCATGCGCGGCGCACTCAACTGTACCCAGGTTCCTATGTCCCGCGCTCTTCGCAACATCGCCATCATTGCCCACGTCGACCATGGCAAGACCACGCTCGTCGACCAACTGCTGCGCCAGTCCGGCACCTTCCGCGACAACCAGCAGGTCGCCGAACGTGTCATGGACTCGAACGACATCGAAAAAGAGCGCGGCATCACGATCCTCGCCAAGAATTGCGCGGTCGAGTACGAGGGCACCCACATCAACATCGTCGATACCCCGGGCCACGCCGACTTCGGCGGCGAAGTGGAGCGCGTGCTCTCGATGGTCGACTCGGTGCTGCTGCTCGTCGACGCCGTGGAAGGCCCGATGCCGCAAACGCGCTTCGTCACGAAGAAGGCGCTCGCGCTCGGCCTG
>NZ_DATJWR010000439.1:0-4314 GCF_035501035.1 Paraburkholderia sp.
CGGACTAGCGGCCCGGCTCGGGCGTGCGCTTGAAGCCGTCGTCGGCGCTCACGCCGCCCAGATGCGCCACGTCGCCCCATGCGACGACGCGCGCCTGTGTCACGTAGCCGTCGCGCTCGAAATCCACGACGTTCACGCTCGTGTTGAGAAGCGGCCAGGCACGCGGGGCGTCGAGCGCGAGGCCGTTCGCGAAGCGGTACACGCAGTCGAGCACGCCGCCATGCGCGACGCAGGCAATACGGCCGCCGGGATACATCGCCAGGATCGGCTCGAGCGCATGCAGCACACGATGGTAGAACTCGCGCTGCGACTCGCCCTCGGGCGGCGCGAAGCCGGGATCGCGGGTTTGCCAGTGCGCGTACTCGTCCGCAAAGCGCTCGGCGATCTCGTCGCTGTCGTGGCCCTGGAACGCGCCGTAGTTGCGCTCGCGCAGGCCATCGGCGAGTTGCACGGGCAAGCCGAGCGCCGCGGCGACCGGCTGCGCGGTCTGTTGCGCGCGCAACAGGTCGCTGGACCAGATGGCGTCGAGCCGCGCGCCCGCCTGCACTTCCTGCGCGAGCCGCGTGCCGAGCTGCTGCGCCTGCCCCACGCCGCTCTCGGCGAGCGGAATGTCGATATGCCCCTGAATGCGCTTGATGCGATTCCAGGCCGTTTCGCCGTGGCGGATGAAGAGGATCTGCGTGGTCATGGTCAGTTGCGCACTTGCAGCCAGAACGTCACGGGGCCGTCGTTGACGAGCGACACCTGCATGTCGGCGCCGAACTCGCCGGTCTCGACGGTTGGATGCTTCTCGCGCGCAGCGGCGACGAAATAGTCGAACAGACGCCGCCCCTCGTCGGGCGGCGCGGCCGGCGTGAAACTCGGGCGCAGGCCGCTATTGGTGTCGGCGGCGAGCGTGAACTGCGAGACGAGCAGCAGGCCACCGGGCGTGCCGTTGCCGTCGACGTTTTGCACGCTCAGATTCATCTTGCCCGCCGCGTCGCTGAACACGCGATAGCCCAGCAGCTTCGCGAGCAACTTGTCGGCACTGGCCTCGGTGTCGCCGCGCTCCGCGCATACGAGCGCGAGCAGCCCCTGGCCGATCGCGCCGGTCACGCGCTCACTCTCACCGCGCGCGACACGTACTTCGGCGCGACGCACACGCTGGATCAGCGCGATCATGCGGTGAGCGTCACGCGCGCGAAGCGGCGCTTGCCCACCTGCACGACGAACTCGCCCGCTTCGACCTTCAGGCCCTTGTCGGAGATGGTGGCGCCATCGATCTTCACGCCACCCTGCTCGATGTTGCGCAGCGCTTCGCTCGTGGACGGCACGAGGCCCGCCTGCTTGAGCAACTGGCCGATGGCGAGCGGCGCGCCCGCGAGCGTGACCGACGCAATGTCGTCCGGCACGCCGCCCTTCGCGCGGTGGTTGAAGTCTTCGAGTGCACGTTCGGCGTCGGCCTGCGAGTGGAAGCGCGCGACGACTTCCTGCGCGAGCATCACCTTGAAATCGCGCGGATTGCGGCCACCCTCGGCCTCGCGCCTGAAGCCTTCGATTTCCGCCATCGGGCGGAACGACAGCAGCTCGAAGTAACGCCACATCAGCACGTCGGAGATGCTCATGAGCTTGCCGAACATGTCGTTCGGTTTCTCGCTGATGCCGACGTAGTTGTTCTTCGACTTCGACATCTTTTCGACGCCGTCGAGACCTTCGAGCAGCGGCATCGTGAGAATGCACTGCTGCTCCTGGCCGTACTGCTTCTGCAGTTCGCGCCCCACCAGCAGGTTGAACTTCTGGTCGGTGCCGCCAAGCTCGAGGTCGGCATTGAGCGCCACCGAGTCGTAACCCTGCATGAGCGGGTACAGGAATTCGTGGATCGAAATCGGCACGCCGCTCTGGAAGCGCTTGGTGAAGTCCTCGCGCTCGAGAATGCGCGCGACCGTGTAGCGCGACGCGAGCTTGATCATGCCGTCGGCGCCGAGCGGCATCGACCATTCGCTGTTGTAGCGGATCTCGGTCTTTTCGCGATCGAGCACGAGCGCGGCCTGCTCGAAGTAGGTCTTCGCATTCGATTCGATCTGCTCGCGCGTGAGCGGCGGACGCGTGGCGTTCCGGCCCGATGGGTCGCCGATCAGCGAGGTGAAGTCGCCGATCAGGAAGATCACGGTATGGCCGAGATCCTGCAACTGACGCATCTTGTTGAGTACGACCGTGTGGCCGATGTGGATGTCCGGCGCGGTCGGGTCGAGGCCGAGCTTGATGCGCAGCGGCTTGCCAGTGGCCGCGCTGCGGGCGAGCTTCTGCTCGAATTCTTCTTCGATCAGCAGTTCGTCCACGCCGCGCTTCGTGACGGCGAGCGCGTGACGGACTTCGTCGGTGACCGGAAAGGCGTCTTTTGCGCCGCTGGTGGGAGTGGACTCGGTGCTCATGCTTCGATCGTATCTGTCGTTTAGTCTGGGTCTAGTCCGCGATTTTACGTGATTCGAATCGCGAGGCTGAGGTTTGCAGCGTTGCGCGAAGCGTTTGAGCAAGCCGCGGGGTGGCTCAGCGGGTGTCGCGGTGGCCGTTGCAGTCGGCAAGGACCGCTTGCCGGCCTTCGATTGCGAAGATCCGTTGGCGCTATCGAACGTGGAGTGACCTTTAATCAGGGTCAGGCCTGCGTACGACCCGCAATGACAAGCATCCCACGGCGCGAACGCGTGCAACAGTCAGCCGTTCGGCTTACTTACGCTCGAACGGCATTGCCCCGATAATCTCCCGCAGGGCACTGAATTCGCATTGACGAAAGGAGCACAACGTGGCGCCACGCGACGCACGAAACGAAAGCAGACACGCCGCCGATGGCGTGTACTTCGGCCTGATGTCGGGCACCAGCATGGACGGCGTGGACGGCATCGCCGTGCGCTTCGAGGCGGGTCAGCGGCCGGTGGTGCTGGCCGAGGCTTTCGTCGGTTTCGCGCAGGGGCTGCGCGAGGCGCTCTTTTCGTTGCAGCAGCCGGGCGAGAACGAGATCGAGCGCGAGGCGCTCGCCGGCAACGCGCTCGCGGCGCGGTATGCGGTGTGCTGTCATGAACTGCTGCGCGCCGGCAATCTGCGCGCGGAGGACGTGCGGGCGATCGGTGCGCACGGCCAGACCGTGCGCCATCGGCCCGAGAAGGGCTACACGGTGCAGATCCAGAATCCGGCGCTGCTCGCGGAGCTTGCCCGCATCGACGTAATCGCCGACTTCCGCAGCCGCGACGTCGCCTCGGGCGGTCAGGGCGCGCCGCTCGTGCCCGCGTTCCACGCGACCGTGTTCGGCTCGCATGAGCAAACGCGCGTGGTCTGCAATCTCGGCGGCATCAGCAACATCACGATTCTCCCGGCCACAGGCGCCGTGCGCGGCTTCGACTGCGGCCCGGCCAACGCGCTGCTCGATCTTTGGGCGGAGCGGCATCTGGGCAAGCCCTACGACGAGAACGGCCAGCTCGCCGCAAGCGGCAAGCTGCATCAGCCGCTCCTGAATACCCTGCTCGACGAGCCGTTTTTCGAGCAGCCGCCGCCGAAGAGCACCGGCCGCGACCTCTTCAACGCGCAGTGGCTCGACGAAAAGCTCAAGGGCTTCGAATCGCTCCCGGCCGCCGATGTGCAGGCGACGCTCGTGGCGCTCACCGCCGTGAGCGTGGCGCGTGAGATCGAACGTCACGCCGGCGACAGCCGCGCCGTGTATGTGTGCGGGGGCGGCGCGCGCAATCCGACCTTGATGGCAGCGCTGCAGAAGGCGCTCGAAACGGGTGGCGTGGCGGGCGTGCCCGTCATGACGACCGAGGCGCTCGGCGTCCCACCGCATCAGGTGGAACCGCTCGCCTTTGCGTGGCTCGCAATGCGCTGCGTGGCGCGCGAGCCTGGAAACCTCGCGGCCGTCACGGGTGCGGCGGGCGAGCGTGTGTTGGGCGCGATCTACCCGCGCTGAGCCTGTTGAGCGCCCCGAGGCCGGCGCGCGGCCGCGCGAAAACGGCGGTCCAATAAAAAACGGGGCACGAGCCCCGTTTCCTGCTTCGCAAGCCTGTTCGATCAGACCGAGAACGACGAGCCGCAACCACAGGTGGTGGTCGCATTCGGGTTCTTGATGACGAACTGCGCGCCATTCAGATCGTCCTTGTAGTCGATCTCGGCGCCTACGAGATACTGATAGCTCATCGAGTCGATCAGAAGCTGGACGCCGTTGCGGTTCATCACGGTGTCGTCTTCGTTGATCGTCTCGTCGAACGTGAATCCATACTGGAAGCCCGAACAGCCGCCGCCCTGCACGAATACGCGCAGCTTCAGCTCCGGGTTGCCTTCCTCGTCGAT
>NZ_DATJWR010000440.1:0-38020 GCF_035501035.1 Paraburkholderia sp.
ACGCACGACGGGCGATAAACATCATGTCGAACTCGATGGCGTGTTCGTGCAGATCGGCCTCGTGCCCAACACCGAGTTCCTCAAGGGCACGGTGGCGCTTTCGAAGCACGGCGAGATCGAAGTGGACGCGAAGGGCCAGACCTCGGTGCCGGGCGTGTTCGCCGCGGGCGACGTGACGACCGTGCCGTTCAAGCAGATCGTGATTGCCGTGGGCGAAGGCGCGAAGGCATCGCTCGGCGCGTTCGAATATCTGATCCGCTCTTCGGCGGAACAGGAAGAGGATGCGAAGGCGGGGCCTGTGGTGGCCTGAGCGAAGGGGTTTAGGGCGGTTGGCCTTTTTCTTGTTTTCGCGTCGGTGTGCATGCGTTGCCCCTGTGCGGGGCGGCACCTACTTTTCTTTGCAGCGGCAAAGAAAAGTAGGCAAAAGAAAGCCGCTCACACCGCCAGTGTTACGCCTGGCATCACTTAACCACTCTCGGATTGGTGCCGGAGCGTCTGTCATCACTCGCCTTCAAACGAAGTGACAAGGCGCTCTTCCTTCCGGCGGCGCTTCGCGCCCCGTGGGGCATAACCAAACACCAGCGGTCGGCTCGTCGTTCCTCGAGAAATGAAACAGCAAGTTGGTTTCGCTTGCATACCCGACCGCGACGCGCGTAGCGCGCAGTGGGATGAATGAGCCCTTTGTCACTAACGTGAAGGGTGCGTGGGGACAGACGCCCCGGCACCACTCCGATAATGGGCGAGTGGTGCAAAGCGAAGCATTGGCGGTGTGAGCGGCTTTCTTTTGCCTACTTTTCTTTGCCGCTGCAAAGAAAAGTAGGTGCCGCCCCGCACAGGGGCAACCCAGGCAGACCGACGCGAAAACAAGGAAAGGCCAAAGCAACAACAAGGAAAGGCCAAAGCAACAACAAGCCCCCCACCACACGCTCCCGCGTCAAGCAACCCGCAAAAAGCCACTACCCCCGCGCCGCAATCTCCTTCTTCCATCCCTCGATGATCTTCCCGGCCAGCGCGCCGTAGTCGCCGTCAAAGTGGTGACTGCCATTCGTCTTCACGACATCGATCCCGGTATTCACGAGCGCCGGGCACAGCGTGTCTTTCTCGTCCGCGCCGTACACGCACTGCACGATCGACGGCGGGACCTTCGCGAGTTCCGGGCGCACCTGCAGCGCCTTTTCGCTCGCGGGCATGCCGAGCCACCCCGTCACGCGAATCTGGAAATCGGCGTCCGGCGCGAAGCCCAGCAGCGACATGTACGTCACCTTTGCACGCAGCGCGTCGGGCAAGCGGTTATAGGCAAACGGCATGACGTCCGCGCCGAATGAATAGCCCACGAGCGCGATGTGCTGCGCATGCCAGCGCGAACCATAGGTCTTCAGCACGCGCGCGAGATCGTGGCTCGTTTCCGCAGGCGTCTTCTCGCTCCAGAAGTAGCGCAGCGCATCCCAGCCGATCACCGAAATACCCTGCTTTTGCAGGGCTTCCGCAATCGTCTTGTCGAGGTCGCGCCAGCCACCGTCGCCCGAGATCACCACGGCGAGCATGTCGGTGGGGTGCGCCGCGGGCAGTTCGACGAGCGGCAGGTCCGACACGTCCTCCTCGCTTTCCGTCTGCACGCGCAGATGCGGCGCCGCGAGCGCGACGATCTTCCCGGCATCGGCCGTGTTCGCAGCGAAGGTGCGCGCAGCGGCGCCGCTTGCGCCAACGGCATTCGTTGCACGCGCATCCATCGTCACGCCTTGCTCGAGAAAGCCGGGCAGGCCTTTGCCGCGCGAGAGCGTGGGGTCGGCGGGGCATGGCGCGAAGCGCGCGTCGAGCGTCGCCGCCGGATCGAGCGAGACGGCGCCCGCCATCGTGTTCGCTGGCGCCTGCGAAAGCATGCGCTGCGCGATGAGCGCCCCTTCGCCGCTGCCGATGGCGATCGGCGCGAAATACTGGCTCGACTCCTGCTGGCGTTCGAGCTGGTGACTCAGCGCTTCGGCGTCGCTGTAGAGCTTGTGGCAGCTCTCGTTCTTGACGGCGGCGAGGTTCGCCGCGTAGCGCTCCGTCTCCACGCCCACGACGAGCGCGCCACGTTGCGCCAGTGCATCGGCGCGTGTCTGGTCGGCGGCGCTCCAGTGCTTGTCCGCCGAGAACAGCACGGCGAAGCCTCGCATCGCGCCGTTGGGCTTCGTGACCGCGACGTCGCCATAGCGGCCTCCCGAGACATTCGTCGTGGCAGCGGAAGCGGGCATTGAAGCCGCGTTGGCACGTGCCGCGCCGCAGGCGAGCAAGCCGGGGACCAAAACGGCGAGCATGGCGGCGCCCGCTGCCGTGCCTGCAATGCGCGGCAGCCTGAAAGTGCGTAATGTCATGAGCGCCAGCCTCCTGCCAGCAACGATAGATCGGCGAGGGTGATGAACACGCTGATCGAGCCCGAGGCGGCCAGATAGCGCGGTTCCCAATGCGGCGCGAACTTGTTCTTGAAGCCGCGCAGCCCTCTGAAGTTGTAGAAGCGGCCGCCGAAGCGCCAGATGAAGCCCGCGAGCCGGTGCCACGACGAAGCGAGCGGCGACGGCCCCATGCCCGAGAGCGGCGCCATGCCGAGCGAGAGCGAGTGGTAGCCGGCGGCCTTCAGATGGAGCGCGAGTTGCGTGAACAGATACTCCATCGCATAAGGCGAGGCGCCCGGCAGATGGCGCATGACGCCAACCGTCGCGTCGGTGTTCAGATCGGTCGTCATGAAGGTGACGAAGGCGAGCGGCTCGCCGTTCTGGCGCACGAGCAGCACCGACTGGGCGGCCAGATAGTCGTCGTCGAAGGCTGCCACCGAGAAGCTCTTTTCGCGCGCTTCGCGGTCTTCGAGCCAGGCGTCGGAGATGGCGCGCAGCACCGGCAGGCTCTCGCCCATTTGCGCCGGCCCGATATGCTCGACGGAAAAGCCGTCGCGTTCGCCGCGCTTGAGCGCGTAGCGCAGGTGGGCGCGCTGCGGTCCCTTCAATTCGAACTCCTGAAGCATTACGCGTGCTTCCTCGCCGAGCTTCATCAACGTGAGGCCGGCGTCGAGATAGAGCGGCAGCGCATCCGCGCGCACCTGGTAGAACGCGGCGCGGCCGCCGTGCGCGTGCGCGAGCGTGACGAATTCGCGGATCAGCGCCGGCCACTCTTCGCGCGGGCCGACCGGATCGTGCAGCGCGGCCCACGTGCGGCCGCGCTTCGCGTACATGAGGAAGGCGCTGCGCGAGGCGGAGAACAGGAAGCTCTTGTCGCCCATCAGCGCGAGGCCGGCGTCGCTGCGCTCCTGCGCGCGCACGATGCGCGCGGCCTGTTCGAGGTCTTCGCTCGCGGGCATCACGAAGCGGCCCGCGGCGGGGCGCAGCAACTGCCACGACGCAAGCGCGGCGGCGAACACGCCCGCGCCGAGCGTCGCGCGCAGCGCGCGTGGGGCGCGGCTATGAAAAGCGAATTGCCACCACAGATGCTGCGAATACTGCACGTCGCGGAACGCAAACAGCAGCACCCACACGGCGAGCGCGATCACGCAGCCGACCGAGGCGAGCCAGGCCGGCGTGAAGCGCTCGGCGAACAGTGACGAGTGCCGGTTAAAGCGCTCGCGCGTGGCGACGAGCAGCACGATCAGCACGCACAGCACGCCTGCCTCGACGAACGCGAGGCCTTTGGCGAGCGAGAGCGCGAGGTTGGCCACGGCGATCACGAGCGCGAGCCACCACGCGGCGTCCAGGCGCCGCAGCAGGCCGCGCGCGACGAAGAGGAGCAGCACGCCGAAGAGGCTGCCCATCAGTTGCGAGCTTTCGAGCACCCAGAGCGGCAGGAAGGTTTGCAGTAGCGCGATGCGCTTCGTGAACGCGGGCGTGGCGCCCGAGATCACGAGCATGCTGCCGGTCACGAACGTGACGATCGCGAGAAAGAGCGGGGCGAGCTGCGAAACGTCGGCGCTGCGCTTGGCGAGTTGTGCGCTGAGCGGCGTCTTGAGCGCGCGGCCCTCGAAGCCGGCGAGGACCGCCGCCGCGAGCGCGAGCGGCGCGCCGAAGTAGATCGCGCGATAGGCAACCAGCGCGGCCAGCACCGTGGGAGTGGGCACGCTCGGGCCGAGCGTGTAGACCATGGCGGCTTCGAACACGCCGATGCCGCCGGGCGTGTGGCCGATCAGGCCGAGCAACATGGCGGCGCAATAGACGGTGAGGAAATCGGCGAAACCGATCTGCGCATGCGGCATCACCGACCAGAGCGCGAGCCCCGCGCCCACGACGTCGAGCGCGGCGAGCAGCAGCTGCGCGACGAGGTCGCGCTGCGCGGGCACCGAAAAGCGCAGCCAGGCGCGCCCGAACGGCTCGATCTCACGCGTGCCGGCGGGGCACAAGGCCACGAGCACCGCGCCGCAGCCGAGCAGCGCGCCGCCAATGACGCGCAACGCGTCGGGCGGCAGATGCAGCAGGCCGGAGAGCGTGGCGGCGGCGCCCACCATGCCGATCGCGGTCATGAGCACGAGCGCGAGGGCGAGCGAGACGCTCGTGAACACGGTCATGCGGCCGACTTGCGCGGCGGTGACGCCGGCGCTGCCAAACACGCGGCAGCGCACGGCGCCGCCCGTGAGCGCGCCGAAGCCGGTGACATTGCCGAGCGCCGAGCCCGCGATCGCGCCCGCCCAGAGCGCGCCGCGCGAGACGCGCGCGCCGAGATAGCGCAGGCCCACCGCGTCGCGCCCGACCAGCGCGACGAAGCTCACGACCGTGGCGGCGAGCGCGCCGGACCATTGCGCCGGCGTGAGAGTCCAGAGCTGGCGGATCACCGAACGGTAGTCGACCGTACGCGAGAGATGCTGGAACACGACCAGCAGCAGCGCGCAAATGCCGAGTGCGAACACCGGCGCGACGAAGCGCTGCAGGCGCAGGGCACCGGCGCGGCGGCGCAGCGCCGTGAAGGCACGCGCCGCGCGCGAAGAATGCGATTGAGACATGGATCGGCAGGTGACTCTCTGCGCTGTCGCCGTTTCGACTGTTACAGCTTCCCCGGCGGCGACATCGCGTGTATTTGCTACGTTCTTTTGAGGCCGGCTGCGCGCTGCTCGCGCGGGGAACCGGGACATTGAGTCAAAACGTAATAGTTTGGTAAAGGACTGGTAAAACTCAGCAAACGCATAGGACTCGCCACCGGTTGACGCCACAGAGGAAGAATCTGTAAATAGTGGCAGATGAGGTCGGGGAAAACGCGCGCCGCCATTCGCAAGTCAAGCGGGGGAATCCTCGTGTGGCGATTAATGTTTGCGAAAGCCGTTTCGAGGGCAGCGTTGAAAGGAAAGGCAATCGTTAAGTTATGAGTAATGGATGCTTTTGAATGAAATCTTTAAACAGTGTCTCGCTGCAAGCCTTGTGTGACGGGTGTTTTCAGCCGATGCACAGCGCATTGCATCACCGCGGCGGGCCATGGTTGGCGCTCGCACACACCGGTTTCAGAAGTCGCTGTTACTAAATCGACACACGTGATTTAATCCTTTTACAAGCCCCGATGGGCGAGTTAGTCTGCTTCGGTCAAGAGTTGATTTACTGCGCCAGGAGAATGACGTGAAAAGACTCGCCTTGACTTCCTTTTCGCTCGCTGCGCTCGGGGTAGCCGGCATGGCTCAGGCGCAGACCAGCGTGACGCTGTACGGCACCATCGACACCTCCGTTACCTTCGTCAACCACGCTGACGACAACAAAAATCTCTGGACGCTCGGCAACAGCAGCTACGGCAATCTCTCCGGTTCGCGCTGGGGTTTGAAAGGCGCCGAAGACCTTGGCGGCGGCCTCAAGGCGATCTTTCAGTTGGAGAGCGGCTTCAACCCGTCGACAGGCTCGCTCGCGCAGGGCGGCAGGCTGTTCGGCCGGCAGGCATACGTGGGGCTGACGGCCGAGCAGTACGGCTCGCTCACGTTGGGTCGGCAGTACGACCCGCTCATCGACCTCGTGCAAGGCATCACGGAAGACAACTACTTCGGCTCCGCGTTCGCGACGGCTGGCGACGTCGACAACTACGACAACAGCTTTCGCGTGAACAACGCCGTCAAGTACACGACGCCGGTGTGGAACGGCCTTCAGGTCGCGACCATGTACTCCTTTGGCGGCATTGCGGGCTCGACGGGCGCCGAGCAGTCGTACTCGGCGGCGGTCAACTACACGAGCGGGCCACTTGCGCTCGCAGGCGGCTACTTCTACGCGGCGAACAGTCAGGCCACGAACGCCATCCGTACCGACGGCTGGTCGAGCACTTCGGACGGCACGTTCGACGGCCCGGTCAACTCCGGCTATGCCACGGCGCACTCGCTGACGATTGCGCGCGCGGCGGCGCAGTACCAGCTCGGCCAGTTCACGCTTGGCCTCGGCTACAGCAACGCGCGGTACTCGCCCGACGGTAGCTCGGTGTTCCGCGATACCCAGAAATACAACACCGGCCAGGGCTTCATGAACTACCAGCTGAGCTCGGCGCTGCTGCTCGGCGTGGGCTACAGCTATACGCACGCGAATGGCGATACGTCGGCGAACTACCACCAGGTCTCGCTCGGCGCGGACTACAGCCTCTCGAAGCGCACCGACCTCTACATGACGGCGGCCTGGCAGCACGCAAGCGGCGAGACCGGCGACGGCTCGGGCGGCGCGATGCCCGCCGAGGCCTCGATCGGCTCGTACGGTTACGCGGGCACGTCGAACCAGACGATCGTGAACTTCGGGCTGCGGCACAAGTTCT
Source organism: Paraburkholderia sp. (assembly GCF_035501035.1). GTDB lineage: Bacteria > Pseudomonadota > Gammaproteobacteria > Burkholderiales > Burkholderiaceae > Paraburkholderia. The sequence continues at coordinate 6,724 of NZ_DATJWR010000440.1, forward strand.
GATCCAGAACCGGCTTTTTGCGACGCCGGATGCGCCAGTTGGACGGCGCATCCGGCGTTTGACGTTTGGCCGGCGTTTATTGGTTGATTGTTTACGGCGCGACGTCAAACACGAGCACAAACCTCATGCGTCGCGCGATCGCCGTAGCGTGAGCAGGGCGAGCCAGGCCGCGACGCGCTCAATGCCGCGCCGTGCGCCCGCAAACGGCGGACGCCACGCGCTCGTGACCGTCACCTGCGCCGGCATGTCGGCCTCGGTGCTGAGCCAGATGCGCTCGCCGCGTTCTAGCCGGAGCGTTTCGCCCGGTCGCAGCCAGTGATCATAAGGCGAGCGGGCGCGCGTGACCCACACCGGCGCCGCATGGATATGCAGGGTCGCTGACGCATGGACACGCCAGGTGAGCGTGCGCTTGGGCGGCACGGCGAAATGGACCGATTGCGCGGGCAACGGATCGCCGAAATGGTTGGCATCGTCGCAATGGGCGGGCGCGGTATGGGCGAGCGGGGCGGCCGGGGGGGAAGAGGGTTGCGAGGTAGCCTCTGCAACGGGCTGTGAAGCGGGCTGTGAAGCGGGCTGTGAAGCCGGCTGTGAAGCCGGCCATGAAGCTGGCCGTGAAGCGTCATCCATCGTTTTCTCCAGTTTTTAGAGCCGACGGACGGGGCGCTGCCACCCAGAAAAACAAAAAGCCCCGTCGATACCGGCGGGGCTCGTGATTTGCGTGACGACAGACTGCTAGTACGCACACCATCCCCGTGGGTTGCCCGATCGGGTTTTCCACGTATGGTTCATCGTGATTGCGATGACGGGGAGGGTGGTGGAGGTGTGCATGTTGTCGAGTGTGCGGGGCGTGCGCGTGGGCTGTCAAGCGGAAACGGGTCAAAGCACTTCGCCGACGGAGTTTGTGTTGTACGCAAGACTCGCCAGTGCCTTGCGTGACGCGATCGTGCCCTTTCGATGCCCTAGCCCCTTGCCGGCGCCCCCCGTTTCTAACTAGCATTGACTGTTTTCCAGGCAAATCCGGTCGACTGCGCCCGCAAGGCGGAAGGGCGGCGCCCTGACAGAGCAGCGGAGCATGAAGTGTTGTGCCGATACGACTGGATTTGATATATCACATACAGAATATTGATTTTTGTCGCGATGCAGCATATGATTGAGTCATTCAATGACTCAATCATGCGGAGCTTCAAATGGATTTCGTTTCTCTCGCACTTTTCGGGGCGGCGGTTGTGGGTCTGGGCGCTGCCGCTACGGTCTTGATCGCCAGGTGGCTGCCGCAGGCCGCTATCGAGCGGGCTGCGCAGCACGGCCGGTTTGTCGGTCTGGGCGAGGCGCCGCGCGTGAGGCCGGCCCGTCGTGCAAAACTCGGTGCACAACTCGGCTCGCGAATTCGTCCGCAGGTCGGAAAAGAGGCAATCAATGTCGTCAGAACAAACTGAAGTTGTAGCAACCCGGGATGCGGCGCCGCTCAAGCTGGCGCTGCAGCCCATCAACGCGACGCTGAGCCTGCGCGATCAGGCTTACGCAATGCTGCGCCAGGCCATTGCCGACGCCGACATCTACCAATCGCGCGAGGAAATCCGGCTTGACGAACGCGTGCTGAGCGAAACGCTCGGCGTGAGCCGCACGCCGGTGCGCGAGGCCATGACGCTGCTCGAACAGGAAGGCTTCCTGCGCATGGTGCCGCGCCGCGGCATCTATATCGTGCGCAAGAGCAAGCGCGAGATCGTCGAGATGATCCAGATGTGGGCGGCGCTCGAAAGCATGGCCGCGCGCCTCGCGACGATCCACGCCACCGACGAGGAAATCGCGCGTCTGCGCCACATGTTCGACGACTTCCGCGACAGCACGCCTGCCGAGCACATCGCCGAGTATTCGGATGCCAACATTGCGTTTCACCAGGCCATTGTCGAGCTGTCGAAGTCGCAGATCATCCTCGACACGATCAAGAACATCTTCGTGCATGTGCGTGCCATTCGCCGCATGACGATTTCGCAGAGCGACCGGGCTTCGCGCTCGATCGTCGATCATCTGCGCATCATCGAAGCGCTCGAAAAGCGCGACACCGAACTGGCCGAAAAGCTCGTGCGCCAGCATTCGCTCGATCTCGCCGCCTACGTCGAGAAGAATTGCGATTTCCTCGATTGATACGGGTAAGGTGAAGTTTCGCTGCGCTATCGCGTAGCGCCCGCGTTGGTTCGGGGCAGACGGGAGACCTCCGGGTCTCCCGTCTTGCGTTTACCGCCTTAACCGTCGCGGCTCGGCGGCCGACTTTATGCGCATCAACCCCTGGCATCCCTGACGAATCAGACCGCCAAAACCCGGCACAGCGTCGCCGCTTTCTCGCCATCCTTTACACGGAATCTGGCATATCAGACCCGGCGCGCGTTCGGGGTTTTCCCTTGTGTGCATTGCGTCAAAGTTGTCGAAATCGGCGAAAAGCCACGTCAGATAAGACTTCTCCTGGATTTCAAAGACCTTCCCGATGGGCAAATCCCCTCTTGCTCTACATTGATATATCACATACCGTATTGCTCAAGGACGCAGATGGCGCGCCGTTGCGCGAAACGCTTCTGCCCACGCAACCCCACCGATTTTCGAAAACTCGCCCGGCCACGACTAGACAAGGAGACATGACATGGGCAAGGCATTGAACGGCGTGCGCATCCTCGATTTCACGCACGTGCAGTCGGGACCCACCTGCACACAACTACTCGCCTGGTTCGGCGCGGACGTCATCAAGGTGGAGCGCACAGGCGGCGGCGACATCACGCGCGAGCAGCTGCGCGATTTGCCGGACGCGGACAGCCTCTACTTCACGATGCTCAACGGCAACAAGCGTTCGCTCACGCTCGACACGAAGAACCCGCAAGGCAAGCGCGTGCTGGAGCGGCTCATTCGCGACTGCGACGTGCTCGTCGAGAACTTCGCGCCGGGCGCGCTCGAGCGCATGGGCTTCAGCTGGGAGCGCATCCAGGCGCTGAACCCGCGCATGATCGTCGCCTCGGTCAAGGGCTTCGGCCCCGGTCCCTACGAGGAGTGCAAGGTCTACGAGAACGTGGCGCAGTGCGTGGGCGGCGCGGCTTCCACGACAGGGTTCGACGACGGGCCGCCGGTCGTCTCCGGTGCGCAGATCGGCGACAGCGGCACGGGCCTGCATCTCGCGCTCGGCATCGTCACAGCGCTCTATCAACGCACGCACACGGGGCGCGGGCAGAAGGTGCTCGCGGCCATGCAGGATGGCGTGCTCAACCTCTGCCGCGTGAAGCTGCGCGACCAGCAGCGGCTCGAGCGCACCGGCGTCATGAAGGAGTATCCGCAATACCCGAACGAGCGCTTCGGCGAGGCCGTGCCGCGCGCCGGCAACGCGTCGGGCGGGGGCCAGCCGGGCTGGATCCTCAAGTGCAAGGGCTGGGAGACCGATCCGAACGCCTATATCTACTTCATCGCGCAGGCGCCCGTGTGGGACCGCATCTGCAAGCTGATCGGGCGCGAGGAGTGGATCGACGATCCCGACTACGCGACGCCCAACGCGCGCCTGCCGCGCCTGAAGTCGATTTTCGACGAGATCGAGCACTGGACCATGCACCGCACGAAGTTCGATGCGATGGCCGTGCTCAACCGTTACGACATTCCGTGCGGTCCGATTCTCTCGATGAAGGAGATCGCCACGGACGAGTCGCTGCGCGCGAGCGGCACGATCGTCGAAGTGGATCACCCGGTGCGCGGCAAGTACCTCACGGTGGGCAACCCGATCAAGCTCTCGGACAGCCCGACCGAAGTCACACGCTCGCCGCTGCTTGGCGAGCATACCGACGAAGTGCTCGCCGAATTCGGGTACACGGACAACGAGATCCACGCGCTACATGCCGCTGGCGCCGTCTGAAACCGCCGTCTGAAACGAAAGGAGTGAAGCATGGAAACGTGGATGCGTCTGATGGCGAACGACGGCAGCATCGTGTTCGGTCGCGTCGAGAACGGCTACCTGCACGAATACGAAGGGCTCGATCAGCCGGTGCCCACGGGGGCCGTACTGTCGCTGCGCGCGCTCACGCCGCTCGCGCCCTGTGCGCCAGGCAAGGTGGTTGCGCTGTGGAACAATTTTCACGCGCTTGCTGCGAAGCTGGAAAAGCCGGTGCCCTCGCATCCGCTTTTTCTCATCAAGCCGGCCGCTTCGGTGATCGGTTCGTCCGAATCAATTCGGCGTCCTGCCCACTATGCGGGAAAAATCGTCTTCGAAGGCGAGCTGGGCATCGTGATCGGCAAGCGTTGCCGCAACGTGAGCGTCGAAGCAGCCGAGGCTGCGATCTTCGGCTATACGGTCGTCAACGACGTCACCGCCGCGGGCCTCATCACCGAGAATCCGCACTTCCCGCAATGGTGCCGCGCCAAAGGTTTCGATACGTTCTGTTGTCTGGGCCCGGCAATCGTCTCCGGGTTCGATTGGCAGCGTGCGCGCGTCGTCACGCGGCTTGATGGGGTCGAGCGGCAGAACTATCCGCTCGACGACATGGTGTTCTCGCCGGCGCAGCAGGTGAGCCTCATTTCGCAAGACCTGACGCTCGAGCCAGGCGACGTGATTGCGTGCGGTACGTCGCTCGGCGTAGGCTCGATCGTTGATGGCGCAACCGTCGACGTCACGATCGAAGGAATCGGCACATTGAGCAACACGCTGGCAGTCGCATGCGGCGAAACCGAGCCGCTCGCCACTGCAGAAGGCGCGGCCTGATGGCGTGAACTAAAGACGCGCACGGTATGCATAACGCGCGCGAGGAGGAGAGATGCCGGAGCAACTGGCTGGCGACGTGGCGTGGCTGGGCGCCGGTGTGCTGTTCGCATGGCTCGGCTGTGCATTTGCACAATTGGCGGCGCTCGCACCGGTGCGAGCGCGCCGTTCGCGCGCCGCGCCGCGCTGCGTGCGGTGTTCTGATGCGGTGCACAAGCGCCGGCTTGGCTTCGTCATTTCATTCGCACTGCTACTGACTGTGCCGCCCGGCGTGGCGGCCGCGGGTTGGGCGCATGCAATCGATGCGACGGTGGCCGTCGAAGCCGGCGTGCTGGCTGGCTTGTGCTACGCAGGGCGGCGCGATCTCACGCGGCGCGTGCGCACCGCGGCGCTGACGGGCGGCGTGCTGGGCGCGGCCGCGGTGGGCGGCGGCATCGCTGGCTTCGTGCTGCAACCTGGCCGTGCGCCGGGCGAGCGTGTCGCGCTGTTCGTGGCGGCGACGACCGGCGCGCTGCTGATCGGCAGCGCGTTGAGTCTGCTCGGCGGTGGCGCACTTGCACGAGGCGCGGCGCGGCGGCGCGTGCCCTTCGGCCGCGGCGACCGCGCGATCCACGTCATGGCGCTGTTGCTCGGGGTTGGGCTTGGCTATGGGTTCGTGAGCGCGCGCGCTTCGCCTGAGTTCGGGGTCTCCGTGCTGGTCGCGGCGAGCTTGTTGCACGCCGCGCTCGGCGTGCGGCTCATGACGGGCGCAAGCAGGCCGCGTCACGCGCGTTTGGGCGTCGAGACGACTTCGTCCGGTGAGCCCTTCAGCGTGATATTCAATGCGAGCTTCGCGGGCGTACCGGACGAACTGTTGGTCGCAGCCTGCGGCGGCGGCGCGTTCGAGCCCGCGTGGCTTGCCGCGAGCGACACATCGCATGGCGGCGCTGGGCGCGCGGGCCATCATGCATCGCAGGATTTGCCGCGCCGGCGGCGTAGCCGGCACGGCGCGCTACGCCAGCGGCAAGGCCCGCACTGACGCGTCGTTACCGAGACGTGCGCGCGCTGGCGCCACCAGTGGAGCGCCACGAGACACTCTGCGGGAAGGGGCAAACGACGAAACGCGCCTTCGCACGACGTTCAATGGAGGCAGCGGCGGGCGCAAGCCAAACGTCGCGCTTTTCGTGTAATCGCACGAATGATTAGTCACGCCTGAAGGTTGGGCGAGTAATCATAAAACCTTACTTATGCAAGCTCGCTTCCGAGACGCGCGTGATGTTCTCGATGAGCTGTGCGCCTTCTTCCATGAGGAAGCGCTTGAACGCAAGCGCGACGGGCGGCAGGCGCTTGTTCTTCCGGTGTACGACGTACCAGTTGAGCATGACCGGGAAGCCTTCGACATCGAGCACCGTGAGATGACCGACCTGCAATTCGAGGCTGATGGTGTGCGCCGAGAGAAAGGCGATACCCATGCCCGCGATCACGGCCTGCTTGATCGTTTCGGTGCTGCGGATCTCCATGGCGATCTTGAGGTTCGTGATCTTGCCCGCGAATCCTTCTTCCATCGAATTCCATGTGTCCGAGCCGCGTTCGCGCACGATGAACGCCTCGTTGGCGAGCGTGCTGAGCTTGATGCCGCGCTTGTGCGCGAGGGGATGTGAGGGCGCCGCGACGATCACGTAAGGGTGCGGGGCGAATGGCTCGTTGATGGCGTCCGTCGCGTGCGGGGGACGCACCATGACGGCGAGGTCAGTCTGGTTGGTGGCGAGCTGCTGGAGCAGCTGCTCCCGGTTGTGCACGGCGAGATTGAGCGAAACGCCCTTGTAACGGCGCGTGAATTCGGCCAGAAGACGCGGAAAGAAGTAATCGCCCGCGCTGATTACCGAGACGTTGAGCTTGCCACCCGAGACGCCCTTCAACTGGCTCATCGCCTCGTCGACTTCGTGGAACTGCTGCATGATCGCGCGGCTGTAGTGAAGCATCTCCGTGCCCGCGGGCGTGAGATAGATCTTCTTGCCAAGCTGTTCGAAGAGCGGCAGACCCGCGTGGTCTTCGAGCTGTCGGACCTGCGTGGAAACGGCCGGCTGGGTGAGATGCAGTTCCTCCGCGGCACGCGAAAAACTGAGGTGGCGCGCCACGGTCTCGAAGACCTTGAGCTGGCGCAGCGTGGCGTTTCGCATCGTCATGGCCGATCCATAAAGGAACGTGAATCCACATAATAACAAACTTTAATTGTGAGTAATTCAGCAATCACCCTAGCATGAGTTGAAAGGAGTCCGAATGCCATGCGGTGATGCGGGCGATGGGCTCGGGTTAACGCCTGGAGGTACGACTTCAAAGCGGGAAATGTGCAAAAAAACCCTTATTTTGCAGGGCTTTCGGGGAATGCCGTAATGATCGGCCGAATGAGAATTGGCGAATTTCCATTCGAATTTTTCATTTGCTAGGCGAATAAAAAAGAAGACTGCAGTGCAGCATGGGATTCGAACCATAAGCAGAAATTTATGCAGGCCGGCAATCAAGCGGGCCGCGATGAATGGATAGCGGAGACAAGCGAGATGAGTGCAATCAGTCAGAGGAGCGAGAGCGGTCCGTTCTGGACGAACCGCTGGTGTCAACTGGTAGTGGGCATGCTGTGCATGGCGCTCGTCGCCAATCTGCAATACGCGTGGACGCTGTTCGTCGCACCGATGAACGCGCGGCATCAATGGGGCGAAGCGTCGATTCAGCTGGCGTTCTCGATTTTCATTCTGACTGAGACCTGGCTCGTGCCGGTGGAAGGCTGGCTCGTCGACAAGTTCGGTCCACGTCCGGTCGTGGCGGTCGGTGCGGTTTGCGCGGGCCTCTCATGGGTGCTCAACTCGTACGCCACGACGCTGCCGATGCTTTATGCCTCGTCGGTGATCGCGGGCATTGGCGCGGGCGGCGTGTACGGCACCTGCGTGGGCAATGCGCTCAAGTGGTTCCCGGACCGCCGCGGTCTCGCTGCGGGCCTCACGGCCGCGGGCTTTGGCGCCGGCGCCGCCGTGACCGTGATTCCGATTGCGAACATGATCACGCGCTCGGGCTACGAGCACACGTTCTTCTTCTTCGGCATCCTCCAGGGCGTGTCGATTCTGGCGCTCGCCTTCCTGCTCGTGAAGCCCTCGCCGCGCCCCGTTGCGATGGCTGCACGCCGTATGGTCTCGCGCGTCGACTACACGCCAGGGCAGATGGTCAAGCAGCCGGTGTTCTGGGTGATCTACGCCGCGTTCGTCGCGGTGGCCGCAGGCGGACTGATGGCGACGGCGCAGATCGGACCGATCGCGAAGGACTGGGGTATCGCGCGCATCCCGATGACGGTGTTCGGCGCCACGCTGCCGCTCCTCACGCTCACACTAGCGATCGACAACATCTGCAACGGCTTCACGCGCCCGCTGTGCGGTTTCATCTCCGACAAGATCGGACGTGAAAACACGATGTTCCTGATTTTCGTCGGCGAAGGGCTCGCGCTGCTCGGCATGATGCAGTTCGGCTCCAACCCATACGCGTTCATGGTTTTCGCTGCGCTCATCTTCCTGTTCTGGGGGGAGATCTTCTCGATCTTCCCGGCGATCTGCGCGGACACCTTCGGCAGCAAGTACGCCGCGTCCAATGCCGGCACGCTGTACACGGCGAAGGGCACCGCAGCGCTGCTCGTGCCGGTGGCCTCCGTGCTCTCGGCCACGGGCGGCTGGAGCGCCGTGTTCGTCGCGGCGGCGGTCATCACGATCGCGGCGGGCATCAGCGCCAAGTTCATCCTCGCGCCGATGCGCCAGCGCCTGATCGAACAGAGCGCGGAGGAGAGCAGCGAGAACTCGGCTACGCTGGCCGCCAGTACGGGCGCGGGCCTGCAGCATTGGTCCAACCCGAGCGGCGAATGAGGCGCGCGAGCCCACCATGTCGATGAACGTATCGCTCCAGCAACTCAAGGTGTTCGTCGCGGTGGCGCGGGCGCGCAGCTTCACGCGCGCCGCGCGCGAATTCGGGCTCACGCAGTCGGCGGTGAGCCGCTGTGTGCGCGATCTGGAAGAAGCGATCGAACTCAAGCTCTTCGACCGCACCACGCGCCAAGTCGAACTCACGCTCGCGGGCAGCGGCTTCGAGCGGCGCATTGGGCGCCTGCTCGACGAGATCGAGCTCGCGCTCAGCGAGGGCCGCGACGCGCACCAGGCGCATAGCGGCGTGGTGCTCGTGGCGAGCAACCCGGTGCTTTCATCGACCTGGGTGCCCGCCGCGTTCGCGCGCTGCGCAGCGGCTTTTCCTTCACTCACGCTGCAATTGCAGGATCTGCCGCAAGCGGCTGTGTTGCAGGCCGTCGAGCAGGGCGAGGCCGACTTTGGCGTGATTGCGGAAAGCGTGCCGTTCGCGAGCGGCAACCTCGACGTGCAGCCGCTCTCGGCCACGCCGCTTTGCGCGCTTTTGCCTACGCATCATCCGCTTGCTCTCCAGGGCGCGTTACGTTGGGACGACCTCGCGCGCGAGCCGCTCGTCACACTCAATCGCGATGCGGGTTGCCGGGGCGCCGTCATGCGTGCGCTCGACGGCCTGCGGCCCGAGGGGCGGCCGTTGCAGGAGCTCGCGCACGTGGCGGGCGTGGCGCGCATGGCGCTGCTCGGCATGGGCATTGGCGTGTTGCCGGTTTGTGTCGACGAGGCGCGCGCGGGGCACGCGCATCGCCCGGGCGATAGCGCGCACGCCGCGTGTCACTGGCCCGCGCCTGCGGGGGCGCTCGTCACACGCGTGCTGCATCCGGTGGTCAACGTCACGACGATGCTCGTACGGCGTCGTCATCGATCGCTGCGGCCGTGCGCGCAGGCGGCGTGGTCGCAGTTCATGAGCGACGGTTCTGCATCAGATGGCATGTCCTCTGGACCGGATATCGGTGCTTCGTGCGATCAAGGCATGCGTGTCGCGCTGCGCGACACTACGTCAATCCACGCGATGCAGGTACACTCGCCCGCGCGCATCGAATAGCGCCCGTATCGTTTCTTTGCCTCCAGGACAAAACGGATCGCCCATGGCGATCCGTTTGTTTATCCAGCGACCGTAGTACACCAAAGGAAGGGCGGCGTCGCTCCGCCCATCGCCATGACTTACGCCGGCTGCATCGCCATGCGCTCACGCTGCTTCACGAGCGCGAGCACTGCGTCGATGGTCGGTGTCGGCTCGCCGACCAGTTGGCCCATCTCCTGCACGACAGTGAGCAGCGGATCGATCTCCATCGGCCGCCCGGTTTCGAGGTCGACGAGCATCGAGGTCTTGTGCGCGCCTACCGCGCCGGCGCCGTCGATGCGCCGCTCCACGTCCACGCGGAAATGCACGCCGAACTGCTCGGCAATACGCTTGCCCTCGAGCATCATCGTGCGCGCCACGGCGCGCGTGGCGGGGTCGCTCGTGATGATGTCGAGCGTTGCGTGCGTGAGCGCGCTGATCGGGTTGAAGCAGAGGTTGCCCCACAGCTTGAGCCAGATTTCGTCGCGGATGTTCTCGCGTATCGGCGCATCGAACCCGGCGGCCTGCATCATTTCATGCAACTGGACGATGCGCGGCGTGCGCTCGCCCGAGGGCTCGCCGATCGGAAACTTCTTGCCGTACACGTGGCGGATCACGCCGGGGGCCTCGATTTCGGCGGCCGGATAAAGCACGCAGCCGATCGCGCGCTCGGGCGTGAGCCGCGTCCATTGCGAGCCGTCCGGGTCGATGCTTTCGAGCCGCGTGCCGGCGAACTTGCCGCCGTGCTGGTAGAAGTACCAGTAGGGAATGCCGTTGGTGCCCGTGACGATGGCCGTGTGCTTGCCGAGGAGCGGCTGCATCGCATCGATCACGCCCGCCACCGAATGCGCCTTTAGCGTGACGATCACGACGTCTTGCACTCCCAGCTCGCGCGGGTCGGAAGTGCAGCGCACATTCGCCACGTACTCCTCACCATCTATCAGAAGACGCGCGCCGTTCTCGCGCATGGCGGCCAGATGCGGACCGCGCGCAACGAAGCTCACGTCGGCGCCCGCGCGTGCGAGCTGCACGCCCATCATGCCGCCGATCGCGCCCGCTCCAAAGATGCAGATCTTCATATTGAAACCCCAATGACGTTGAAAACCGCGTGTCCGTAGCGGCGTTTCTCACGAGCGTTGGGGAAAATGCCCGCTCGCCGCGACGACGGACGATGGTTCGAGCATAAGGGCAGCTGTCGATTAACGACAGTTAAAGTTTCTCGCGAAAATCATCACGAAAAACTTATGGATGGGGGCGCCTCGGCACGGCGCTACGCGGCGCGTTCAGCCGCGCCGCACAAGGAGGAAGCTCACGCCGATCGCGCCGAGAAACGCGCCGCAGGTGCGATTGAACCAGCGGCGCACCGTGGCGCGCGTGAGCCAGCGGCCGAGGTACATGCCAGCGAGCGAGTAGAGCGCGATGGCCACGCATTCGAGCACGAGAAAGCTCGCGCCGAGCAGGCCGAACTGTGGCGCGATGGGCTTCGCGAGATCGACGAACTGCGGCAGAAATGCCGTGAATACGAGAATCGCCTTGGGGTTGCCCGCCGCGACGAGGCACTCGCGCCACGCAATGCGCGCGAGCGAGGCGTCGCCTTCGAGGCTCATGCCCATGGGGTTCGCGTCGCTGCGCCAGAGTTGCACCGCGAGCCACACGAGGTACGCGGCGCCCGCAAGCTTGATGACGAAGAAGACCGCCTCGGAGGCGCGCAGCACGACGGCGAGGCCCGTGGCCGCGAGCGCGATCATCGCGGCGAACGAGACCAGCCGGCCCGTGCCGCCAAGGAATGCGCGCACGAAACCGTGACGGGCGGCCACGTTGATGGACAAAAGGTTGTTCGGCCCCGGCGCCATGTTCAGTGCGAAGCAGGCGGGCAGAAAAAAGAGCCAGGTGGTGAAGGACATGATGACGCTCGAAGGTTTGCGCCGCGCAAGGCGGCCGCGCCGCGAATCGCTCCATTTTAGCGCGCCTCGCGTGCGCGGCCTTGCGCAACCCTTCGCGCAGTTCGTCTGCTCAATGGTAAATCGGCAGCGCGAGAAAGAGCTTGATGATGATGGCGTTGGCGATATCGATGAAGAACGCGGCCGCGAGCGGCACCACGAGAAACGCAACATGCGAATGGCCGAAGCGCGCCGTGACCGCCTGCATGTTAGCGATTGCCGTGGGTGTGGCGCCGAGACCAAAGCCGCAGTGGCCCGCCGTGAGCACGATGGCGTCGTAATTCGCGCCCATCGCGCGAAACGTCACGAATATCGCGTAGAGGACCATCAAGAGCGTCTGTGCGCCGAGAATCGTGAAAACCGGTAGCGCGAGCGCGGCGAGATCCCACAGGCGCAGCGTCATCAGCGCCATGGCGAGAAAGAGCGCGAGGCTCACGTTGCCGATCAGCGCGACCGCGTGCGCGGCCACGGGACGTCCCACGAGCGCAAGAGCGTTGGCGAGCAGCACGGCGACGAACAGCACGCAGACAAACGTGGGCAATTCGAACGGGGTGCCTGCGATCAGGCCGGAGAGCGCGTCGCCGAGCGCCAGGCTGATGGCGATGAGCGTGAGCGTGTTGATGAAGGCGGCCGGCGTGGTCGGCTGCTCGGCTTTGGGTTCTTCGAATGCGTAGGCATCGTCCGTGGTGGTGCCGGACGTACCCGTGGCCTCGTCGCGCGAGCCGAAGCGCTTCACGAGGTGCTGCGCTACGGGGCCGCCGAGAATGCCGCCCACGATCAGCCCGAAGGTGGCGCAGGCAATGGCGGCTTCGGTGGCGGACTGCAGCCCATGATGCTCGGTGAACACCGCGCCCCATGCGGCGCCCGTGCCGTGGCCGCCCGCGAGCGACACCGAGCCCGCCAGTAACCCGTACAGCGGATCGACGCCGAATGCGAGCGCGAGCCCAATCCCCACTGCGTTTTGCAGCACGAGAAGCCCGACCACCACGGCGAGAAAGCGCAAGAGCATCGGGCCGCCCGCTTTCAGGTTGGCGAGATTCGCGTTGAGGCCGATGGTGGCGAAGAACGAGAGCATGAGCGGCGCTTGCAGCGAGGTGTCGAAGCTCACGTTGACGTGCGCAAAACTGTGCAGGCCGAATACGATCAGCGCGGCGACGATGCCGCCCGCCACGGGCTCCGGAATCGTCAACTTGCGCAGGAGCGGTATGGTCGCGACGAGCCACTGGCCGATCAGCAGCACGAGCGATGCGACGACGAGCGTTCCGTAGACTTTTATGTTCATATTCGAGGTCTCATCCGGGGTCTCGCGGGGCAGCGGAGGGGCGCACGAACGGCGGCCGGCGGCTGCGACGGGTGTCTGCTCAAGGTACACCAGGCGCGGGAGCGCTGCGCGCATGGTGCGCAATCACGCGCTGCCCCGGGCGGCGCTGCTTGCACGAAACGGGGCCTCACGCTTAAATAGGCGGGCGATGACCAAGGCGAGCGAGGCCGCCGTCATGCAGGACGAATTTCCCCGATTGCCAGGATGGCGCGAGACCGTACAAGAACCGGAGAAGGTCATGAATGGGAGCATCGTTGCTGAACGCGAGGCGGCCGGGCGTGCCGCGCGCGAGCGCTCGAGGCGTTCGAGCCACAAGGAAACCGGCAACCTGAAGCGCGACCCGCTCGAACTGCTGCGCCTGAATAGCGAAGGCCGCGTGCCGAACCTCGTGCAGCTGCGCTATGGGCGCATGATCGTATCGCCCTTCACGTTCTTTCGCGGCAGCGCGATCCTGCAGGCGCACGATCTTTCTCGCGTGCCGAACACCGGCATGACGATGGAAATCTGCGGCGACGCGCATCTTCTGAATTTCGGCGGCTTCGCCACCCCCGAGCGCCAGCTCGTATTCGATCTCAACGATTTCGACGAGGCGGCGACCGGCCCATGGGAGTGGGACGTCAAGCGACTCGTGGCGAGCTTCGTGGTGGCGGCGCGGCACATGCGCTATTCGCGCGGCGTGGCCGAGGATCTGGTGATGACGGCCGTCACAACCTATCGCGACCGCATGCGCCGGTACGCGGAATATGGCGCACTCGATCTCTGGTACGACAAGATCACCTTCGAGCGCATGGTCGAGACGGCGCTCACGCCCGAAGGCCGCCGCTTGATCCGGCGCGGCATGGAAAAGGCCGCGAACCGCACGCACGAAAACCTGCTCGAAAAGCTGGCGGAGCGCGACGGCGACCACTGGACGATGCACGACGCGCCGCCCGCGCTCTTTCACGTGCACGGCGCCAACACGCTGTTCGAGCCCGAGGACGACTGGTTCACGCTGGGCGACTGGCGCACGCTGATCGAGCCGATGTACGAGGCCTACGCGAAGACGCTCGCGCCGGACCGGCGCGAGCTGCTCGAACACTTCACGATTCAGGACCTCGTATTCAAGGTCGTGGGCGTGGGCAGCGTGGGCACGCGCTGCCTGGTGATGCTGCTAGTCGACCATCATGAGAAGCCGCTCTTCCTGCAGGTGAAGGAGGCGCGGCGCTCAGTCGTTTCGCAGTACTTCAAATCCTCAGCCATCAAGCACGAAGGCGCGCGCGTCGTGCATGGCCAGCGCATGCTGCAGGCGGCAAGCGACATTTTCCTCGGCTGGACCACGGGCCCCGCGGGCCGCTACTTCTACGTGCGCCAGTTGCGCGACATGAAGCTCTCGGCCGATATCGAACTGCTCGACAGCACGTTGCTTGCCGGCTACGCGCGGCTATGCGGGTGGGCGCTCGCGCGTGCGCACGCGAAGTCGGGCAGCGCGTCTATCGAGATCGCCTCGTATATCGGACGCGGCGACCAGTTTGCAGAAGCGTTGACAGCTTACGCATTCGCTTATGCCGACCAGGTGGAGCGCGATTACGACGCGTTCGTCAAGGCCGCGCGCAGCGGCGCGATCGTCGCGCGCAGCGACGAGGACATGGCCGCCGACTTCCGCGTTTGATTACGCGTTCGATGCAAGGCGCGGGGGCACCGCGCCGCGCCGAACGCGCTATCCTTGCGCTTTTGTTTTGCCGCGCGGCACGCGCCTCATATGTCTACGTCACCATGCGGCCGCAGCGCGTGCGGCAAAGGCGGCGAGCCCCGGTATGGACGGCCCGCCGGTACAATCGCGCGAAGGGAAAGCGTTGCTGCGTGCGCGATTTATGTAGTCGAGCAATTCAAGGGGGTCACAGTTGAAGGGGATTGGCATCGCGAGGCGTTTGCGCCGCCACGCGCGCGCGGGCGGCCGCGCCCGCGCGCTTTCGGCAGTGCTGTGCCGCGCGCTCGCCTGCGCGTGCGCGTTGAGCGGTGCGGCAGCGACCCGCGCCGACGAACTGGAGAGCCCCACGCTGCGCAAGATTCGCGACACCGGCACGATCGTCATCGGCGTGCGCGAAGCGGCGGTGCCTTTCTCGTATATGGCAGGCGGCTCTCACGCGACGGGCTATTCGTATGAGATCGCCCGGCGCATCGCGGCGGCCGTGCAGGAGACGCTCCAGCTTCCCGCGCTGCGCGTGCGCGAACTGACCGTCACGCCGCAGAACCGCATCACGCTCGTGCAGGACGGCACCGTCGATCTGGAGTGCAGCACCACCACTCACACGCGCGAGCGCGAGAACGACGTGGCGTTCTCGAACAGCATTTTCGAGTACGGCGTGCGCATGCTCGTGAAGCGCGGCTCGCCGGTCAAGGATTTCGGCGATCTCGCGGGCCGCACCGTGGTCACGACCGCGGGCACTTCCGAAGAGCGGCTGCTGCGGCGCTGGAATGCCGAGCGCGCGATGAACATGCGCATCGTCGTCGCGAAGACTCATGCCGATTCGGTCGAGGCCGTGCGCTCGGGCCGCGCCGTCGCTTTCGTGATGGACGAGCCGCTGCTGCACGCCGCACTTGCAACCGGCTACGAAGCCGGAGGCGCGCCGGGTGCGCCGGTCGCGCAAAGCGCGCGCAGCATGGGCGACGCGCACGACTACGCAATAGTCGGCAGCCCGGCCAGGTCGGAGGTGTACGGCTGCATGTTCCGGCGCGGCGACGTCGCCTTCAAGCGCATCGCCGACGACACCATCGCGAAGATGGAGCGCTCGGGCGAGGCGCTTGCGCTCTACCGGCGCTGGTTCGACACGCCGATTCCACCCGCCGGCGTGAATCTCGACTTCCCGATGTCGGCGCAGATGAGGACGCTTTTCGCGAATCCCAACGATCAGCCGCTCGATTGAAAGCGATCGGGAGCGGAGTGCGTTGTCGAGCGGCAACGACCAACCGACGAATCGAAAAGAACGAGGCAATGATGACTGAAACGCAACAACGCGCCGCCGCGCAAGACGCGGCGACGCCCGAAGCGGGGGCGCCCACGCATAAGGTGGCGCTCGTGACGGGCGCTGGCAGTGGTATCGGGCGCGCATGCGCGCGAAGGCTGCTGGCGAATGGCTTTGCTGTCGTGCTGGCGGGGCGGCGGCCGGCGCCGCTCGAGGCGCTCGCCGACGAGGCCCGCGCGCGCGGCGAAGAGGCGCTGGCGGCGCCGTGCGACGTGACGGACGCAGCGGCCGTCGAGGCGCTCTTCGAGACGATCCGCGCGCGCTACGGGCGGCTCGACCTGCTCTTCAACAACGCGGGGCGCAATGCGCCGGCAGTGGATATCGACGAGCTTTCTGTCGACGACTGGCGTGCCGTGGTCGACACGAACCTGACCGGCGTGTTTCTGTGCACGCGCGCGGCGTTCGGGCTGATGAAGCGGCAGACGCCGCGCGGCGGCCGCATCATCAACAACGGCTCGATTTCGGCGCATGCGCCGCGGCCGTTCAGCATTGCCTACACGGCGACCAAGCATGCGATCACGGGCCTGACCAAAACGGTTTCGCTGGACGGGCGGCGCTACGACATCGCGTGCGGGCAGATCGACATCGGCAATGCGGCGACCGAGATGGCCGAGCGCATGGCGCGCGGCGTGCCGCAGGCGAACGGCGAGATTGCCGTCGAGCCGCTCATGGATGTGGAACTCGTCGCCGATGCGCTCCTGCACATGGCGCAGCTGCCGCTCGAGGCCAACGTGCAGTTCATGACGATCATGGCGACGAAGATGCCGTTCGTGGGGCGCGGCTGAGCGGAACGATCTCGCAGGGCCGGCGGAGGGTGGCCGCGTGGCCGCGCATGGGCTGCCGCGCGCGCTTTGGCTCGCGCGTCGTCCCGCGCATTGTCCCGTATACTGGCCGTTGATCTGCCACGACGCCTTAGCGCCCATGCCGTTGCCTCTGCGTGCGGACGACGATCCGCGACCCCAGCCGCCTGAATGTCCCGATAACGACGCCTGTTGCCATAGCGGCTGCGATCCGTGCATCTTCGACCTGTACGACGAGGAGATGGGCCGGTATCGCGCCGAACTGGCCGCGTGGGAAGCGCGCGAAACCGCGCGGCAAGCGGCGGCGAAAGCGCCGCGGAAAGAGCTCGCGAACGCCGCCGCGCCGCCGCGTGGCAAGTCCTCGCGCTGAACCGCGCTGAGTGTTTTGACCGCTTCGACCGCCTCGAGCGCCACACACCGAACCGCTTTACCCGCTCCGCCATGACCGAATCCGCTCTCGCTCCTCATGCTCACGCCCTCGACGCCGCCGCGCTCGACGCGCTGCGCGCATTCGTCGAGCGTCATCCTCGACTGTTCGTGCTGACCGGGGCGGGCATCAGCACGGATTCGGGCATTCCGGGCTACCGCGACGAGAACGGCGCCTGGAAGCGCTCGCCGCCCATCACGCTGCAGGAGTTCCTCGGCTCCGAGCATGCTCGGCGGCGCTACTGGGCGCGCAGCATGATCGGCTGGCCCACGGTCGGCCAGGCGCTGCCCAATGGCGCGCATCGCGCGCTTGCGCGGCTCGGCGCGGCAGGCTACGCGCGCACGCTCGTCACGCAGAATGTGGACGGGCTGCACCAGCGCGCGGGCAGTCGCGACGTGATCGAGCTGCACGGCAGCATCGCGCACGTGCATTGCCTCGACTGCGGCGCGCAATATTCGCGCGCGTCGATCCAGCCGGCACTGGTGGCGCGCAATCCCGGACTTGCGGACGCGAGCGCGGAACCCGCCGCCGACGGCGATGCCCATCTCGACTTCGACGGCGCCAACGCTTTCTTCGTGCCGGCGTGCGCCGCGTGCGGCGGCCTGCTCAAGCCTTCGGTGGTGTTCTTCGGCGAGAACGTGCCGCGCGAGCGCGTGGCGGCCGCCTCGAACGCGCTCGACGAGGCCGACGCGGTGCTCGTGGTCGGCTCCTCGCTGATGGTGTACTCGGGCTATCGCTTTTGCGCCTGGGCGCAGCAGCGCGGCAAGCCCGTGATTGCGATCAACATGGGCAAGACGCGCGCCGACCCGCTGCTCGCGCTGAAGCTCGAAGCGCCTTGCGCGGCGGTGCTCGACGCGCTCGACGCGCGGCTTGCCGCCTGACTCCCTCACACAACTCGACCCAACGGAACCGACGACATGCTGACCACGCTAGCCGACCTCGAATCGCACTACGGTGCGCCGAACGAACGCTCGTTGCGCAAGGAAATCGATCACGTCAACGCGGACTACCGGCGCTTCATCGAGTGCTCGCCGTTCGTCGTGCTCGCCACGGGCGGCCCGGACGGGCTCGACTGCTCGCCGCGCGGCGACGCGCCCGGCTTCGTGCGCATTCTCGACGAGCGCACGCTCGCGCTGCCCGATCGCCCCGGCAACAATCGCGTGGACAGCCTGCACAACGTGATCGTCTCGCCGCAGGTGGGCCTGCTGTTCATGGTGCCGGGCGTGGGCGAGACGCTGCGCGTGAACGGGCGCGCCCGCGTTTCGAGCGACGCGGCGCTGCTCGCGAGCTTCGCCGTGGACGGCAAGCCGCCGCGCTCGGTGCTCGTGATCGACGTGGAGAGCGTGTATTTCCATTGCTCGAAGGCCATCGTGCGTTCGAATCTGTGGGACCCGTCACGCCATGTCGAGCGCTCGCAACTGCCGAGCGCGGGCGAGATGCTGCGCCGCGTGAGCGCGGAGCAATACGGCGAGACATTCGATGCCGAGACTTACGAAGCCGGTCTCGCAGAACGCATCAAGCACAGCCTGTACTGAACCGGATGAACGCAAGACGATGAACGACCCCCAAGCCGCCCAGCGCCTCAGTGCGCCCGCCGCCGAGCGCAACGCCGCGCCCATTCTGGAGGTGCTGCGCGGCGCGCTGCCCGCGCACGGCACGGTGCTCGAAATTGCGAGCGGCACCGGCCAGCACGCCGCATACTTCGCGGCCGCGTTGCCCGGCATCACCTGGCAGCCCAGCGACGCCGACGCGCGCGCACGCGCGTCGATCTCGGCATGGCGCGCGCATACGGGCCTCGCGAACCTGCGCGAGCCGCTCGACCTCGACGTGTGCCGCGAGCCCTGGCCGATCGATGCGGTGGATGCCATCGTGTGCATCAACATGATCCACATCGCGCCCTGGGAAGCGGCGCAGGCGTTGATGAAAGGTGCGGGCGCGCGTGTTGCTTCTGGGGGAGTGCTCGTGCTCTACGGTCCGTACCGGCGCAGCGGCGCGCACACGGCGCCGAGCAACGAGGCCTTCGACGCCGACCTGCGCGCGCGCAACCCGGCCTGGGGCGTGCGCGACATGGAGGCCGTCGAGACGTTGGCGCAGGCGCAGGGCTTCGTATGCGAGGCGCGCGTCGCGATGCCGGCCAACAATTTCAGCGTGGTGTTCAGGAAACGCTAGCGCGGGCAGAAACCCGCGCCCGGGTGCTCGTATTCACGCAGCGCCCTGGCGTTTCCCTTATGCTTGCACGGTTGGCGCCCCATGCGGCGCCGTCAATGAATGAAGTGGAGAATCAACATGAGCAAACAGCCAATCGGCGTAGTGGGCCTGGCCGTGATGGGGAGCAATCTCGCGCTCAACATCGAAAGCCGCGGCCATTCTGTCTCGGTGTTCAACCGTAGCCGCGCGAGAACCGACGAGCTGATCGCTGAGTATCCGGATCGCAAGCTCGTGCCGGCTTACACGCTCGAAGAATTCGTCGACTCGCTGGAAAAGCCGCGCCGCATCCTGATGATGGTGAAGGCGGGCGCAGCCACCGACGACACCATCGCCGCGCTCAAGCCGTTGCTGGACAAGGGCGACATCCTGATCGACGGCGGCAACACGCATTTCACCGACACGATCCGCCGCAACCAGGAGCTCGCGAAGGCGGGCCTGCACTTCATCGGCACGGGCGTGTCGGGCGGCGAAGAGGGTGCACTCAAGGGCCCGTCGATCATGCCGGGCGGCCAGCGCGACGCTTACGATCTCGTGGCGCCCATCCTCACCGAAATCGCGGCGAAGGCGCCGGACGGCGAGCCGTGCGTCGCGTACATGGGTCCGGACGGCGCGGGCCACTTCGTGAAGATGGTGCACAACGGCATCGAGTACGGCGACATGCAGCTGATCGCCGAAAGCTATGCGGTGCTCAAGCAGGTGCTCGGCCTCTCGAACGCGGAACTGGGCAAGGTCTACACCGAGTGGAACGAGGGCGAGCTTGACAGCTATCTGATCGAGATCACCTCGAAGATCTTCGGCAAGAAGGACGAGGAGACGGGCAAGGACCTCGTCGACGTGATTCTCGACCGCGCCGCACAAAAGGGCACGGGCAAATGGACGAGCCAGAACGCGCTCGACCTTGGCGTGCCGCTGCCGCTCATCACGGAGTCGGTGTTCGCGCGCGTACTCTCGTCGCTGAAGACGCAGCGCGTGGCCGCGAGCAAGGTGCTCGCGGGCCCCGACGCGAAGCCGTTCACGGGCGATCACAAGGCTTTCATCGAGTCGGTGCGCCGCGCGCTGTACTTCTCGAAAGTCATTTCGTACGCACAAGGTTTCGCGCAGCTGCGCGCGGCTTCCGACGAGTACAAGTGGGATCTCCAGTACGGCACGATTGCGAAGATCTTCCGCGCGGGCTGCATCATCCGGGCGCGCTTCCTGCAGAAGATCATGGACGCCTATGCGAAGAGCCCGCAGCTCGACAATCTGCTGCTCGATCCTTATTTCCGTGAGATCGCGGCCAACTATCAGGCGGCGTTGCGCGACGTGGTGATCCAGGCGGTGGCGGCGGGCGTGCCGGTGCCGGCGTTCTCATCGGCGATCGCGTACTTCGACGGTTATCGGTCGGAGCGTCTGCCGGCCAATCTCGTGCAGGCGCAGCGCGACTTCTTCGGCGCTCACACGTTCGAGCGCATAGACAAGCCGGGCAGCTTCCACGCTGACTGGTCGTAAGAAAATCGCAAGATAGAAAACCGTATAGTCATTGCGGTCTTTGTTGGAATCGAAAGGTGAGTCCCTCGGACTCACCTTTTTTTGTTGCTGAAATCGCAAAGGTGTTTTGATAAATAAGGGTTTTCCCTAGGGCAATCGGACGCATACACTGTATTCAACCGCTGACGAACAAGGTGTTCGAAGTGGAAATAAAACAGATGGAGGTCCGATCATGAACAAGCTCATCCCCGCAGTTGTCGTTGCCGCCGCTCTTGCCATCCCGGCAATCTCGTTCGCTCAATCGAGCCAGCAAGGCCTGACCCGCGCTCAGGTGCGCGCGGAACTGGTCGAACTCGAGCATGCCGGCTATAAGCCGTCGGCTGACTATGTGAACTACCCGGAAAACCTGCAGGCCGCCGAAGCCCGCGTGACCCAGGAAAAGCTGGCTAGTGGTGACACCAGCGGTTACGGCGCTCCGGCAGTAGGCACGTCGCAGTCGGGCGGAGCCGTGCAACCGGCACAAATCGCCCCGCAACAGTCGGTGTATTTCGGCCACTAAGCCTTGACCGAACGGGGCCGGTGCAGGCGGCTCCAGTACGAACCCCCCTGTAGTCAGTTGTCGCAGTTCGTTGTTGCAGCAAGTCTTCGCAGTTTGAAGGCGTTGTGAATTTTCGCAGTGCGGAGTGAGTAGTCGCAGTTCGTTGTTGTAGTAAGTGGTGACAGTACGCAGTGTGTAGTCGCAATAGCAGTGTGAGGTTGCGGTAGAAGTTGCAATCGGTACCAGGAAGTTGCAGTGAGCAGTGAGAGTAGAGAGTTGTTGCAGAGGTAGTTGAAGTGGGCTGGCGCAGTGAGAGGTGCAGCCTTGCAGTAGCAGTAGGCAGTATGTTGTTGCAGCAGGTAGTCAGGTAGCAGGCAGTCCAGCACGGGCCGGTATTCAACCGGCCCGTACTTTTTTGGGCTCCCGTTTCGCGTCTTCAGCGAGCATGCAGGTGGGGCACACCCTCGCTCGTCGTGACCTTGAGCTGATGCAACGCCCGGTGCGCCTTGTTCAACTGGGCCTGGGCGGCAACGCGCTGCGCCTCCAGTTGCGCCACTTCCTTGCGCACCTGATGCTGGCGGCCCGTCACCGTTTGCTCCTGTTCCGCATGCCGCTGCAAGTCCACCCGCAGCCGTTCGGCCTGCGCTTCCGATTCCTCGATCAGCCGCGTGAGCTCCGCGTTTTGCGCGACGAGCTGCGCACGGCGCATTTCACCGTCGGCGAGGCGCGTTGCCTGGTCCTGCATGAGATGGAACGCCGAGCCGGCCGCGTCGAGGTCGTTGGCCTTCAGCGCGCGCCACAGCACGCCGTCCTGGTGCAGCGAAACAAAGTAGCCGAGCGTGACCGGATGGAAGAAGAGGCTCACGGTATAGGCGAAACAGCGGTAGACACGGAAGGTCATCAACTCGTCGGCGGCGGCGAGCGCCTCGAACGCGGCGCCGTCGGCGATCTGCACCGGGCGGCCGTTCATGTGCGCGGGCATGACCGGCACGGCGTGGAGCGTGGACACCGGGCGAGGACCACCGGAGGCTTCATACGGCAGGGTCGCGCCCGCAGCAGGTTCCGAGCGCGGCTCGACGTCGGCGACGGAATCGGGCGACGCATCGGCGGCACGCGCTTCGTGCGCTGTGTGCGCGACGGCGTCGCGCGGGATAGCGCTTTTCGCGGCAGCGTTGTGCGTCACCGCGACGAGAAGCGAGGGGCCGCCAGGAAATGCGGCGCTACGACGGTTCAGAATGGACTTCACGGCGGTTCCCCCAGATTGGCGCACCAAAAGCAAGGTAATCCGCGCGCAACTGCGTGGGACTTTTGCGCCGGCGCGCAGGCTAAACGGGGCGGGCAACGCGGGTGGGGTGCCGTCCGCCCCGGGTTCGCCTCCTAGTGCAGCAGGCGAGGCCGGCGTGCAATGTCATCGAACAGCGCACGGCCGGGTTCGAGCGCGAAAAGCCACGTTTCGTCATACCCGCTCAGCGTGTCGAGCGCATCGCGCAAACGCTCGATGACCACGGCGGGAATTTCTACTGTCGCCTCGGTGGCGCCCGACAGCCGTGCGATGCTGGCGTGCTGCACCAGTTCGTCGGCGGCTTCGGCCACGTCGGCCGCGAAGATGAGGTGGTTGTTCAACAATTCGACGAGGCCAGTCGACGCCGCGACATCTTCGACGTTCAGCTGCAGCGAAACAAAGGTGGCTTTGTTCATTCTCGGATCCCTCAGGGACGTGGGACTGCAGCGAGAGGCCTTTCATCTGATTATCGGATCATGCCTGATCCAGTATAGGCGAGCCCCTGCGCGAACGTAGGCAGGGCGCACATGACGCTGAAAAAAGCCTGTCAGAGCATGGGCGATATAATGAGGGACGTTCGCCAATTCCGGCCTGGATTGCGGAATGTGGCGCGCAAGCGAACGCCTGCGGCCCGCCGCGCATCCAATATGCGTATCTCCGCCATACGCGAGGACCAAGCGAGGAACAGCACGATGAACCGAGAACGGCGAAACCCGGGCACGTATGCGGCGCTGGCCGCGCTCACGCTCCTTTGCAGCGCCTGCAGCAGCCCCTTCCCGCCCTGGACGGAGTCGACCAACGCGCCAATGACGACGACGAGCGGCGTGCCCGCGGGCTACTACCGCGTCAATCCCGGCGACACGCTTTCGCGCGTCGCCTCGGCCTTCGGCCAGCGTCCGCAGGACATCGCGACCTGGAACCAGCTACCCAGCGCCAACGTTCAACTGCTGCCAGGCCAGGTGTTGCGCGTCGCGCCGCCGCCGAACTATGCACCCGTGCCGCAGGCGCCGGGTGGCGCGGCCGCCGCAGCCGGCGTCGCGATGCCCGCGCCGGTGCCGCCCTCCATCGTGCTCGCGTGGCCCGCGCGCGGGCCGATCCTGCAGCGCTTCGTGCCGGGCAAGTCCACTGGCATCGTGATCGGCGGCACGGCCGGCGAGCCGGTCAAGGCCGCCGCTGCCGGGCGCGTGGTCTACGCGGGCACGGGCATCGAGGCCTATGGGCCGCTCGTCATCATCAAGCACAACGACCAGGTCGTGACGGCCTACGGCCACAACGG
Organism: Paraburkholderia sp.; assembly: GCF_035501035.1. Classification (GTDB taxonomy): domain Bacteria; phylum Pseudomonadota; class Gammaproteobacteria; order Burkholderiales; family Burkholderiaceae; genus Paraburkholderia. The sequence continues at coordinate 30,700 of NZ_DATJWR010000440.1, forward strand.
CAAGCTGCTCGTCAAGGAAGACGACGCCGTTTCGCAAGGCCAGCCGATCGCGGAAATGGGCGTGGACGACCGTGGCGTCGCCGGCGTGCAGTTCGAAGTCCGTAGCGACGGCAAGCCCGTCGATCCGCTGCCGCTGCTTGCGCGCTAGCCGCCGCGGCTTGCTTGGCGCTGCACGGCGCCGCGCCGGGGTGGTCGTGCTCCCCGGCACCCTCCTGCGGCATTGCGCTGCCCCGCGGTTTGAAAATACACTCGAAGGTTCTCACGCCGCGCATGAAGCCGCGCGCGCCAACCCGAGGATTCCACGAGGATTTCATCGCAATGATCGACCTGCGTAGCGACACCGTCACCCGTCCGAGCGAAGCCATGCTCGCCGCCATGACCCGCGCCGAAACCGGCGACGACGTATGGGGCGACGACCCGACCGTGCTGCGCCTGCAGGCGCGCGTGGCGCAGGAGGCGGGCAAGGAGGCGGGTCTTTTCTTCCCGAGCGGCACACAGAGCAATCTCGCCGCGCTGATGGCGCATTGCGCGCGCGGCGACGAGTACATCGTCGGCCAGGCGGCGCACACCTACAAGTACGAGGGCGGCGGCGCGGCCGTGCTCGGCAGCATCCAGCCGCAGCCGCTCGACAATGCCGAGGACGGCTCGATTCCGCTCGAACGCATCGCCGCGGCGATCAAGCCGATCGACGATCACTTCGGGCGCACGCGCCTGCTCGCGCTCGAAAACACGATCGGCGGCAAGGTGCTGCCGGCCGATTATGTCGCGAAGGCCACGCAGCTCGCGCGCGAGCGCGGGCTCGCCACGCACCTCGACGGCGCGCGCGTGTTCAATGCGGCCGTTGCGTCGGGCCAGTCGCTCGCGGCGCTTGCGGCGGGCTTCGATTCGGTCTCGATCTGTTTTTCGAAGGGCCTGGGCGCCCCGGTGGGGTCGGTGCTCGTGGGCAGCCGCGCGCTGATCGACGTTGCGCATCGCTGGCGCAAGGTGCTGGGCGGCGGCATGCGCCAGGCGGGCGTGCTCGCGGCCGCTTGCCTTTACGCGCTCGACCACAACGTCGTGCGCCTCGCCGACGACCACGCGAACGCCGAGCGCCTTGCCGCCGGCCTCGCGCAGATCGAGCAGGTGAAGGTGATGTCGCAGGCCACGAACATGGTGTTCGTGCAGTTCCCGCAGGAGCATTGCGCGCCGCTGGAGGCGTATCTGAAGGAGCGCGGCATCCTCACGCAGATGCTGTACGCGTCGCGCTTCGTCACGCACCTCGATGTATCGGCGGCCGATATCGATACGTTCGTGGCGGCAGTGAAGGGCTACTTCGCGCGCTGATCGACTGAAGGGCGGCGGGGCGCGCCGGCCAGGCGCCTGCGCTCGGGCGCTTGCCTCCGCCGCTTTATTCCCGCTTCCGTTCCCGCTTTACCCGCGCTGCACCGCCCGGTGCGACGGCGCGAAAAGCCGCAAGCCGCTAGCAATGGCCGCTGCGCCCGCAAAGGCGCAGCCGAGCCCCAGCGCGAGCGTTGGGCCATGTCGGCCCGCAATCCCGAAGCACAGCGCCACGAGCGCCGCGCCCGTGGTCTGCCCGAGCAGCCGCGAGACGGCGATGGTGCCGCTCGCGCCGCCGCTGCGCTCGGGCGGCGCGCTCGCCATGATCGCGCGCAGGTTGGGCGACTGGAAAAAGCCGAAGCCCGCACCGCAGATCGCCATGCGCACGACGATGTCCGGCACCGAGGGGTGCACGGGCAGCAGCGCGAGCGACGCCATGCCCGCCGAGAGTATGGCGAGGCCGATCGCGCCGAGCAGGCCCGGCGGATAGCGGTCGGAGAGCCGGCCCGCGATGGGCGCGGCGGCGGCCACGACCACGGGCCAGGGCGTCATCAGAAAGCCGGTCTCGACCTGGCTGCGCATCAGCACGGTTTCGAAATAGAACGGCAGCGAGACGAACGCGAGGCCCTGGGCCGCGAACGAGCAAATGGCGGTGAGCGACGAAAGCGCGAAAACCGGCCTGCGAAACAGATCCACGGGCAGCATGGGCGCCGGGTGGCCGGCCTCGCGCCGGATCAGCAGCGCGCCGAACACGAGCGCGATCACGGCGGCGATGCCCACTTCCTTGCCAGGCGCCTGCTGCGCCGCCTCGCCGAGCGCGAAGATCAGTGCCGCGAACGTGATCACATTGAGCAATGCCGCCACGGGATCGAATGCGTGCTTGCCGCGCGCGGTCTGCGGCAGCGCGGGCAACGCGAACACGAGCGCGATCACGCCGAGCGGAACGTTGATCGCGAAGAGCCACGGCCAAGTGCCTGCCGAGAGGATCAGCGAAGCCATCGTCGGACCCACGGCGAACGAAACGCCGACGACGAGCGCGTTCATGCCGAGCCCGCGCCCGAGCCGGTGCGGCGGGTAGAGAAAGCGGATCAAGGCCGTATTCACGCTCATGATCGCGCTCGCGCCGAGGCCCTGTAGCACGCGCGCGCCGGCGAGCGCGGTGAGCGTGGGCGCGAGCGAGCAGGCGAGCGAGGCGACCGTGAAGATCGCCAGCCCGCTGATATAGATGCGCCGGTGGCCGATGATGTCGCCGAGCGCGGCGAGCGGCAGCAGCGTGGCGACCATCGCGAGCTGATAGGCGTTGATGATCCACACCGAGGCGGCGGGCGCCGCGTGCAGGTCGGTGGCGATGGCGGGCAGCGCGGTGTTGGCGATGGCGGTGTCGAGTGTCGCGAGCGCGACGGCGAGCATCACGGCGCCCATGGCGCGGCGGTGCTTCGCGGACATGGGGGCGTCGGCGCGCTCGCCTTCGAGCTGCGCGGAACGGGTTTCAGACAAGACGATCTCGGGAGGTAGGACGATGAAGGCCGCGGCGCAAGGCCGCGCGGACGAATCCTGAGATTGTTGCAGAGCTAGCCCGGCTTTGCAGGGACTACTTCATAGTGTGGGCTGTCTGTAAGACTTCGTACTGATGCGGAACATGTGATGTGCGAATATCGCAACTAACAGCCCAGTCCAGCCCAGCCCAGCCAAGCCCGCAACGCCACGCAACGCCACGCCGCGTTGCGTGGCGCTGGCGCTGGCGCTGGCGGACCGGGCGGACGGCAGGGCATAGAGGTGGGTGGGGGTGTCTGGTGTGGTGGGTCGCTGTGCCCTGCGCTCGCCTGCGGCGCCGCCGCACGCCATTTAAAAATGCACTACTCTGCAAGCTGATCTGCGCTCGCCGGCGAGTCGTGCCGGCCCTTCATATCGCGACGCCGATGCGTCATCCTTGCATCCCGCCCGTGCGTGGCGCAGTCCCAGAACAACCGCGCGCCTTGCACCGTTTGGGGGCGCGCAGTTCTTTTCTTGTGCTTTGCGTGGGACTGCACAAAGTGCTCTGCATGGGGCCGGAGTAAGTGCTAGAGCACGAACTCCGGCCGACAGCTAAAGCGCTGAGTGTGGGTCGACAGGAGTTCATCGATGACAGCCGTCGGTCTCGAGTTCGATCAGTTGCAAAGCAGCGTCGAGGCGCTGCGCCGCTCCATCTCCAACCGCCTGATGTACGGCGTCGGCAAGGACGCCGTGACGGCCCGCCCGCAAGACTGGCTGCACGCCGCTGCGCTCGCCGTGCGCGACCGTCTCGTGGAGCGCTGGATGATCACCACGCGCCGCCAGTACGACCAGGACGTCAAACGCGTCTATTACCTGTCGATGGAATTCCTCATCGGCCGCACGTTCTCGAACGCGCTGCTCGCGCTCGGCATTCACGAGCAGATGAAGGAGGCGCTCGCGGGCGTGGGCATCGACATGGACGCGGTGATCGACTACGAGCCCGACGCCGCGCTCGGCAACGGCGGCCTCGGGCGGCTCGCGGCGTGCTTTCTCGACTCGATGGCGACACTCGGTATTCCGGGCTTCGGCTATGGCATTCGCTATGAGTACGGCATGTTTCGCCAGCAGATCGTGAACGGCGAGCAGGTCGAGGCGCCCGATTATTGGCTGCTCTCCGGCAATCCGTGGGAGTTTCCGCGTCCCGAGGTGCAGTATCCGGTGCGCTTCGGCGGCCGCACCATGCAGCGCGACGGCCACGTGGAATGGGTCGACACCCAGCACGTCAATGCCATGGCCTACGACACGGTAATTCCCGGCTATGCCACGAGTACCACCAACACGCTGCGACTATGGTCCGCGCGCGCGGACGAAGAACTCGACCTCTCTGCGTTCAACCAGGGCGACTATCAACGCGCAGTCGAAGCACGAAATATTTCGGAGAACGTATCGCGCCTGCTCTATCCCGACGATTCGACAATGGCCGGGCGCGAACTGCGTCTGCGCCAGGAATACTTCTTTGTCTCCGCGACGATGCAAGACCTGATTCGCCGCTATCTGCGCACGCACAGCACCTTCGGACGCTTCTCCGAAAAGGTCGCGGTGCACCTGAACGATACGCACCCCGTGCTCGCCATTCCCGAGCTCATCCGCCTGCTGGTGGATGTGCATCACCAGCCGTGGGACGAAGCGATGGGCCACGTGCGGCGCGTGTTCTCGTACACGAACCACACGCTGATGCCCGAAGCGCTGGAAACCAGGGATGTCGAACTATTGGCGCGCCTGCTGCCGCGCCACCTCGAAATCATCTTCGACATCAACGCGGCGTTCCTGCGCGACGCGAGCGATCGTGGCGCGCACGATCTCGACTTGATCCGCCGCATTTCGCTCGTCGACGAATACGGCCAGCGCCGCGTGCGCATGGCTTATCTCGCGATCGTGGCGAGCCACAAGGTGAACGGCGTCTCGAAGCTGCACTCGCAACTGATGACGCGCGACATCTTCGGCGATTTTGCGCGCCTCTTTCCCGAGCGCTTCACGAACGTCACCAACGGCATCACGCCGCGCCGCTGGCTCTCGCTCGCGAGCCCGCCGCTCGCGCGCCTCGTGGACGAAGCGATCGGGCCACGCTGGCGCAGCGATCTGTTCGAGCTGGGCGCGCTGCGCAAGCTGCGCGGCGACGCGGCGTTCGAAGCCGCGTTCCGCGCGGCCAAACGCAGCAACAAGGCGCGCCTCGCGCAGCGCGCCCACCAGCGCACGGGCATTGCGTTCAATCCCGACGCGCTCTTCGACATGCAGGTCAAGCGCATTCACGAGTACAAGCGCCAGTTGCTCAATGTGCTGCATGTGATCACGCGCTATAACCGCATACTCGAAGCGCCGCAGCACGACTGGGTGCCGCGCGTCGTGCTGTTCGCGGGCAAGGCCGCTTCGGCCTACCGCATGGCGAAGATGATCATTCACCTCATCAACGACGTGGCCGCAAAGATCAATCACGACCCCGTGGTGGGCGATCGCCTGAAGGTAGTGTTCGTGCCGAACTACGGCGTAAGTGTGGCCGAGCTGCTGATTCCGGCAGCGGATCTCTCCGAGCAGATCTCGACCGCGGGCACCGAGGCGTCGGGCACGGGCAACATGAAGCTCGCGCTGAACGGCGCGCTCACGATGGGCACGCTCGACGGCGCCAACATCGAGATTGGCGAGGCCGTGGGGCAGGACAACATCTTCATCTTCGGTCACACGTCCGATCAGGTGGATACGCTGCGTTGCGCGGGCTACCGGCCGCGCGAGGTCTACGAGCAAAACGCGGAGTTGCGCCGCGCGCTCGACCAGATCCGCACGGGTTTCTTCTCACCGGGCGACGCAGCGCGCTACACGGACATCTTCCACACGCTCGTGGATTGGGGCGACCACTACCTCGTGCTGGCCGACTACTCGGCCTTTGTCGAAGCGCAGGACGCCGCCGACCAGCGCTTCATCGACGTGCCGGCGTGGACCGCGAGCGCGATCGAGAACGTGGCTGGGATGGGGCAATTCTCGTCGGACCGCGCCATTGCGGAATATGCCCGCGACATCTGGCACGTGAAGTCGATCGAGATGGAATGAAGACGAAGCGGCCCGCGGCGTGCGAGGAACCTCAGGGCGCAGCGGGTCGTCGCGTCGAGCCAGGCTCTGTCTGCGCTGATTGTGCAGATTGTGCAGCCCGCGCGGCACGCACAGCCTGCTCCACGCGATCGAGGAAAGCGCGATCGAGACTCGAGAGCGCCTCGCGCGGCTCGCCGCCTGTCACGACATAGAACCGGTGTATGGCCTCCTGCCAGATCCAGGCGAGCCAGCCCACCACGACGAACATCACGCCGCACGCGAGGGCCACCGCCGAGCCGAAGGCCCCACCCACCGCTGCGAGCGTTACGCCGGCCAGCGAGATCAGGGTGGGCACGACGCGATTGCGTCTGCCGATGACGATGCGTACGTCCTCGATGTCGCGCATGGGAAAGACCTGGCCCCCGGCGGAGAGTGCGCTGCGTGTGACCGAAACACCGGCTTCGTTGAAAGGGAGTTCCATCGGTTCGAGAGCTGCGAGGGGAAACAGTGCAGCGTACCAGAAGCGCGCTCAAGAAGGCGGCGAGCACAACGTCGCAGGCCGGCCGGGCGCGCACATGCGCTTGGCGAGCCGGTCAAAAAAAGCGGGGCATCCCAAGGGATGCCCCGTCCGGTAAGGCGCGGCGCGCAGTGTAAAAAGCTGCGGCGCGCATTGCAGAGCCGGCGGCGCGAGCCGCCGGCCGCTGTTGCTTCCTGGCCTGCTTAGAACTTGTGGCGGATACCGACGCGCACCGCGACCTGGTCCTGCGAACCCGTGCCCGACGGCGCGAAGATGCTCGAGGTCGAATCGCCGATCTGCGCCTGGACCTTCTGGCCGTTCGGGAGCGTGCCCGACCCGTCCTGGTACGTCACGAGGCCGTAGACGTCGGTGCGCTTGCTGAGCGCGTAGTCGACGGATGCGTTGATCTGGTTCCAGTGGGCCGTCGCGCTGCCCGAGGCGCGCGAGTACGTGTAGCCGAGTGCGCCCGAGAGAGCCGGCGTGAAGGCGTACTTGCCGCCCGCTTCATACGCGTTGTAGAGCGTCGACGAACCGGCGATCGGCGAGAGCAGCGTGTTGGTCCACAGGGCCCAGAACGTTGCGGGCCCAACGATATAGCGGCCACCCACGCCGAACGAACGCAGGTTTTGCAGCGTGGTCTGCGGCAGGTTGGCGATCGTGGTCGAGAATGCCGGCGTGGCCGAGCCCGGGTAGTTGATGTTCGTGTACGCAGCGCCGAGGCTGAAGGGGCCGTAGCCATAGTTCGCGCCGAAGCTGTAGGCGCGCGACGACGAGGTCGAGCTGCTCGACGGAGCGCCGGCGAACGAGGTCGTGTTCGAGAAGCCATACAGGCCGCCGAACGTGAAGCCCGAGATGTTGACGCTCTGGAACTTGACCGAGTTGTTGATGCGGCTCGAGGTCAGCTGGTCGATGTCGTTGAAGTGGTATGCCCAG
>NZ_DATJWR010000441.1:0-7577 GCF_035501035.1 Paraburkholderia sp.
ACTGCGATGTCCCAGTATGCTCATGATCGTATGCAGCTTTGCTCCACGCTCAGCCAGTTGCGTACCGACGGTATGACGGAAGCGATGGGGGCTGATGGTCCGACGGCCGTTACCATCGACGATGCCTGCTGCCTGGCACGCCTGCTTCAACGAAACCTGGAAGAGATACGAACACGACAGCAGTCTGCCGTGCGACATGAACACGTATCGCGTTGGGGTGCCTGTGAGCTCGTCCGTCAGGGCCCGCTCGCCTGCCACATCCCGATGGGCAATCAAGTCCCGAAGCGCATTTGCCGCCTCTTCGTGCAATGGCACCATGCGTTCGCGGTAGGTCTTGCCCGCTGGCAGGCGCAGCCGGGCCGTTCCGTCCGGATAGCTATCGAGGCAATCGACAGACAGTCGCTGGATCTCTCCCTTTCGGGCACCAGTCCAGCGTGCAATCAGTAACGCGGTCCGTTGATACAGACATTCAAGACTGGCGACGGCGCCCATCAGACGTGCAAGCTCGTCTGATGGAATGAATCTCGGCACACGCAAAGGAATCTTCGGGATGTCGCCGATACCTAACAACGGTCGGGCGGGTGTATCGTCCCATTCCCACGTGGCGGTATTACGGAAGAATTGCGACAGCGCAGAAATATGTCCGCGTCTAGCCAGTGTTCCCAGGGGCTGTCCCGTTCTCGGGCTCGGTTGCTCAGACAGCGCAACCACATATTGCAGCACATCGTCCCGTGTGACCCGCGCAAAGCTTTCAATTTCCGGGCGCTCATTGTTCAGCCACACCATGAACCGGTACAGCGCAAGCTCGAATCGTTTTAGGCTTAGCGGGCGATCCGTGGCGCTGCGTGCGACGAGCCAGCGGTCCACGACTTCCTGCATGCGCGGCATTACCGGCTGCCGTTCCTTGATGCTACGAATGAACTTCCTTGGCTCAGCATGCAATTGCCCGCGATGGAACAAGAGCAGCTCGAGCTGATTTACGCGCAGCGTCCAGCTCTTACGGAACATCTCGAACTTTTTCGACGCGCTCGGATAGAACTCCACCAGATCGTCACTGGCGAGAAACGCCGCTACCGCTTCGCGCAGCCCCCGAATGTGCTCACCATCGAGCTCTGACACGTGAAGGCATCCGGTGTGTAGCATGATCCGGCTCACGCTCCAGCGCACCGTCGCGTCGATGCCGATTGTGCCGAAGCCAAGTCGTCGGGCGTCGGCCTGGAGGGCATCGATTCCGAGGTCCAGTCCCATTTCTCGCGCCGCTTCCGGAACGAACAGCGGACTGCAGGCGAATAGCCATCGATAGTCAAACTGGACGAATCCGTGAAGCGCCAGAAACAGAAGAAACGGTTTGGCCATGTGCGATAGCTCCGCGTCAAGGCCGTACTCCTTTCTCGCCGGAATATTGCCGACGCGGATTGCCAAGGGCTCCGCAAACCAGCCCCGGAGATCGGGCCAGCGACGCACGAAGCGGCGCATGTCATTGAGCTTGCGATGGGCCCGACTGGGAGAACCAGGCAGCGAGTTGGCGAACGCCGCATATTCCGATTCCGGACAATACGAACATGCGCGACGTGGTATGTCGCTTGATCTGGCCGTGAGGTTTCGCGATCGTGGCATCGGTATTAGACCGCTAGGTTGGACGCCGGGACGTCAGTCACGGATTCAATCCGCTCAAGACCCAGTGCCCGCCGATAATCGGCTACAACCTCCCGATCGGAGACGCGGGTATAGATACGCGTCGACTCGGGCGATGCATGCCCGAGCCGCTTCTGGAGTGTCAACTCGCGCATGCCCGCTTCCCACATGCGGGTGGCGTGGGTGTGACGCAGGCTGTGTGGCGTCACCCAGGGCTCCCGAATTCCAGCCCGTTCGCACGCACGGGTAAAGAGCTTGAACAACGCAGGATAGCCCGGTGGCTCAAGCCGTCGTGTTCCAGCGCCGCCGATGAGGAATACGAACGGACTGTCGCCATCGCTCGGTCTTTCGGTCATCACGTACCTGTTGACGATTTCCAGCGTGGCGGGTTCGTGAAGATCAACCACACGCTCGAAGCGTGACTTGGCGCGTACGCCTTTCGGATGGTCGTTGCGATATCTAATCATGACGCGACGCTGGCCGTAGCGTATGTCCTCCAGATGCAGGCCCAGTGCTTCCCCTGGCCGCAACCCGCCATCCAGCATCAATCGCAGGATGGCCTGGTCACGCTGGCTATGCAGTTCCGCAAAAAGCGCATCGATCTGTTCATCCGACATCGGACGCGGCAACCGGTCCACGGTCTTGACGGAAACGCGCCTGCGCAATGGCCTCTGACGACTCGCTCCGTCCATGAAAGGTCGATGTCTGCCGCTCACTCGCTGCTGCTGATGATCGAGCGTCTTCTCGAGCGGGTTGGCGCTGTCCAGCTGGGCCGAGAGGATGGCGAAATCATAGAATGATGAGACGGCGGCAAGTATCCGGTTGACGGTGGTCGCGGCCAGCTGTGTCATTGGCTTGCCATCAATCGACCGCGCCTCTGCAATCGATCGTCGGCGCGGTGACAATGGGATCCTGAGCGATCTCAGATAGCCGAGAAATTCGACGGTATGCCACACCCTGAACTCCCGCCACTCCAGATGGTGTTGCGAGAGAAAGCGCCACAGGTGCTGCAGATCGTGAGCATAGGCAACCAGTGTGTTCGGCGAACAGTTCCGAGCTGCCAGATGCCGCAGGTAGAGGTTGAAGACGGGCACAGATTCGCCAGCGTCATCCAGCAACTCGACACATCTCTGTCCGCCCGGCAGAAATGTCTTGCGAATCTCCATGTCGGCCTCCTTTCCAGCGACGGGAGCGACACCTCATGCCGGTGCCGCTGATGTGCCGCACGCGTCTCGGACATCTCCAGGCCGGCTGGCCCGCTTCGGGCTACGCCCTGCGCTGGCCAGCCGGCCTGGAGATCGGTCTGTTGCTCCCTATATGCCCTGTGTCGATGGCAGAACGATGACGGTGTCCATGTAACAACAAAGCCGTGAGTATCCACCGCAATTTGCGCGACGTCGTCAATGCTGTCCTGGCGAATCACGCCCTCGATCGCGGCCCCTGCCTGCCGCTGGTTTAGCAGGATGGGCTGATCGTAGAAGACGCCCCAGCGGTCGTGCACGTGCGTGTACATGCCGATCGAGCGCGTGCGCCGGCGTGGGTCGGCGCGGGCCTGCCAGACCGTTCGGGCAGTCTCGAGCGACATCATGTCTGATGATGCGAGATCCGCTCGCCCCCAGTACTGGGTGACCGGATGGCTGTGCATAAACTGCAGCACGGCGTCGGCTGCCTGACGCAGCAGCCGTTCATCGGCAATGCGGCGCATCATCTGGCGGATCGCCTCGGCCGACAGCTCGGGTACCATGCGCGCGATGTCGGCGGCGGACATCGAGGTGCCATGCGCGAGGATGGCGGCGTAGAGCATCAGCAGTTCACTGCGCGAGCGCGGCTCGCGCCCCAGCAGGATCCAGCTGAAGCGCACCTCGCTGTCCACCTGCAGGATGATCTCGGGCAGCTGCCCGTCCGGGCGTGACGCGAACAAGGCTCGGCGCAGGTCCTCGACCGCCTTCTGTCCCGGCTCGGCCCTCAGGGCATCGAGATGAACCGCGTCGTCGACGTGGACTTCGCCGCGTTCGACCGCTTCGCTCAGACGCTCGAGGCCTTCGTCAAGGTGCCTCATGACGGGTTCGAGAAACACCCTCGGATCCTGCGGCAACCCCAGCTGCCCGTAGAAATGGTTGCGCTGACGTTGCCAGTCGTCAGCGGGGATCAACAGCATGCCGAGGCTGCGAAACGAGAAGCTGTGCTCGACATAGACCGATCCATTGCGCAGGGCCACCCGCAAGGCAAAGAGCGTCGCCCATTCGAAGGCGATCAGCGCGTCGGTGCGGTTCTCGCTGGCGATCATCCGCTGCCAGGCCCGTCCAAGCGGGATCTGCGTGTCCGTCGGCAGATCGACCGCCTTGTTCGAGTAGCGCTCGCGCAGCAAGGCGAGCGCATCCATGACCGGATGGGCGGTCTGGGCCTGGAAAGGCAGGTCCAGCAGCTTTGCAAGCAGTGCACGCGCGACGCGCCGCTTCGAGACGAGCTGTGCCCGCATCAGGCTGGTCCGACTGGGTGCATCCTGTTTGAGGACTGCGTCCGCCAGTTCGCACAATTGCCTGGCAAGCGCATCGCGTGTCAGATCCTTGTTGCCTGCGAGCGCCTTGACGGCCGTGGCAAATTCGCGCAGCTGCGCCTTCAGATCCGGGCGCGAGGCGGCCACCCGATCATTGGCTGTCCTGATCGCCTTGCGGACCCAGTCGCCGAGCATCGACAGGAGCTGGTCGGTTGCCGAGCACAACGCGTAGCGCATGAAGCAGGCGGCCTCGAGCCGCCGTATGGCCGGCTGGATGCGGTGGCTCACCGAGGGTTTGCGGTCCGCGCAGCGCCGCGCATAATGCCGGACGATAGCTTCGTTGCATGTGTCGGGCCACTGCACCTGTACGCCGAGCTCGACCAGACAGTCGAGCTTGCGCAAGAGTTCGCTCATCTGTCGCGTCGAATTGCGCAGCGGCACCGACCACAGCCATTGCTGCAGGCTCGATGCCTCGCCATGGGGCTTCGGCAGCAGCTTGCCCCAACGATCCAGTGTGGCTTCGCCAAAGGCCTGCGTAAGCTCGCCCGTGAGCGTGGCTTCGACGTCCCGGATGGCCTGCACGATCAGTTCCCGCAAGGTGCGATCGCGCGGCAACAGGATCCGGTGTTCGTAGAGCCAGCGTTTGAGTTCGTGCAGCAGACCATTACGATCCTGCCGGCCCGAGAGCGCGGCTTTGAGCCAGCGCATCACGTAGCGGCGTTGGTGTTCGGTCATGGAGCCGAAGCCGAGCGCCTGGTATGCGCAGGCCTGATGTTCGACCAGCGTGTCGGTATGGCCGTCGTACAGCGACGTCATCGTCCCGAGATCGGGCGGTTCGATGCCGAGCTGTTGCCCCAGGTGCTGCCAGAGATTGCGTGGCACGTACCGGCAAGCATCGAGCGTGCGACCGGTCATGCGCACGAAACCGATGTGAAGCGCCAGCGCGAAGCGGTAGACGTGTCGGCGACGCGCATTGATCAACGCGCATTCCCTCGCGGAAAACGTGAAGAACGTGGCGAGCTCGAACTCGTTGAGCGTGTGCGGGATGGACCGCATCCCGAGATAGGCCTGCCGCCAGTGTTCCATCGCCGTCCGCTCCGCAGCCGCAAGAGGAACCGCTCAGGCTATGCCAACAATATCGCCTTGACAATTGGGGGCGAGGCACTGCGGGCCACCGGGGAAGGCAAACAGCAAGCTCTTGATTTTACGGAGACTTTATAAAGGGCTAGACCGCAAAGCCTTGTCAGGTCTGGAGCCCGCTAACCCGGTAAACGGCATCAAAATCACGGGGACCCCAGTCGGCGTCACCGATGCGACAAAAACTGGATAGATCATTACCGCGAACGTCCGGTGTCGCAACCATTGCCGACGGGCGGGCATTCCGTTCGAATGCCCGCAACGGGTCGGGAGGGTGAGTTCGCTGATCGAGAAAGCTGTCGTTCGGCTGCTCAATACCACCTGCGTCAGCAATCAGCCACATTGCTGACGCAGAGGCCACCCGGTCCCAATGGCAGCAATGGCCGAATTGTGCGCGTAGCTCGTCCGTCAGGTTCCGGACTGGACCGGCCGTTGGAATGATGGGTTTGTGTGTTTCGTGAACGGCAACTATTGGCCGGATTGGGACATTGCTACCAAATGCCAACTTCAGTTGAGGCAGAGGCTTTTTTGGTTAGCGATCGCGGCCGCGGCGGCATAACGGAGCCGGTCAGGATCAGTCCGCGAGCGGTAACTAAAAAACCATTTGTGCTAAGCCGCTCCGCAGGCGGTGACCGCTATGGGCGTTAAATGACCACCGCGGTTATTTCTGGTGTCCGGCACGGGCGACCCCAACCGGATTTGCAGCGTTCGGGGGATCCCTCGCTGGCAAGAGATGCAGGAAAGGGAGCGTCAGCAGGCCCATAACCCGCTGTTTTGGGATATTCTGGCGCGCTCGCGGATCGAAGACACGAGTCCGGTCGCGTTTGCCTCGTCGGGAAAGGCAAACGTGTCCGGAAACGGGTGCAGTGGCAACTAAAGCGCATGGTCGGGACCTGGCGGGGCTCGTGGGAGGCTGCCGGGCATACCTTCAATGCGGAGCATGTGGCCCTTGCCGCACACGGGGCAGTCCCGCAGTGATTTGCCGGTGAGCCGCTGGTAACGGTCGCGGTAGTCTTGTCCGATGACGGGTGATCCGGCGGCGGGCGGCTCGACCCCGAGCAGTTGCCGGCAGGTGGCCAGCCGCTGCGTCCGGTGGCAGTTGGCGAGCCAGCCGTAGCTGCGGATGCGCTTGAAGCCGTCGGGCAGCACATGCAGCAGGAAGCGGCGGATGAACTCGTCGGCCGTGAGCGTCATGGTGCTGTGCCGGGCGTCGTGCCGGTAATCCTTCCAGCGGAACTGCACGGCGTGTCCGTCGAAGCTCAGCAGTCGGTTATTGGAAATGCCGACACGATGGGTATAACGGCCCAGATAGTCGAGCACGTGTTCAGCGCCGCCAAAGGGTGGCTTCGCATAGACGACCCACTCCGACCGGGCAGCGGGCGCAAGCCACGCGGCGAACGCCTGGGGATCCCGCAGGGGTTCGAACTGGCCGTGCAGGCGAAGCATGCCGGCGTCGAACGCGCGGCGCAGCTGCTCGAGAAACAGTCGGCGAAAGAGTCGTGAGAGGACGCGCACGGGCAGGAAGAAGCCGGGGCGGCAGGCGATCCAGCGTTCGCCGTCCGGGGAGATGCCACCACCGGGCACGACACAATGCACGTGCGGATGGTGCAGCAGATTCTGCCCCCACGTGTGCAGGATCGTGATGAAGCCGATCTCGGCGCCCAGGTGCTTCGGATCGGCGGCGATCGTGCGCAGCGTTTCGGCGCTGGCGCGAAACAGTATGTCGTAAAGCACGCGTTTGTTCTGGTACGCGAGCGCCGCGACGGGTTCGGGCAGTGTGAAGACGACATGGAAGTACTCTACCTGTGGGAGGAGCTCGGCGTGCCGGTGTTCGAGCCACTGCGCACGCGCGAGCGACTGGCACTTGGGGCAATGCCTGTTGCGACACGAGTCGTAGGCGATGCGCTGATGGCCACACGCATCGCACTGCTCGACATGTCCGCCGAGCGCGGCGGTACGACACAGCTCGATGGCGCTCATCACACGCCGCTGGACACGACTGAGTCCGTCGGCATGAGTCTGCCGGTACTGCGGTCCGCAGCGGCGAAGGATGTCCGCCACCTCGAGCGCCGGGCGCATCGCGGGCTTCAGAAGTACTCGGGCGCAGCGGGCGGAGATGGGATGGGTTCAGGATGGGGCAGCAGGTCGAAGGGACTGGTGGTGGCGTACACGGTGCTGGTCGCGATGCGCAAGTAGCGCGAGGTGGTCGAAAGGGACCTGTGGCCCATGAGCAGCTGGATCCTTCGGATGTCAGCCCCCGTTTCCAGCAGGTGCGTGGCGAACGCGTGCCGCAGGGAATGTGGCGTGA
>NZ_DATJWR010000442.1:0-3083 GCF_035501035.1 Paraburkholderia sp.
GCAGCAGCAGCTCGACGCGCGCGAGGCGATGCGCAACAGCGCGCCGCCCTCCACGCCCTCCACACTTGCCGGGCCCAATTCGGGTCCCGCCGCGCCGCCCTCGCGCGACAACAGCGACGCGTTCTTCGAGCGCTATGCGCAAAACGACGCGAGCCCTTCGTCGGCGGCGCCGCGCCCCACGCTGCCGGTGCCTCCGGCCGTGATCGCGCAGCGCCCGAACAAGCCTGCCGCGCCGAAGCCGCAGCCGCAACCGCAGCCGCCCGTCGTCGCCCAACGCAACGACGACGACAACACAGGCGGCGACGACAACTACGGCTTCGTCGCGCCGAAATCCGGCAAGGGCGGCACCACGCGCCTCTTGACCGTCGCGATCGATCCGGGCCACGGCGGCGAAGATCCGGGTGCGATCGGGAGTGCCGGCACGTACGAGAAGCATGTCGCGCTCGACATCGCGAAGAAGCTGCGCGCGAAGATCGACTCGCAGCCCAACATGCGCGCGATGATGACACGCGACGCCGACTTCTTCGTGCCGCTGAACGTGCGCGTGCAGAAGGCGCGCCGCGTGGGCGCGGACCTCTTCGTCTCGATTCACGCCGACGCGTTCACGACGCCGGCGGCGCGCGGCTCGTCGGTGTTCGCGCTCTCGGAGCACGGCGCGTCGAGCGCCGCGGCGCGCTGGATGGCGAACAAGGAGAACTCGTCGGACCAGATCGGCGGCATCAGCGTGCAGACGGCCGACGCCGCCGTGAACCGCGCGCTCTTCGACATGTCGACCACCGCGCAGATCCGCGATTCGCTGCGCTACGGCAGCTTCGTGCTCAACGAGGTCGGCGAGATCAACAAGCTGCACAAGGGCTCGGTTGAGCAGGCGGGCTTCGCCGTGCTCAAGGCACCCGACATTCCGTCGATCCTCGTGGAAACGGCCTTCATCAGCAATCCCGAGGAAGAGACGAAGCTCAACGACGACGCCTATCGCGACAAGATGGCCAATGCGATCCTGAAGGGCATCAAGCGCTATTTCGCGGCGAACCCGCCGCTCGCGAAGAGCCGCATGACCTGAGGCCATAAGTGGCTCTGGTGGCCTTCGGGGGCCTTGGTGGCTTCGGTGGCTTCGCGAAGGGCTTTTGGTGGCCTCGGTGGCTCCGCGAAGGCCTTCCTGGCTTAGGGCGCTTCGTCCACGCCCGCGAGTTCAGTCACGCCGCGCACGCCTTCGGGCTGCGCGGCGTTTTTCATTCGAGTGCGAAGTTACGAGCGCGCCGCGCCAAGGCGCTGCCTGAGCCAGCCGCCGAACACGTTGACGGCGAGGCCGCCCATTACGAGCACGGCGCCGCCGATTTCGGCGGCCGTCAGGCGCTCGCCAAGCAGCAGCGACGCCGACGCAAGGCCGACGATGGGCACGAGCAGCGAGAACGGCGCGACCTGGCTTGCGGGATAGTTCGAGAGCAGGCGGCTCCAGAGGCTGTAGCCGAGCAGCGTCGCGACGAACGCGAGATAGACGATCGCGCCCACCGAGGACATGCCGAGCGTCGAGAGCGCGTGCCCGATGCGCTGCGGACCTTCCAGCCAGTACGAGAGCGCGAGGAACGGCAGCGGCGGCACGAGGCTCGCCCACACCACGAGGCCGACGAGATCCACCTTGCCCACCTTCTTCGTGACGATGTTGCCGAGCGCCCACATGCTGGCCGCGCACAGCGTGAGCACGAAACCGGCGACGGTCATGCCACCGCCTGCCGCCCCGCCTGCCATCGATTCCACGCCGATGAGCGCGAGACCGCCCGCGGCGATCAGAAGCCCGATCACGTTCTGCGCGTGAAAGCGCTCGTTGAGCAAGAGCGCCGCGAAGCCGAGTGTGAAGAACGCCTGGGCCTGCAGCACCACGGAGGCGAGACCCGCGGGCATGCCCACGTACATTGCGGTGAAGAGGAACGCGAACTGTCCGAGCGAGATCGTGGCGCCATAGGCGAGAAGCCAGAAGAGCGGCATCCGCGGGCGCTTCACGAACAACACCGCCGGAAAGGCCGCCAGCGTGAAGCGCAGCGCGCCGAGCAGGAGCGGCGGCACGCCGTGCAGCCCCACCTTGATCACCACGAAATTCACGCCCCACGCCAGCACCACCACCAGCGCGAGCAGCAAATCCTTCGGTGTCATCCCCTGCTCCTGTTCTTTTCGTCGAACCGTGGATCTTACCGCCCTCGCGCGGCTTCGCGCCGCCTCGCGCCGGGCGGCCCATGCAGTGGGCGCACGCCATGTGCCCGGCGTTAGAATGGGCGCCTGCCTTGCGCGCGGCTCGCCCGCGCGCCGGTTTCACCGCCCACAACCGTGCCGGGCGGCTCATCAAGGAAGCGTCCATGTCCTCATCGATCAAAGCGGTTCTGAAGCCTCATCAACGCGACATCGGCAATCTGTATGTGCGCCGCGTGCTGCCCGCGCTCGCGGCGCGCCTCGTCGGCCCGTTCATCTTTTTCGACCACATGGGCCCCGCCACGCTCTCGCCGGGCTCGGGCGTGGACGTGCGCCCGCACCCGCACATCGGCCTCGCCACTGTCACGTACCTCTTCGACGGCGCGCTCATGCATCGCGACAGCATCGGCTCGAAGCAGAAGATCGTGCCCGGCGACGTGAACTGGATGACGGCCGGGCGCGGCATCGTCCACTCGGAGCGCACGCCCGACGAAGACCGGGCCACGGGCCTCACGATGCACGGCATCCAGACCTGGGTCGCGCTGCCGCTCGAGCACGAGGACACCGAACCATCGTTCTTCCATCACACCGCCGCGACGCTGCCGCAGATCGAGCGCAACGGCGTCACGATGCGCGTGATCGCGGGCACGGCGTTCGGCGCGACCTCGCCGGTCGAGACCTTTTCGGGCACGCTCTACGTGGCCGCCGATTTCGCGCCCGCCAGCGCCATCGCGCTCGAGCCCGAGCACGAGGAACGCGGCGTCTATCTCGTGGAAGGCGACCTCGCGATCGACGGCACGCCGCTCGAGCAGCACACGATGGCCGTGCTGGTCCCCGACGAAACCGTCACGCTGTCGAGCACGAACGGCGCACGCGTGATGCTGCTCGGCGGCGAGAAGCTC
>NZ_DATJWR010000443.1:0-9667 GCF_035501035.1 Paraburkholderia sp.
ATCGGCCGCTACGTAATCAGCTCTTCCCGCCCGCTTCCCCCGCCGTAGGAATCTGCGGTGGAATCGGCGCGGTCTGCCCGGTCGGCGGCGGCGCCGGACGCGGCTCGTGCGAGGCATCGCGCGTCACGCCGCGTGTCGACACGGGCTCCTGATCGTCTGGCACGTCCGGCTCGTCTGGCTGCGTCGTCCCGTGTTGCTGTTCACCGGGCTCGCCAGGCGTTTCGCGCTGCGCCTCATCGCCGCTGCGCGACGACATATGCACCTGCATCTGCGGCACCGGCATGTCGATGCCCGCCTCGTCCATGTGACGCTTCAGCCGCGCATTGAAGGCGCGCGCGACGCTCCACTGCTGCAACGGGCGCGTCTTGATCTGCCCTTTCACGACCATCCAGTTCGGATCGAAGCGGTCGAGCCCCCACACTTCCACGGGCCCGAGGATCTCGCGCCGGTAGCGAAAATCGGCGATCAGCTCCGCGCCCGTTTCGCGGATCATCCGCGTCACCGTATCCAGATCGACCGCAAACGGGACGCGCACCTCGAATACCGCGAACGCGAAATCGCGCGAGAGGTTCTTCACGATCTTGATCTGCGAGAAAGGAATCGAGTGGATCGCGCCCTGGCCGTCGCGCAGCCGCACGGTGCGGATCGACAGATGCTCGACGGTGCCCGCATGGCCATTGTCAACGTCGATCCAGTCGCCCACCGAGATGGTCTCCTCGATGATGATGAACAGGCCCGTGATGAGGTCGGCCACGAGCGACTGCGCCCCGAAGCCGATCGCAAGGCCGATCACGCCCGCGCCCGCAAGCAGCGGCGTGACGTTGATGCCGAGATTGGCGGCCGTGGCAATGCCGGTGATGGTGAGAATCGTCACGAGCACGGCATTGCGTACGAGCGGCAGCATGGTGCGCGCGCGGGTACTGGGCGCGCGCCCCTTGGTGCGCGGCCCGCTCGGATTGAGCGCTTCGAGAATCGCGGTGTCGAGCACGATCCAGACGAGCCACGCGAGAAACACCGTCGCGACGATCGCAAACAAGGCATGGGCGATGCCGCGCGCCGCCACGTTCGCCTCGATGATGGCCGCAAGCGAAATGTCCCAGAGGCGCGCGCAGGACTCGAAATACGCGAGCCAGATGAACACCACGAGCAGCGTGCCCGCGAAGCGCAGAAGCCGCCGCAGATACGGCGAGCGCCGGCGCACGCGCGTGGGGTCCGGGCGCGTGATGCGCAGCACGACCGCCGAGAGGAAGAACGCAAGCACGAGCAAGAGCGCCGTGACCACCGAAATCTGCAGCACGTCGTCGCGACTGGCGATCCCGCCGAACGTGGCGACGATCGAGGCGGCGGCGAGCAGCAGCATCGGCAGTTGCCAGAGCGAGGCGAGCACGTCGAGCACTTCGGTGAGCGCCTTGTGGCCGTGGCGCAGCGTATAGCTGCGATTGCGGATCAGATGCGCGACCGGGCGCCGGAAGCAGATGGCGAATGTCGCCGTGAGCACGGCGACCGCCATGTTCGCCGCCGTGCTCACCAGCGCGGCCAGGTTCACGCCCAGCTGATGCGCGACGTCGAAATTGGTCGCGGCGTCGCCGAGTGCGGCGAGCACGCCGATCGCAAAGAGGAGCCGGCGCGAGCGCGCGATCAGCACGCGCACGGCCGCGCGCCGGTGCCCGGAGCCGAACAGCGAAAACATGATGAGGCAGATCGATGAGAACACCGCGCCCGCGACGATTGCGTAGGCAATCACGAGGCCGAGCGTGCGCCCGAGCGCCTGCGGCAACGCGCGCTCGACCGCGAGCGCGCCGACGAACGCCACGATCCATGGCGCCGCGCGATGCACGACGAAGATCAGGAGCTCGACGGTGCGCGGATTGGGCTGCAGGCCCGTCGCGACATCGAAACGCCGCAACAGGCGACGCTCGATCCAGCGCAGCACCGCCGCGCACACGCCCCAGCCGAGCAGCATCGCGAACAGGTCGAACACGATGTGGCCGGCGCTTTCCCCTTCCGAGCCCGCTGCAATGCCATAGAACTCGTTGCCGGCAGCACTGAAACGCCCGGCCCAGTAGTGAACCGGACTGCTGCCGCGGCGCGCGTCCGCCTCGACCGAGGCGAGGCCCGATGCGATCGCGCCGAGCAGGCCCGAAGTCGCCGCCGCGCCCGAGGCGGCCGCGGGCGCCACGTTCTCCGACGCGCTGCGCAGCTTCTTGAGCTGGTTGACGAGCGCGGTGCGCTGGCGCTCGTTCTCGAGCGTGGCAATCACGCTGTCGAGCGAGCGCGTGAACTCGGCCTGGCTCGCGGGTGAAGGCGCCGAGGCGGCCTCAGCCGCCGACGCCCCCGAAGCAGCAGGCGGCGCCCCGGTAATGAGGCTCTTGAGCGCGGGAAGCACGGGGGCCGCCGCGCCCTGTGCGGCGGCTGGCAGCGGCATGGCCAGACACGCGGCGAGCCATACCAGGAGCATGAGCGCGCGCGACAGGTAGCGTGCCGGCGCGGCGCCCGAAAGAAGTGCACGATCCGCCGGGCCGTTTTGCATGCGCGACGGCCCGGCGCCCGCGCCATCGCTTCCGATGCGGGGATTCATGGCGGAGGGGCAAAATCAGGACGTCCCAGTTTAGCCGCACTCCGCATGCTCGCGCCTCGCGCTTGCGTAACAGTTTGTCAGCGACTTAGTCAGCGCTCCGCGCGAGCGTCAGCTTCAGTACGCGCCCGTGGCGATCTGACGAATGAAGCGGCCCTGCTCGAGTTCGTCGACAAAGGCGATCGCGTAGTCCTCGGCCGAAATGCGGCTCTCGCCGTTGGCGTCGGCGATCAGCGTTTGCGCGCCGGTGCGCAACGTGCCGGTGCGCTCGCCCGGGGCGATGATCGCGGCCGGCGCAAAGAAGGTCCAGTCGATGTCGGTGACCGTGCGGTAGTAGTCGAAGGCCTCGCGATGCGCGAGTGCGATCGCCTTGTAGGCGTCGGGAAAACCGTCGGTATCGACGAGCTGCTTGCCCGGCGCCACCTCGAGCGAGCCCGCGCCGCCCACCACCACGAGACGCCGCAGCCCCGCCGCGCGTACGCCTTCCACCAGTGCGCGGCTCGCGATCAGCAGGTCGCCGAGCCGGTCCTTCGGCGGCGCGTAGGCGCTCGCGACCACGTCGTGGCCGCGCACCGCGGCGCCGACGCTCGCGGCGTCGAGCAGGTCGGCCTTCGCCGCCTCGATGTTCGGCCCAGCCAGCTCAGGCGCTGCCGCAACCCGCTCGGGCTGGCGCACCAGCGCGCTCACCTTGTGGCCGCGGCGCGCCGCTTCGGCGACAATGCGCGAACCGACCATACCCGTTGCACCAAAAAGGGCGATTTTCAGCGTCTTGCTCATGAACTGACTCCTGTCCTCGGTATTTATGTAACTATTAAAGTTACATTTAAGGGATGAAAAAACGGGGCACTGCCCCGGTGATGCGTTAGATCGCACGTCTTGCGCCGGCGTGTGGCTCGAGGCCTCGCTCACTCACGCGCGCCGCGTGCGCGAACGTTCGAGCTTGCGCTCGCTGCGCGCCATGTCGTCGACGACGTCCGCGAGCGTGCGCGTGGCGAGCGACGCCTCCATCGCGCGCTGCGCATCGTCTATTACGCCACGCAGCGTCTGCTGGATATGCCGCCCGACCATGCAGGCGGGATTCGGCTCCTCGCGATGCATCGCGAACAACTGCGCGTCGTCGACCGCGCGGTAGACGTCGAGCAGCGTGATCGCATGCGGCTCGCGAGCCAGCAGCGCGCCGCCGCCCGCGCCCAGTTGCGACGCCGTGAGGCCCGCATTGGCGAGCATCGACAACAGGCGACGGATCAGCGCGGGATTCGTGTTCACGCTGCCCGCGATGATCTCCGAAGAAAGCGGCACGCCCTCCTGCTGCGCCAGCAACGCGAGCACGTGTACGGCGAATGCAAAACGGCTACTCGTATTCACAACGAACCTGCCATGTGCGGGCGGCGCGCCCGCGCGCCAAAATGTGTAATCATGATAGTTACATTAATCCGTAGCGTCAACACCTGAAGCCGGCGTGCACTGGCACGCCCTCACTGCGACGCATCCGATGCCTGCCCCGGCGTCGATGCGCTTGCCGCGCTGCTCGCCCAGCGCTGCAGCGAATGCCCCGCGCTCGTCAGGCCCGTGCCGGTGGCCGCGGCGGCATGCCCGACCAGGGCTTGCGCCGCGCTTGCGGCGTCGCGCAATTGCCCCTGCGCCGACGAAGCCAGCTCGGCCGTGGACGCACTCGCCGCCTGGCCCTGCGAAGCGGACGAGTCGAGCTTCTGCTGCGCCGCACCGAGCTGCTGGTTCACGTAGCTCGCCGCCTTGTCGAGCGTTTTCGCCGCCTGTTGGGCGGCCTGGTTCGCGGCGTCCTGCGTGGCCTGCTTCATGGCGTCAGCGGACTGCTTGCTGAGGTCGGGCGCGGAAGCGTCCTGCTTGTTGCACCCGGCCACGAGCGCCACGCATACGAACAGCGGCGCGAGGCCGAGCCCTTTCGTCAAAACCTTCGAGAACATGGTCATCCTGAGAGATTCGCCGCGTGAAGCGGCTTGCATAGATGAAAACGCGGCAATGATACGCCGTCGCGCAAAACCGTTTCGGCCGAAATAAGCGCAAAGCCCGCGCGTTCGAAAACCGGCCGTGCCAACGCGCTCGCGTCGACGGTCAACACGCTCGAATGCGCCTCGCGCGCGAGCGCTTCTAGGCGTGCGATCAACGCGCTCGCCAAGCCCCTGCGCGACCACGCGGGCGCCACGTAGAGCATCTCCACGTGATCGAGCGGAAAAAGCTGCCCGAACGCGGCGACTGCCTCGCCGCATTGCGCGACTAGCGTCACGCCGCGCGCAAGCCGCGCATCGAAATCCGCCAGATCGTCGGCGCCAGCGGTCCACGCGGCGCACTGCGCCGCATCGTAGTGCGAAGCGGCGAGCGTGGCGACGGACGCGCGAAACAGTGCGGCGAGCGCTGCCGCGTCGCGGCCCGGCACATAGGGCCGCCAGCCGATGGAAGCCGCCTCTGCGCCCGCGCGGGAAAGCTTTGCGAAATCGTCAAACATGTTCAGGTAGACTCCGGGGGCACACGATCTGTTCCACCGTCCACTCCCGGAGACACACGATGGCAGTCAAGAAGATCCTGTTCCTCACCGGCGACTTCGCCGAAGACTATGAAACCATGGTGCCGTTCCAGGCGCTGCAGGCCGTCGGCCATCGCGTCGACGCCGTCTGCCCCGGCAAGAAGGCCGGCGAACGCGTGAAGACCGCCATCCACGACTTCGAAGGCGACCAGACCTATACCGAGAAGCCGGGCCACCAGTTCGCGCTCAATGCGAGCTTCGACGAAATCGATGCCGCCAGCTACGACGCCCTCGCCATCGCGGGTGGCCGCGCGCCCGAATACCTGCGCCTGAACCCGAAGGTCATCGAGCTGGTGCGCCACTTTGCGCACGCGAACAAGCCCATTGCGGCAATCTGCCATGCGGCGCAGTTGCTCGCTGCAGCCGAAGTGATCCGCGGCAAGCGCATTTCGGCCTACCCGGCCTGCGCCCCCGAGGTGCGGCTCGCGGGCGGCGAATATGCCGACATCGCGATCGACAGCGCCGTCACCGACGCGCCGTTCGTGACCGCGCCCGCGTGGCCCGCCCACCCCGAATGGCTGCGCCAGTTCCTCGCCCTGCTTGGCACGCGCATCGAGCCGTAAGCGCCTGCCTTGCCCATGCGGCAAGGCGCGCCCCGAGCGCTGATTCGGATTGGTCTGATATCGCCGCACACCGCCGCTGGCCAGAATAGCCGGCAGTTATACGGAGTGCGTGTCGATGGATCTGATGGACTGGATTGTCATACTCGCGATCGCCTTGACGGCGATCGCCTTTTTTTGTTCGCGCGGCGGACGCAAAGGCAGCTTGGTCGACCGCGCGCGCCACGCGCATGGCACGCGTCTGCTGGTGCAGGCGGCGCTCGCGTTGTGGTTGGCGCTGCTCATGCTCGTGCGCAGCTTCGTCGTGCCGCGGGGCGCGACGTTCGGCCTCGCCCTGAATCCTCGCATTGTGCTCGCCGTGGCATTCGCGCTCGTTGCCGTGGGCGGCATCTGGTTGTTTCGCGCGAGCCGGCTGCTCAAGCCGCGCCGCATCTTCAGCGCGTTCTGAACTTATTCACGGCATTTGCCGCTGTGGCCGAGAGCCGCATCGGCATCGGTTGAAGGCCGCCTATCGTTGAAGACCGCCTATCGTTGAAGGCCGTCTATCGTTGAAGGCCGCCTATCGTTGAAGGCCGCCTATCGTTGAAGGCCGTCTTAAGCGCCGGCGGGCGGTCTCACGGCCGTTGCAGGTGTCGCCCGCGTATCGCCTCGTTCGCGGCCTTTCAAGTTGGCGCCACTCGCGCCATCGTTTGCGTCATTGCCCGCAACGCTGCCCGATGCGCCTTCCGTGCGCTCCGCGCGTTCGAGCGCGCTGATGATCTGGTCCGCGTCGCCGGGCGCGGGCGGCGCGACCGCAAGCGCATCCGGCAACGACAGATAGAACGTCGTGCCCTCGCCCTCCGTCGATTCCACCCAGACGCGCCCGCCGTGCCGCTCCACCACGCGGCGCACTAGCGCAAGCCCGATACCCTCGCCCGGCGCGACGTTGCCGTGCATGCGGGCAAACGCCTGAAAAAGCCGCGGCAGGCCCACTTCGGGAATGCCGAGTCCGTTGTCGCGCACGTAGAAAATCTGCAGCGACTCGACGCCCGGCGGCGCGCTAGCCGTGCCGATCTCGATCCGCCCTTCGCGCGCCGGATCGAGATAGTTGAGCGCGTTGCCGATCAGGTTCGCAAACACCTGTTCGAGCGCGGTCGGGTCGCCCCACACGTCAGGCAGCAGACGCACGCTCACCTGCGCCCCGCGCGCGCGGATCGAGGCATGCATCGCGTCGACCACGCGCTGCACGATGTCCTGCACGCCCACGCGCTGGCGCCGGTACTCCACGCGCCCCACGCGCGCGAGGCGCAGCAGCGCGTCGATGATGTGCGAAGCGCGCAGCACGGCGGTCTGCAAATAACGCAGCGCCTCGCCGATGTCCTCGTCGATGACCCTCTCGATGCGTTCGCGCACCTCGGGCGTGAGGGAAGACCGCGCCACGCGCTCGCGCAGGTCGTGACACGCGTGATTGAGCTCGCGCGAAAAGCCCTGCAGGTTCACGAGCGGCGCGCGCAGATCGTGCGACACGCCGTGAATGAACATCTCGTTTTCCTGGGTCTGCTGGCGCAGATTTTCGTTGATGCGCGCGAGCTGGTCGGCGCGCCGCGCGAGGTCCGCCTGAAAGCCAAGACGCAGCCGTTCGGCCTCGATGAGCCGCTGGCTGATCTCGTGCAGCGTGAGGTCGAGCTCGGCGATCTCGTCGTTGCCCGCCGTGAGCGGCGCGAGCGGCTCGTTGGCCGCGAGGCGGTTCGCATTGTCGGAGAGCGCATCGAGCCGCCCGCGCACGCCGCGCGTGAACAGCCATACCGCGAGCGCGACCAGCACGATCGAGCCGATCACGGCCGCCATCACGAGCGTCTGCTGCTGGGCGCGCGCGGTTTCGGCGGCACTCATGCGCAGCACGTCGAGGCGACGCTCCTCGGTCTGGAACGAGACGATCTGCGCGCGCACGCGGTCGAGCACGTCGGCTTCGGTCAGCGCGCGAAAGCGCTCGGCGAGCTCTTCGCGGCGCCCCGAGTGCAGCAAATCCTGGATGCGGTCGGACCACTGGCGATAGGTCTGCACGGCCTGCCGGATCTGCACGGCACGCTCGACCTGCGCCGGGTTGTCGGAAACCAGATCGGCGAGGCGGTCGATGCGGCTATCGACGTCCATCCACATCGAAACGGGCGTCGAGAAGCCGGTATCGTTGGCGGCCACCGCGCCGCGCAACCGTACCGACTCGACCAGCACCGGATCGAGCACGCGCGCGGTCTGCGCGAGCACGGACTGGCTGTGCTGGCCCCAGCGCTCGGCGGCTTCAGCGTCGGCCTCGGCCTTCACGATGGCCGACAGCAAGCTCAGTTCGAATACGGCGGGGATCGCGATCAGCAGAAGCCCTTTGGTCGTGAGGCGCATTGCGTGGCGGGTACGGGGCGGCCGGACGCGCGTGAGGTGGCGATCCGGCCATTATGTCGACGTTTGCGACCCATGTGCGCCCCGGCTGCCAATGCGAGGGCCCGAGCGTGGAATCCGCACCACGTACGCGGATGAGAAAGCGGCTGAACGCGAATCCCCGCGCGGCCCTCGCCTGGCCCGCCGAGATTTTCGAATAGCCGACAACGCATTGATATGGAAAGGAAAATCGAATAAATCGCCCTATTCCGGCGCGTCGCTTCCCCATCTTCGCGCGCAAGCCCCGAAATCGTGCCGGGATGTGGTGCATGCGAAGCGCCCATCCGCACCATGTTCGCAGAGCCGATTTTTGTCTCTTCCCGCTTCGGTGCACGCGCGCACCGGCATAACGCGCTCTCCCACGAGTCATTCACCAGTTTGGCGCCGAAGCTGGCCCGCATCTTGCTGACTATGCGCCCATTTTGGGCAAACGCAGGAAGCCAGATGGACAATCTCAAGACCGGCACCGACACGCTGTTTCTGCTGCTGGGCGCAGCGATGGTGCTCGCCATGCACGCGGGGTTCGCGTTTCTCGAACTCGGCACCGTGCGCAAGAAGAATCAGGTCAACGCGCTCGTGAAGATCCTCGTCGATTTTTCCGTCTCGACGATCGCGTACTTCTTCATCGGCTACACGCTCGCCTACGGCGTGCAGTTCTTCTCGCACGCCGACGTGCTCGCCGAGCACAATGGCTACGCGCTCGTGCGCTTCTTCTTCCTGCTCACCTTCGCGGCGGCAATTCCGGCCATCGTGTCGGGGGGCATTGCGGAGCGTTCGAAGTTCAACCCGCAGTTGTTCGCGACCTTCGTGATCGTCGGGTTCATCTACCCGTTCTTCGAGGGCATGGCCTGGAACAACCGCCTCGGCTTCGAAGATGCGATCACGCACGTGTTCGGCGTGCCGTTCCATGACTTCGCGGGCTCGGTCGTCGTGCACGCGTTCGGCGGCTGGGTCGCGCTGCCCGCCGTGCTGCTGCTCGGGCCGCGCCACGGCCGCTATACGCGCGACGGACGCGTCGCCGCACACCCACCCTCGAACATTCCGTTTCTCGCGCTCGGCGCCTGGGTGCTCGCGGTGGGCTGGTTCGGCTTCAACGTGATGAGCGCGCAGACCATCGACAAGATCAGCGGCCTCGTCGCCGTGAACTCGCTGATGGCGATGGTTGGCGGCACGCTCGCCGCCTGGCTCGCGGGCCGCAACGATCCGGGCTTCACCTATAACGGGCCGCTCGCGGGGCTCGTGGCCGTGTGTGCGGGCTCGGACGTGATGCATCCGCTCGGCGCGCTCGTGACGGGCGTGGTGGCGGGCGTGCTGTTCGTCTATATGTTCACCTGCGTGCAAAACCGCTGGCGCATCGACGACGTGCTCGGCGTGTGGCCGCTGCACGGCCTGTGCGGCGCCTGGGGCGGCATCGCCGCGGGGATCTTCGGCGTGCGCTGGCTGGGCGGGATCGGCGGCGTGTCGCTCGGCGCGCAGATCGTCGGTACGCTTGCCGGCATCGTGATCGCCTTCATCGGCGGCCTGGTGGTGTACGGCGCGCTGCGTATGACCGTCGGCCTG
>NZ_DATJWR010000444.1:0-9997 GCF_035501035.1 Paraburkholderia sp.
CCGTCTGCAGGGCGTGAAGATCAACGACAAGCACATCGAAGTGATCGTGCGTCAGATGCTGCGTCGTGTGCAGATCGTCGACAACGGCGATACGCGCTTCATCCCGGGCGAGCAGGTCGAGCGTTCGGACATGCTGGACGAAAACGACCGTATGAACGCGGACGACAAGCGCCCGGCAACGTACGAGAACGTGCTGCTCGGTATCACTAAGGCGTCGCTTTCGACCGACTCGTTCATCTCGGCGGCATCGTTCCAGGAAACGACCCGCGTGCTGACCGAAGCGGCGATCATGGGCAAGCGCGACGATCTGCGTGGCCTGAAGGAAAACGTGATCGTCGGTCGTCTGATCCCGGCCGGTACCGGCCTCGCGTTCCACAAGGCGCGCAAGGCGAAGGAAACGTCGGATCGCGAGCGTTTCGACCAGATCGCAGCGGAAGAAGCGTTCGAGTTCGGCACGCCGGAAGCCCCGGCCGCGGAGCAGCCGCAACAATCGCACACGACGGACGAGTAAGCGCGGGGCGGCGTATGCCGCCTCTCGCGCTCTTACCTGAATGGCATCGTAAAAGCCGCCCGGTTTTTAACCGGGCGGCTTTTTATTTGTGCGCCCAGCATGGGCGCACTCCTGCGGGTGCAAGTCCCGCCATAAGCTGGTCACAGCGAATGAAGTGAAGCGCAACTGCATGACCCTCGCATACTTCGATCGGCTGGGTGCGCCACGCCTCTCATAACCTCAACCTCCCGAACCGCCCGGTGCGGACCCGCATGCCGGGTGGTGTGGCAGGGGTACGGCCTCATGGCCGTCCCCTATGCCGATTGGTGCGGCCACTTCTGGATGGTCTGGTGATGAAATCGAAAATTATCAATTTCATTACTGGAATATTATTAATATCGATTAATTGTGTATGAATAAGACTATTTGTGTAATTTAGTCCTGATATTTTAAGAATAGTCCTACATTCTTCGGCAATCGACCTATCTATGATCGGCCACTGTCGATGCTTTCATCGTTTCTAGTTCCCAGAAGCCGCATCGACATCTCACTGATTCTCACGATGCGCACGCGCGAATTGCCCGGCGCATCGACTTAACTCCGGCTGTGAAATGGACGTTGAAAATCGTAGGATGCCGCTATCCCATGCGGCATCGTGGCTATGCCTTTATCTTGCAACTGGAGCCCTCTCGGGCCAGTTCAACGTTAATTCCGAAGCGCACGCGCCATATGTCTGGTTGCCTGCGGGCGTCAGTCTGGCGGCCATGTTGCTGTCTCGCGCCACGTCGATTGCTCCGCTAGCGGTCGCCTTCGCGCTGGTCCAGTCCGTTCTGTCTTACCTGGGTGGGCGCGATATTCCGTCGTCGCTCGTGCTTGGCGCGCTGGCGGGTGTCGCCCCGTTGATCGCAGCGACGATCGTGCGCAGGATGCGCGTTCCGCTCGAGGGTTTGCATCTGCTCAAAGCCGTAGTCGTTGCCGCGCTGGTGAGCGCGGTGCTGCTTGGCGGCGGCGGTGCGCTCTACTTCGCGGCGACGAAAGGCATGCCGCTATTCGTGCCGCTGTGCGAATGGAGTGCTGCGATTTTTGTCGGCGTGTGCATCACGCTGCCGCTTCTTGCAGTATGGGCGCAGTTCCGCGCGAAGCGCTCCGCGCAACGCAGTGTGCGTCTCGAACTGGTCGGATATGCCTCTTTCGCCGTGATGGTCGGCGTGACATGGTGGCTCTTCGATAACGCCTCGGCGCATTGGCTGAATGCGGCCGGCATCACATGTCCGCTCTATTTGCCGATGTTCTGTGTCGTCATCGTCTCGATCGTCAGCGGGGCGCGAGGCGGCACGCTTGCCGTCCTCGCGCTGACGTTGATCTCCCTCGGTCATACGGCGCACGGCGATGGGCCGTTCGCGCCGCAATCGGCTACGGTCTCGCTGTCGTTGTTGCAGGCGCAGTTGTACCTCGGCGTATCCGCGATGCTCGTGCTGATCGTGCACGCGTTGCGCGAAGCGGAAGCGCAAGCCTATATCCAGGCCGATCGATGGCGCACGGACCTCGAACTCGCGCTCGCCGGCGGCGGGATGATCGCCTACACGGTCGATTCCGAGACCCAGAGCGTCCAATGGCGAGGCGACGTTTCACGTCTGACCGGCTATCCGGCCGAGGCGCTCTCGACAACCGAAGCCGTGCTCGCGCGCTTGCACCCGCAGGATCGTGAGTGTTTGCGCGCGCGCTGGAATACGTCCGAAGCGCCCCCGCAGCCGGAGCCCGCGCATCTGTCGCTGCGTCTTGCGCATGCGTCGGCGGCGAACGAATGGATCGACCTGGTCGATGCCGGGTCGGCGCTCACGGATGGCAATGGCCGCGTTGCATTCGTGGCCGGCGTGTGGCAGCAGCCGCCTTCGGTGAGGTGAGCCATGGCTGCACGAATTGGCGCGTTGCTCATTCATGGATTGGGCGGCACGCAGTATGACCTGGGCTCCATGCATCGGCATTTGAAACGCTGCGGCATCGAGACCCATTCGCTGACGCTGCCAGGGCATGGCACCACGCCGGAGGACCTGGTAACGGTCAGCGCCGAAATGTGGGTCGAAGCGGTCAGGCAGAAGTACCGCGAGGTCGTGGATCAATACGAGGTTTTTCATGTGATGGGCATGTGCATGGGGGCGCTGCTGGCGACCGCACTGTGCGCAATCGAGCGGCATGGCAAGGGGCGCCTCGTCACGCTCGCGCCGCCGATCTATATCGACGGATGGAGCACGCCCTGGTGGCGCGGTGCGCGTCACGTTGCCTACCGGCTGCCGTTCCTGCCTTCGAAGATGAAGATCGAGGAAGGCGAGCCCTATGGAATCAAGAACGAACTCGTGCGCAGCATCGTCAAGGCGAAATTCGCGCGTGGCGACAATTTCCACTACCGATGGGTGCCGCTCGCCTGCGTGCGCGAGGTGGATCGGCTGCGTCGGCAAGTTATGCGCGACCTGCCGCAGGTCCAGTGTCCGACGCTGGTCGTCCATGCGCGTGAAGACGAGTTGACCAGCCTGAAGTCGGCGGAATTCATCGCGAGCACGGCGCAGGATGCTCGCGTCGTCGTGCTCGAAAACAGCTATCACATGATTTGTGTCGATAACGACCGCGCTCGCGTCGCCAGCAGCGTGCTTGAGTTTTTTGACGTCACCGAACTGGAGTGTGACGACGGTGCGCAAATGCAGCCGTGCACGCCGGCCGAGATTCAATCGCTCGTCGAGCGCTTCACTCAAGGTATGCGCGAGCGATCCTACGAAGCGGTATTCCCCCTGTTTTCCGCCGGTGTCCGCTGGGACCAGCGAGGCTCGAGCCCGGTGGCCCGGGTGTATGGGGACCGCAACGCACTGATCGATCTCTTTTCGCAGTTCGTGACGCTATCCGCGAATACGTTTCGCGTGACCGGTTTCGGCGAACCGGGCTTCGACAGCGACAAGGTGAGTATTCGCATTTTCAGCGAGGCCGAGGCTGCCGGATCGAAGCTTAAGGCAAGCGGTGTTCTCGACATGGAGTTTGGTAACGGCCGGATTTGTGCCGTCAACTACGAGCCGGACGATCGTGCCAGCGAGGACGCTTTCTGGAGCGCGGCTGCCGGGTCGGTCAGCGGCGCCGGTTTACAGGCGGCACAACCGGAGCCTGCTCCGGCGAACGAGTTGCCCGCTGGTGGCGCACTGGACGCGGCATTCGAGAACGCGGTTGCGCAGGTCGGTACCATTTCGCGTCCGCTCGCGCCGTCGGTCATGTTGCGGCTTCGGGCGCTCTACAAGCAGGCGCGTTTCGGCGATGTCGAAGGTGATCGGCCCGGCATGATGGATGTGGTGAGTCGTGCGAAATATGATTCATGGGCCGAGTTGCGCGGCATATCGCGAGCGCGCGCGATGAATCAGTATGTGGCTCTCGCACACAGCCTGGCGAGTGAGTAGCAGCATGTGGCGACGTATTGCATATGCCGCTTTGTTGATGGCGGGAACCTTGCTGGGCCATCCCGCCAACGCGGAAATCACGGGACCGGCGCAAGCGCTGGCGAGCGCCGGGACATCGATGGAATGGGTGGCATCGACGACATCGACGAAAGCATCACGACCGCGCATTTGTCTCGCGCTCTCGGGCGGCGGCGCGCGCGGTTACGCACACCTTGGCGTCCTGAAGGAACTCGAGGCGTTGCATGTACCCGTCGACTGCATCGCGGGGACGAGCATGGGCGCCGTGATTGGCGCGCTCTACGCGAGCGGCATGTCTGCCGATGCGATTGAGCGCGCGCTGTCGAAGCTCGACCTGAGCGATGTCGCCTTCGATCGCGATGCCCGGCCGGAATTGCCCGAGTCGTCGCGCGAGGATGGTTTCAAGTATCCGATCGGCGTGCCGATGGGCTTTGGCGACGGGCGACTGAAACTTTCAAACGGCCTCGTGCAGGGCAACAAGCTCACCGCGTTGTTGCGTACCAATACGGGGCAATATCCCGGTGACATTGACTTCGACCGGTTGCCAATTCCCTTTCGCGCGGTTGCGACCGATCTGGAGACCGGCGAGCGGGTCGTGTTGCACAACGGTTCGCTGCCTCTTGCGGTGCGCGCCAGCATGGCGGTGCCCGGCCTGTTCGCGCCGGCCAGGGTTGACGGCCGTACGCTGATCGACGGCGGCGCTGCCTCGAATCTGCCGATCGACGTCGCGCGGCAGATGGGCGCGGATATCGTGATTGCCGTTGACATCGGCACGCAGCTCAAGCGCGCAGACCAGCTCGACTCGATGGCCGCGGTGACCTCGCAAATGATCCGGCTCATGATGTCGCGCGATGTGGTTGCGCAAAAGGCGACGTTGCGGCCGACGGATATCCTGCTGGAGCCCGAACTCGGCCCGCTCTCGTTCACCGACTTCGGCGCGATGAAAGAGAGTGTCGCGGCCGGTGTGGAGGCGGCCACGCAAAGCGCCGGGCGACTTGCGGCGCTTTCGCCGGGCGAGGCGCAGTATGCGTCCTGGCGCGCGGGTCTGGCGCATGACGCCGCGCTGCCGCCCGATACGCGCATCGACCGCATTGAAATCGCGACGGCCGGGCGTGTGCCGCAAAGCCGGGTCGAGCAGGCGTTGCACCTGAAACCGGGCGACGTCTATGACTCCGCCGAGGTGGACAACGATCTGGCCCGGCTGGTGCAAACCGGTGACTTCGAGAGCGTGTCGCAGACGCTCACCGGGCCGCCGGGCGACCGGGTGTTGCGCGTCGAGGCGAACGAGAAAAGCTGGGGGCCGAATTTTCTGCTGTTCGGCCTGGGTGTGTCGACGAATTTCGACGGCGACGGGGCGTTCACGCTGCAGATCGGTCATCGCCTGCCGTGGATCACGCAAAGCGGTTTGTCGTGGCGCAATGACGTCGTGCTGGGCAGTCGCGACCTTGGCTGGCGTACCGAATTGCGCCAGCCGGTCTTCGGTCAGGTTTATCTCGCGCCTTATGCGTCGATTCGCCGCAATGATGTGAACGTCTATGGGGACAACGATACGAACGGGCGCCCAGTGGCGTCGTATCTGCAACAGGATATGCGCGTGGGCCTGGACATTGGCGTGCCGCTCGGCCATTGGGGCGAGGCCCGCGCGGGTGTGGCGCGGGCGCGCACGTCGTTTCAGCCACGATCGTCGATTCTGGCCCAAGTCGACGAAGGCGATGGCACGGGCGGGTGGCAGATCAGCAAACTGTCGTTTTCGTCGTTGACCCAGACTGTTGCAACTGTCTCGGTCAAGATCGATCAGCTCGACGACCCGGTTTTCCCGCGACATGGCTTCTATGTCGACACCCGCGCCGAGGTGGGGCTCGGCAGCGAAGAGGATAGCTATGACATCGCGCAGGCGCGCGGTTTGTGGGCGGCGAGTCATGGAATCTTCAGCCTGAATGCGGCGTTCGAGGTGGGCGGCCCGACCGGGGGCAAGCGCGACGCGCCTGCCTATGTGTTCAGCCTTGGTGGCTTCCAGCGTCTTTCAGCATATGCGCAGGACCAGTTCAGCGGCGCTTACATTCTGTACGGGCGGCTCACCGGGCTCGCGCAGCTTGCGAAAGGCGGCTCGGGCCCGCTGCGAGGACTGTTCGCAGGCTTAAGCCTCGAAGCCGGCAATGTGTGGAACACCTCGAAAGAGTTCGCCCACGGTCCCTGGCTCAGCAGCACGAGTGTGTTCGTTGGGACGACGACGGCGATCGGTCCGGTGTATTTCGGTGTAGCAGTGGCGCCGCGCGGGGTGCACAACGTCTACTTCCAGTTGGGTAACCGGTTCTGATCTGCTGCGTTACGTCGCAGGGCAGGCGCAATGGCTGCGCGCCGCGAGGATGCGTGCTAACGTAGCGCGCCATGTTTGCCTGCGGACGGTTTTTCGTACGCTGCGCGTGGCTTTTATCCAAATCTGGAGGCGGTAATCATGTGGGTCGTAGGCGCCGGTCTGATCCTGAACCTGGCGGCGTGCATCGCCAATTTTTCGCATCTGCTGCATCACGTCGGGAACGGGCAGGCAGCGTCGTTTTTTGCGACTTTTCTGATCCTGTGGGCGTTTCTGATCATCGGCTTCATCATGCAGCTCGCGGGCAGGGTGAAGCTGGGGGGCGCGCTGCTCACGCTCGGCTCGCTCATCCTCGTCGCTGGCAGCGCCGCGCTGCTGCCGGTGGGGGCGCTCATGCTCGGCTCGGCCATTGCCGGGGGCGTGACGATCGTCGGCGCGATTCGGGTCGCG
This sequence comes from Paraburkholderia sp., assembly GCF_035501035.1. Classification (GTDB taxonomy): domain Bacteria; phylum Pseudomonadota; class Gammaproteobacteria; order Burkholderiales; family Burkholderiaceae; genus Paraburkholderia. The sequence continues at coordinate 6,707 of NZ_DATJWR010000444.1, forward strand.
TGCGGGCACGGCGGCCGCGTCGCCTGAGCGCATCGACTGCGCGCCCTGAACACGTCCGGGGCGCAATCCACATCGGGTTTCTCCGCTTTTTCCCCGGCCGAATGGCCAATCTTCGCGGTAGCGACGGTCAAGGCTCGTCCGGGTTGGTAAAATCCGGGCACGACCTCTGCTCCGTTCGCTCACCGCCTTCATGTCCCGCTCCCTCGAAATCCTCAACGAAGTCTTCGGTTATCCCGTATTTAGAGGGCAGCAAGCCGAGATCGTCGAGCACGTCGCGGCGGGCGGCGATTCGCTGGTGCTCATGCCGACCGGCGGCGGCAAATCGCTCTGCTACCAGATCCCCGCGCTAGTACGGCACGAAGCGGGGCTCGGGGCGGGCATCGTCGTGTCGCCGCTCATCGCGCTCATGCAGGACCAGGTGGCCGCGCTCACGGAAGTCGGCGTGCGCGCAGCGTATCTCAATTCGACGTTGAGCGGCGCGGAAGCCGCTGCTACTGAGCGAGCGCTGCGCGAGGGCGATCTCGATCTGCTCTATGTCGCACCCGAGCGTCTGATGACGCCGCGCTTCCTCGATCTGCTCGAGCGCACGCGCATCGGCCTCTTCGCGATCGACGAGGCGCACTGCGTGTCGCAATGGGGCCACGACTTCCGGCCCGAGTACATCCAGCTCTCGGTGCTGCACGAGCGCTTTCCGGACGTACCGCGCATCGCGCTCACGGCAACCGCCGACGCCATCACGCGCGACGAGATCGTGCATCGCCTCGCGCTCGACGACGCGCGCGTGTTCGTATCGAGCTTCGACCGGCCGAACATCCGCTACCGCATCGTCGAGAAGGACAACGCGCGTACGCAGCTGCTCGACTTTATCCGCGCGGAGCATACGCGCGCCGATGGCACCACGGACGCGGGTGTGGTGTATTGCCTCTCGCGCCGCAAGGTCGAGGAAACGGCGGAGTGGCTGAAGGGGCAGGGGCTGCGTGCGCTGCCGTACCACGCCGGCATGGAATTCGAGGTGCGGCAGAAGCACCAGGAGCTTTTCCAGCGCGAGGAGGGCGTGGTGATGTGCGCCACCATCGCATTCGGCATGGGTATCGACAAGCCGGACGTGCGCTTCGTCGCGCACCTGGATTTGCCCAAGAGCGTGGAAGGCTACTACCAGGAAACCGGCCGCGCGGGCCGCGACGGGCTGGCGGCGAACGCCTGGATGGCCTACGGTCTCGGCGACGTGGTGCAGCAGCGCAAGATGATCGACGAGTCCGAAGCCGACGATCAGCACAAGCGCGTGCAGACAAGCAAGCTCGACGCGCTGCTCGGCCTGTGTGAAACGGCCACGTGCCGGCGTGTGCGTCTGCTGGCTTACTTCGGCGAAGAGAGCAAACCTTGTGGCAACTGCGACACCTGCCTCGAGCCACCCGCCACGTGGGACGCCACGCGCGAAGCGCAAATGGCGCTTTCCTGCGTGTTCCGCGCGCAGCGTGCGAGCGGCTTCAACTTTGGCGCTGGCCACCTGATCGACATTCTGCGTGGCAACCGCACCGAGAAGATCCAGCAGCGCGGGCACGAGAAAATTTCCACGTTCGGTATTGGCTCCGCGCTTTCGGAGCCCGAATGGCGCGCGATTTTCCGCCAGCTGGTGGCGTTCGGCTATCTCACCGTAGACCATGACGGCTACGGCGCGCTCGTGCTGACCGAAGCGAGCAAGGCGGTCTTGAAGGGCGAGCAGCATGTCACGATGCGCCGCTACGTGAAGCCCACGCGCACGCGGACCTCTTCGGGCCGCACGAGCGAGCGCGCTGATCCGACCCTTGGCATGAGCCCGCGTCAGCGCGCGCGCTGGGAGCGCCTGCGCTTGTGGCGCACCGAAACCGCGAAGAGCGAGGGCGTGCCGGCCTACGTCATCTTTCACGACGCCACGCTGGCGGAAATCGCGCGCAACGGCCCGGAATCGGTCGACAAGCTGCGCGACATTCCGGGCATCGGCGCGCGCAAGCTCGAGCGCTTCGGCGAGGAACTCGTCGAGGTCGTCGGCGACGAATAAAGCGTGCGGGCGCCTGCCGGGGCAGTCTGAAAGCCGCCGCAATATCACGACACTAAGACTTCCTCCGTCGTCCGAAATGTTGCAAGCCATTGACTCGCTTGGTCTTTCCGGAATATCATGTTAGGTTCCGGTTCTTGGGATGCCTGCGTTCGTCAGCGCTTGTTGGTCTGGCTGCTGAAAACTGACGTCGGATAGCGAGTTCCGGAGTTCGATCCGCATGCGTTTTCGCTTTGCCCGGAAATAAATGCGTCGATTTTGTTAAATTTCAGGAATAAACCAGGAATAAGCAATGCCAACCATCAATCAACTGGTTCGCAAAGGCCGCGCTTCGGAAGCTTCGAAGAGCAAGAGCCCGGCCCTGCAGGACTGCCCGCAGCGTCGCGGCGTGTGCACCCGCGTGTACACGACGACGCCGAAGAAGCCGAACTCGGCACTCCGTAAGGTCGCCAAGGTTCGCTTGACGAACGGCTTCGAAGTCATTTCGTACATCGGTGGTGAAGGCCACAACCTGCAAGAGCACTCGGTCGTGCTGATTCGCGGCGGCCGTGTGAAGGACTTGCCGGGTGTGCGTTACCACATGGTTCGCGGCTCGCTGGATACCCAGGGCGTCAAGGATCGTAAGCAGGCTCGTTCGAAGTACGGCGCGAAGCGCGCGAAGGCTGCGAAGTAAGAATCAGGTGTCGTCGTGCTCGCGAGAGTGCTGACGATAAAAGCGACAGGTGCCGGATTGGCCGGTGCTGTCGAGTAAGTGGTCACCCGACCAGGCTGGTAAGTCCGGGGATGTAAAACCCGGGATGAATCGGGTTAGTTGGTGGCCGCGGAGCGCAAAGAGATCACCTCGGGATCATCCCGCGCTTCAACTGAAAAGTTAAAGGAAGAAACATGCCGCGTCGTCGCGAAGTCCCCAAGCGGGAAGTGTTGCCGGATCCGAAGTTCGGCAACGTAGATGTAGCCAAGTTCATGAACGTGCTGATGCTCTCCGGCAAGAAGTCGGTTGCCGAGCGTATCGTGTACGGCGCTTTTGAACAGATCCAGACCAAGGGTGGCAAGGACCCGCTGGAAGTGTTCACCGTAGCGCTCAACAACGTCAAGCCGGTGGTCGAAGTGAAGAGCCGCCGCGTTGGTGGTGCGAACTATCAGGTTCCGGTCGAAGTGCGCCCCTCGCGTCGTATGGCATTGGCGATGCGTTGGCTGCGTGAAGCCGCGAAGAAGCGCAGCGAGAAGTCGATGGCCCTGCGTCTGGCAGGTGAACT
>NZ_DATJWR010000445.1:0-24369 GCF_035501035.1 Paraburkholderia sp.
CGTGGGCATCGGTGGCAATCTCAATGCCCTCGCCGCGCGCCTCCGTGCGTCCCCTATCACCATCGATACGGGTGTTGTAGCCCGCCACGACGCGTGAGTTGGCGTAGTCGCTCGTGACCTGCACCTGGAGCTTGCCAGGCGTGTCGTCCGTCACCACCGCGTTGGACCCCTTGCCATACCCGCCCAGGTCCTGGCTACGCCAGCCCGAGAGCGCATGATTCGCGTACAGGTCCCACGGTGCCACATTGCGATCCGTCACGTGGCTGCCGAGGATGAAGGGCCGGTCGGGATCAGAATTCAGGTATCCTATGTACACGTGATCGTTCACGCGCGGAATCCACATGCCCCCGTAGCGCTGCCCCTGCCACATCTGCGAGAGCGGCACCCAGCACGACGCGTTCTCGTCGCGCTTGTTTACCCGGTCCCACACGAACCAGACACGCACGCGCGCCATCGGATCGGTCGTGACCCCGACGTTGTCGTGGCCCGTCACGATGGCCTTCTCCGCGAACGCCTGGGGCTTGACCGCCTTCAGCGGCGTGCGAAATACATGCTGCGATGGCTGCGCCGTGAATTTCGTTTTGCACGTGTACTCGCGCTTGAACCCGCCGCCCTGCGTGACCGAGTCGTTGTTCACGATCTCGATCTTCGTGCCCGTCACCAGATACTTCTGGTTGACCGGGGCAACCGGATAGCCTTCCAGCACAAATTTCCGACCGGTCGTCATCCCGCGCAGGTTGCCCGTACCCTTGATGACAAGTGACTTGTTACGGTGCGCATCGGCGCGCACGGTCGCCAGGTGGTCGGCCTCGAACTCGTCATTGTTGGGCTTTGCATTCAGGCCCATCGCACCCTGGAGCGGCTGCGCGTAATCTGCCCAGGTATATTCCTCGGCATTGTCGTTCGCGGCATCCCGGTAGTTGGACACCCTGCGGCCAAACCGCGCCGTGGCCCGCGTGTAGTCGTAGTCGATCACCGCCACCTTGCCGGTAGTCAACGCACGCGCATATTCCAGTTTATGGATATGCTCTTCGTCGATACGCTGGCCGCTGCGGTCGAGGTAGCGGATCGTGGCATAGGCTGCGCCATGCCGGGGATAACCGGAGTTATCCATCAGCACCAGTTCGTCGCCATTGAAGTAAAACGTGATACCCCACTCCTGCCACTGGCGGTTCAGATAGTCCCAGTCGGACTCCCAGTACTGCCGCTGGTAGTCCCGTTTCGGGTAGGGGCCGTTGCCGTTGAACGCACCGACGAGCCGCCAACGGACGGTCAGCGGATACTTCTTCAGGATTTCATCGGAAATCTCCCGTACATTCTTGTCGCGGAATATCCGGTTTTCCCGGTTCAGGCTTGCCAGCCAGAGCATGGGGCGCAGGCGCAGGCGGTAATGTGCACGCCGGTCGTCTGATCCGACGGAGTGTGCCTCGGCAATCACGCCCGTCAGTTCGCGAACGTCAGCCCCGACGTTTGCGCCGCCCTCACCGCCCGCCGTGCCGCTACCCTCGATGGCAATCTTCACCGTCATGCGCTTGCCGACCAGCTTGTTGATATCGACGTATTCATGCACCCGACTGAGGTGGATGTCTTCGATCGTCTGGACATCGATCCAGTAGTCGTAGAGCCTGCCGAGCTTCTCGACGCCGCTCAGGCGCACGGTCTCGAAGACCGGCCTGTCGAAGTACTTCGGGAGCGCGTCGCCCGTCACCTCCAGCGTGCGCGGCTGGGTATTCCATGCCATCCGTCAACCTCCGTCAGAGAACCCCGCGCGTACCCTCACGCGTGGGCCAGGTAAACACCACCCCGCGCTGCTTCGTGCAGAGCGTGGTGCGGGTAAAGGAATGCTGTGAAACATGGCGCGCGACATAGCGCTCCAGCGCCAGCGCAAAGGTGAAGGGTGACCAGCCGTCGAGCACCGCCTCATCGAACGTCAGCGTGACCGCGAGGCCACGCATGGGCATCACGTCATTGCCGTAGCGGTGCATGTCATAGACCGGTTTCACGCTTGCGCCGACAAGGCTGTCGAGGAAACGCGCCATGACTGGCTCGCCAGCACCCAGGTAGGGGCGCAGCATCAGGCGTAGGCCCTCGCCCGGCGACGATTCGTGAAACTCGTCGTCAAACACCGCCAGTTCCAGTTGAAGCTGGCGCACGAGCTCCCAGGCAGCATCGCCGCTCGCTCCGTGGGCCAGCGGCAGCCTGGGCGCAGTCGGCCCGCGCACGAACCCGACCGTCGCCACGGACTTCGCGTCCTTCACGATCAGGTCGTTCACGCCATTGCGCGGCAGCACGCAGGGCAGGTCGCCGTTGGTCAGCCAGGCGTGCAGCGTGAGGTGGTGAATATCGCTGCCGTCCGGCTCGCGTGCGGAGTCAAGCAGTTTCAGCCACGTGTGCGTGCGGACAAACTGCTGAAGGGTGTGGTACCGCCGTTCGTTGTCCCCGACCAGTTCCAGCTCACGCCGCAGCGAGAAGTAGCGCGGGCTGCGGCGCGTATTGTCGGAAAGGGCCGCGTCAAGCGGACGGAAGGGAATGTGCTCCGAGTCCTCGTCCACCTGACCGACCACGAAATCGACCGAATGCACCCCGTAATCATCCGGTTTGTCCACCACGGGCACAAGCCGGTGCTCGGCGTTCTGCGGATTGATATCGAGCCGCGCCGTCGTGACCGGAAAATAGTTGGTCACGGGTGTGCAGAAAAGTGCAAGCTGCGACGCATCGACCTGCTGGTCGAACGCCGCGACTTCGCGGTTGAGCAGCAGCACGATCTCGACTTCCGGCCCCTCAATCCTTTTCAGGCCCGCCGCCAGACCCGTGAGCGTGAAGAACCAGAACCGGGACGGCAGCGCAAAATGTTCATGGACCTGCATCTGGCCGTGGAACTTCGGTCGCACCGGACGCAGGAGGCTTTCGTCAGGCTCCAGCCCCTCGTACTCCACCCGCATGCCTGACATGCCGGGGGTCTGTGCACCGTACAGGTCGCTCTTGTCGAACTCACCCGGCACGCCCATCACCATGCCGACCACGCTGGTGTGGATCAGCTCAAACAGGCGCGAAGCCAGTGCTTCCTTGCCACACAGGTAAACAGGCAGACGGTCCAGTCCGTCGAGGCGGGCGAGCGGCGTACCGTTGAGGGTCGCGAGGCGAATGCGCAATGCGCCTCGCACAAGCGTCATGTCATCGCTGTTATGGAGGTAACGATGCAGGCCAGGAATGTCCGGGGGAATGCCGGCGAATCGCAGGTATTCAATTCCGAGCGGCCATATGCCGACCGGCTGGCTCGTGAGGAATTCGCAGATCGTGGCGTTGTCCCCGGCCTCACCCATCGTAAGCATCGTGTGACGCGGCAGGGTGAGGCCCTGCGGGCTGTGCGCCGCCAGGGCGTCGGGATAGAAGCGCACCACGCCCATCGACGGCTGCGGCGCAGCGAAGTTCGGGTTGACGCCCTCCAGGATGCGCAGCGGAATCTCAAGGGGCCAGCGGTCGAGTTGCATGCACGTGCGCGCATTGACGAAAGCCGCCCCCTGGAGCAGCCGCTCCACGTAGGGATCATGGACCTCGCCGGCCTGGGCACCAAACCTCGCGGCGATCTTCTGATGCCCCTGCGCGAACTCGCCGAACAAGGCAGTGATGTAGCGCAGCTCGTGCACATAGCGCTCTGGGAATTCCGGGTCCATCGCCATTGCGTCAAACTCCCCGGCAGTCCGTGCCGTGCATCAAGTCACCTGTTGCCGCCCGGTTCACCGGGTCTATGGCCAGCCCGTCCGGAAAATCGCAGGGTGTGATTTTCTGCTACACCGGATGGATCACCGCGGGCAGTGCATCCAGGTCACGCACGTTCACCGGCACAGGCGGCATCCAGCGCAGTTCGCGTCTGCGCGCCGATGACGGGATGGCGCTGCCGTCCTCGCGCAGGCGCGCACCGCTCAGGAACGTATGCCAGTGGGCACGGCGGACATGCGGACGCACACCTGCGCCGGACCCTGCGTCTGCCGCATGCGACCGGGCCTGCGCATCGCGGATCGCTGCGCCGAGCCTCACGCCCACCTCCAACTGCACGGTATGATCGGCAGGAAAGAACCGTTCGCCGTGGCGAGCGGCGTGATGCACTCCAGCGGCGCATAGCAGCATGACGGCCAGTCGCCCCTGCCGGACAGGATCAGGCGCTTGCGCTTCTGCTCGATCGAACGCCATGCGTCGGGATACGCACGCCCCACGGCATCCAGCACCGTGCGTGAACGATGGGTCATGGTACTTCCGGACATGCATCCCCTCCTGCCGAATGAATCATTTATCTTAGTCGGCACGATACGGAGCAATTTGTGTGGTATCAACCGATCTGACAATAGTTTGCATACCAATAATTTCACGATAACTGAATCGCATAAATTCCCGTCCACAACGAAAAAAGGGCGCACCGAGTGCGCCCAAAATGAAACAGCTTCGCCTGAACAAAAAAGATGAGGCATCGACATGGCAGTGCAGTCGCGGTTTGATGATAGGGCTTGCGCGCCCCGGCAATACCTCCGTAAAAATCACACCCTATGATTTTTCAGCCGCTCGCGCAGCCAGACCGCGACATCCGCACCGGGCGGACAACCGGCGTCGCGGCACACCGCGTGCACCGTGTCGAGCGCCTGTTTCATGGCGTCGTACAGCCACCCCGCCACCGGCTCCTGCGTGTCTGCACCGTGCCGTGCGCGCCGCCACGCTCACAACACAATAGAGGTAAATTCCGTGCAAACCCAAGCTGCACCGCCACCTCCGCTCCATGGAACAAAGCTTGTACTCGCAACCATCGCGGTGTCGATGGCTACATTCATGAACGTGCTGGACACGTCGATCGCCAACGTCGCCATTCCGACCATCTCCGGCGACCTCGGCGTATCCGTGGATGAAGGCACGTGGGTCATCACCGTGTTCGCGGCGGCCAATGCCGTCTCCATTCCGCTCACCGGCTGGCTCACGCAGCGCTTCGGCCAGGTGCGCCTGTTCGTCACCTCGATCCTTTCGTTCGTGCTGGCCTCCTGGCTGTGCGGCATCGCGCCGAACCTGCCGTTCCTGCTCGTCGCGCGCGTGCTGCAAGGCGCCGTGGCCGGCCCGCTCATTCCACTCTCGCAGGCCATCCTGCTCGGTTCCTGGCCGAAGGACAAATCGGCCACCGCGCTCGCCTTCTGGGCGATGACCACGACCGTCGGCCCGATCGCCGGGCCCGCGCTCGGCGGCTGGATCACCGACAGCTACAACTGGGCGTGGATCTTCTACATCAACATTCCAGTGGGCTTCTTCGCGGCCTTCGTGACGTGGACGATCTACCGCCACCGCGAATCGGCCACGCGCAAGCCGCCCATCGACGTCGTGGGCCTCGGCCTGCTGGTTGCCTGGGTCGCCTCGCTGCAGATCATGCTCGACAAGGGCAAGGACCTCGACTGGTTCAACTCGCCCGTGATCGTCACGCTCGGCATCGTCGCGCTCATCAGCTTCGCGTTCTTCCTCGTGTGGGAGCTGACCGAGGAGCACCCGATCGTCGACTTGCGCCTGTTCGGGCAACGCAACTTCCTCGGCGGGACGATTGCGATTTCCGTGGCTTATGGCGTGTTCTTCGGCAATCTCGTGCTGCTGCCGCAATGGATGCAGGTGTACCTGAATTACCGCTCCGTCGATGCCGGCCTCGTGACCGCGCCGCTCGGCATCTTTGCGCTGCTGCTTTCGCCCGTGGTCGGGCGCATCTTGCCGCGCTCGGACGCGCGCATCATCGCGACGCTCGCGTTCATCCTGTTTTCCGTGGTGTTCTTCATGCGCTCGCGCTACGTGACCGAGATCGACACCTTCCACCTCGTGCTGCCAACCCTGCTGCAAGGCATCCCGATGGCGCTCTTCTTCGTGCCGCTCACGGCCATCATCCTCTCGGGGCAGCCGCCGCAGCGCGTGCCGGCCGCGGCGGGCCTCTCGAACTTCGTGCGCGTGTTCTGCGGCGCGGTGGGCACCTCGATCGCGACGAACGCCTGGAACAACCGCACGATCCTGCATCACGCGCGGCTCACAGAGCAGGCCTCCGTGAACAACCCGACCTTCGTCCAGGCGATCGAGCGGACCCAGACGGTGCTGAACCTGAGCGAGCCTTCCGCACGCGCGTTGTTCGATTTCCAGCTGACGACGCAGGCCGCGATGATGGGCCTGAACGACATCTTCTATATCTCGGCGATCATCTTCCTCGCGATCATTCCGCTTATCTGGATCACGAAGTCGACGAGAGGCGGCGGTGGCGGAGGCGCAGCGGGCGCGCACTGACCTGCGCAGCGCCGCCCTGCCGCCGGGCTGGCTTCGACGGTTAGCCGAAGCGCGCGGGCAAGTACGGCGTGGGATCGGTAAACGGCGTTTCGCCAGCGATCTGCTCGGCGAGCAGGCGCGCCGTCACCGGTCCGAGCGTCAGCCCATGATGGTTGTGACCGAACGCGAACCACAGCCCCGCGTGACGCGGCGCTGGCCCAAGGAGCGGGCGCATGTCGGGCGTGCACGGGCGCAGGCCCATCCACGGCGTGTCGTCGAGCCGTCTGCCGAGGCCGAACACGGGCCGCGCCTCGCGCTCCGCCGCATCGAGTTGCGCATGGTTCGGCGCACGCTCGCGCGTGGCAAGCTCCACGCCCGTAGTGAGCCGCAAGCCGCGCCGCATGGGCGCCACCACATAGCCGCCCTCGATATCCACGACCGGGCGTACGAGCGGCGCACGCGCCTCGCTCGCGTAATGCATGTGATAGCCGCGCTTGACCATCAGCGGCACGCGGTAGCCAAGCGGCCTCGTCACGAGATCGGACCACGGACCGAGCGCCACGACCGCAAGCCCGGCGCTGACCGGCCCTTCGTCGGTCTGCACCCGCCAGCCCTTGCCTTGCGGCTCGAGCGTGCGGGCGTCGCCGCGCGCGAACGTACCGCCTTCGCGCTGGAACAGTTGCGCATAGCCCTTCGTCAGCGCACCAGGATCCGCCACGCTTGCGGGATCGACCCAGTGAATCGCGCCCGCGTAGCCCTCGCCGAGCGAAGGCTCCAGCGAGCGCAAGCCCGTTGCATCGAACATCTGCACGTGAAGGCCGTGTGCATCGGCCACGCCCTGCGCCGTGCGCATTTCGCGCTCGAACGGCGCGGGCGAGCGCCACGCTTCGAGCCAGCCGGTGGGCCGCACGAGTTCGCGCAGGCCCGCGCGCGCGATCAGCGCGTCGTGCTCGGCCACGCTGCGCTCGATGAGCGGCAGCATGTCTCGCGCGGCCTGCGCGAGACGCGCCGGCGACGACTCGCGCCAGAACGAAGCGAGCCAGCGCGCGTACGCGGGTAGCGAGCGCACGTCGTAGCGCAGCACGGTCGAGTCGTTGCGCACGAGGCGCAGCAGGGTGCGCCAGTCGCGCGGAAACCCATACGGCACCACCGACGACGACTCGATCAGCCCCGCATTGCCGTGGCTGGTTTCCTCGCCGGGCCCGCGCCGGTCGACGAGCGTGACGTTCACGCCGCGCGCCTGCAAATGCAGCGCGACGCTCACGCCCACGATGCCCGCGCCGAGGACGATTGCGTCCTTGCTCATGAATCTGCTCTGGAATCCGAAGTAATCAGCATCACTTCGGACCATCACTTCGCGACGATATCGCGGCCGAAGTACTTCATCGACAGCTTCGTGAGCGTGCCATCCTGGCGCAGCGCATCGATCGCCGCCACGACCTTGGCCTTGAGCGCCGCGTCGTCCTTGCGCATGCCGAAGCCCGTGCCTTCGCCGAGCGTGGAAGGATCCTTGAGCGGGGCGCCCGCGAAGTCGAAATCCTTGCCCTGTGGCTTCGAGAGGAAGCCGTCGGTGGCCGTCTGCACTTCCTGCACGGCGCCGTCCAGACGACCGGCCGCGAGGTCCGCGAAAATCTGGTCCTGGTTCTCGTAGGTGACGATGTTCACGCCCTGCGTGCCCCAGTGCTTGCGCACGTAGTCTTCCTGCGTCGAGCCCTGCAGCACGCCGATCGACTTGCCCTTCAGGCTAGCGGCCGTGGGCTGCAGGCCGGAGCCGCGCTTCGCGACCATCTGGATCGGCATCACGTAGATGGCGGGCGTGAAGGCGATCTGCTGGCGTCGCTTTTCGGTGATGTTCATCGCCGAATTGATGACGTCGAACTTGCGCGCCTCGAGCGCGGCGATCAGGCCGTCGAAGCTGTTTTCCACCCACACGCACTTCATCTGCAGATGCTGGCAAACCGCGTTGCCGATGTCGATGTCGAAGCCCTGCAGATCGCCCGAGGGCGTCTTGCTCTCGAACGGAGGATAAGACGCCTCGACGCCGAAGCGCAGCGTTTTCGGGTCCTGTGCGTGCGCGGCGCCCACCACCAGTCCGAGCCCCGTACCCACGAGGCACGCAAGGCTGGCCGCACCCGCGAAGCGGATCATCTTCGTTTTCATCGTCGTCACCCAATTCGTAATAAGTGTCTGTTCAAGCGCGATGCGCTCCGTGCGGCGCCCTCTTCCCTGGTTCCGAGGGCCGCGGCCGCAGGAGCAATATAGACGAAAAATAAAAATAAAGTCTAGAATGGACAAAAATGTCCACACCCAGATCTGGAGTCCCCGCATGAACGAGACGTCTCAACCCACCGCCGCTCCGCTCGTCGTCGATGCCGCGCAGGTGCGCGCCGCCCTGCCGAGGCTCGACGTGCGAGGCGAACTGGCCCGCCTGTTCGCCTCGCTCGGCCGCGGCGAGGCCGTGCAGCCGCCGCAGACGCTCACACTGTTTCCGAAGCAGGCAGGCGACTTCATCACCTATCTCGGCGTGCTCGCCGAGGCCGGCGTGTTCGGTGCGAAGCTCTCGCCGTACATCGCCGGCGCGAACGGGCAGCCGCCCGTCATCACCGCGTGGACCGCGCTGATGTCGATGAACACGGGCCAGCCGCTCATGTGGTGCGACTCGGCGCTGCTCACCACCGAGCGCACCGCCGGCACCACGGCGCTCGCCGTCGACCAGCTTGCGCCGCGCGAGGCGCGCCGCCTTGCCGTGATCGGCTCGGGCGCCGTCGCGCTCGCGCACATTCGCCATGTTGCGCCGCTGCGCGCGTGGGAGAGCATTCGCGTGTACTCGCCGAAGCTCGCCGCCGACACCCAGCGCCAGGCCGACATCCACGCGCTCGACGCACGCGCGAGCGTGGCCGCGACGACCGAGGCCTGCGTCGAGGACGCCGACGTGGTGATGCTGTGCACCTCGTCGGGCCAGCCCGTGCTCGCGCTCGACGCGCTCACGAAGCCCGCGCTCATCACCTCGATCAGCACGAACGTCGCGCAGGCGCATGAGATCGACCCGGCCGCACTGCCTTCGCTCGACGTCTACTGCGACTATCGCCACACCACGCCGCAGAGCGCGGGCGAAATGGTGCTGGCCGCGCGCGAGCACGGCTGGTCGCCGGAATCGATCGCGGGCGACCTCGCGGAACTCGCCAACGAAGCGTGCCCGCGCCCGGGCTACGCGCGCCATGCGTTCTTCCGCTCGATCGGCCTCGGCCTCGAAGACATGGCCGTCGCCCATGCGTTGTACGAGCATCTGCGCCACGCGCGCTGATGTCCGGGCGCCTCTGACTCGCAGTATCATCGACGTCCTTCCTGCCGCTCCACGGTCCAGCCCGATGCCCAAACGCGAAATCGACAAAGCCAGCGTGAACCCCGCCGCGAAAAAGTCCGCCAGCCCGAAGACGCCGCGCGACATGCTGCTCGCGCGCTATGCGCATGTGGCGGACAGCATCACGACGCTGTTCTTTCCGTTCGCGGAAGTCGTGATTCACGATCTATCGGATCAGACCGTGGCGTACCTGTCGAACAACCTCTCGAAGCGCGAGATCGGCGACGACGCAGCGCTCGAAGACGTCGAGGAGACCACGCGCAATAAGCTGCTCGGCCCCTACGAGAAAGTGAACTGGGACGGACGGCGCATGCGCTGCGTCAGCACGGCGCTCTTCGACGACGAAGGGCGCGCCGCCGGTGTCATGTGCATCAACTTCAATATCGCGGCGTTCGAGGACATGCGGGCCACGCTCGACCTGTTCCTGCGCGGCGCGGGCGTGATCGCGCAGCCCGAGGAGCTCTTCAGGGACGACTGGCAGGAGCGCATCAACACCTTCCTGCACGGCTGGCTGCGGGAGCGCCAGATCGCGCTCAATTCGCTCACGCGCGAGCACCGGCGCGAACTGGTCGAGGCGCTCTATGCCGAAGGGGCGTTCAAGGGCAAGAGTTCGGCCAACTACGTGGCGAAGGTGCTGGGCATGGGGCGCGCGACGGTCTACAAGCATCTGCGCGAGATGAAAGCGGACGCCGAATGACGCACGACGGCCCGGTTGCGCTCGCGGCACGCGTGTGAAGCACCTCTCGAAACGACGCATTTAACGCATACCGACAAAAACGAATCGCACGAACGTGTGCGGGAAAACGCAGGCCGAATTACCCACGAAAATTAGAAGAGACTTTTCCCAAGAAAGAATCAATCCACAAAAGCCTTATGATTCGCGGGGTTCGACGTGACACAGGCTCATTGAGCTCTAGTAAATAAACAACACCGCCCGCCCAAGGCTATCAGCCAAAAATGCGACAGGCTATCCTGCGGCCCGCAGCCCGATTAATTCGGAATGCGGAGAATATATTCGTTAATCATCGTGGGTAGAAAATGAAAAGAGTCGTCATTTCCGGTGCCGTGGGTGCACTTTTCGCTGCTGCTGCGTCGCCGGCATTCGCACAAAGCTCCGTCACGCTCTACGGGCTCGTCGATAACGCCATCCGATACCAGACGAACGCCGCCGCGGGCGGCAGCGACCTGGTCTCCATGACGTCCGGCCCGGAAACCCACAGCCGCTGGGGCCTGCGCGGCAGTGAAGATCTCGGGGACGGCTGGACCGCCATCTTCCGCCTCGAAAACGGGTTCGAAGCGTTCAATGGGCAACTGCACGAAACCAACACACTATTCAGCCGACAAGCCTATGTGGGTCTGTCGAACAACAAGTGGGGCTCGCTGACCTTCGGTCGCCAATATGCGCCCGCCTACGACACGCTGGGAGATGTCTTCGACCCGTTGACCGTCGGCAACTACTGGCAAAACAGCTGGATGTACAACGGCATCGGCAGTTACCTGACCGTCAACAATTCGGTCAAGTACAAGGGCTCCTTCGACAACCTGGCCGTCGATGCCCTTTACGGCTTCAGCAACCAGCCGGGCTCGCTCGGCATCGGCTCCACCTACGCCGTGGAACTCACGTACACGTACGGCCCTGCCATGCTCAACGCAGGCTTCCAGCAGGTCTCCGTGCCGACGTCCGCGACCGGCACTTCGGTCGGCAGCAACGTCGGCAGCGCAATCAATGGCGGCAAGACCAACTTCTTGCACATCAGCGGCGCGTATCAGCTCACCAAGGATGTCCGCCTGCTGGCCGGCTGGCTGCGCGGGCAGGATCAAACTGGCTTGACCGACATTAACATGCAGCAATCCGGCGCGCCGACGCTGAAGGGTACCAGCCCCAACCGCATCGACGACACGTTCTATGTCGGCGCGAACTGGCAAGCCACCGCTCCGCTGCTGTTCACGTTCGCCTACTACTACGGCCACGCGCGCAATGCCGAACGACTCGACGGCTCGCTCGGCACGGGCGTGAATCAATCGGCCAGCATCCTCGCCGAATACTCGTTCTCGAGGCAGACGGAAATCTACGCCATCACGGACTTCGCACGCGGCACGGGCGCTTTCGCCGCCGACTATCCGGGGACGATCAATGCGGCTGGCGTTCCGACCAACGAAGTTGGACGGACCAACCAGTTGGGCGTGGCAGTCGGCCTGCGCAAGATGTTCTAAAGACTTGCGGCACCCTCCGATGCAGTCCGCGCGTCGGAGGCACGAGTGTGTCCGTATTGCGCGCGGCGCTCGCGGACCGCATTCGTCCCGTCAGCCTGTTTCACGACCCGATCGAGCGGGCGCTCGACGCTGTGGCAGCCCGCGAGGGGCGCCGCAGCGTCGAAGCGGCCGGCCAACTCGACCTCGTGCGTGGCGCCAATGCTTCGAAGCGCGGCCGCTCGATTATCGCGTGCCCTTCGACAGCCGCCCTTGGCAAGTTTCGCGAATCGTGCCGGTGCTTGATGGGCCGGTTACGACGCCGCCCAGTGACACCCACACCGTGGTCACCGAGTGCGGCTTGACCGACCTGAAAGGCAAGACGCTGCGCGTTCTGACCATGCTCGCCCATCCCCGGTTTCGCGAAGCATTGGAGAAGGCCGCGCGCGAGGGAGACGCGAGGTAACGGGCGGCACGGCAATACCCCTTCAATCTTCTGCCAGCACCTGAAACTTCAATTGAGTCAGGCCGGTCTGGTGTTGAATTTCCGGTTTGCGATGGCTAACCGGCCCCACGAATACCTTCAACCCGTTAATGCGTTCGTCTGGTTCGAGAAGACGTGCGCTCGCCTTGCTGGACTAGCCCCATGCGCAAACGCTGCACATTCAGGTGACGTCGAATTCAGCTTTTGCTCATTACATCCTGCCGCTGCCGCCCCGCGGGCCCGCTGGAGCCAGCGCGGCACGTAACCGAGGCAGCTACCGCTCAAGATCGAATCTGCATGACCGTCGATTGCCGTGTTCGGGCATGCGCAATCATTCCCTATAGCATCACTTGAGTCGCTACCAAAGCACGTTATGGATCATGTGGACTTGCCACGCGATCCAGTACCGCGCGTCAACAAATCAATATCGAATTAGATAAGAAAAATAAGCGAATGCCCGCTCCCCGCCATCCCATTGGGCACGACAGGGAATGCCGGGAGATTTGCAAAAGTCTCTTCCATGGCGCGTGCTATTTCGCCACATGAGGCGTAATCAATATACATACCCGACGCATCAATCCCATTCCCGTAATGGACGTCCGTTGCGCACCTCCATGTTCCATCAACGTCAATCTATATATTCGCCTCCGTTATTTGTTTTCCGTAGTTCTTAAATTTGTTGAATATACACAAACTATAAATCACATGAAAAATACGAACGCCAACCCGGCATTTCAATACGCAGGTCTACTAATCGTGCTTGCGATCCCGCTTGCCAACGCGCAGAGTTCAGCCCAGCTTTCCGGGGTCATCGATGCCGGCATTGCCTACGTCAGCGACGCAGGCAACGCGCGAGGCCACGCCAGCGTGTGGCAGGCAAAGAGCGGCGACATTAACGGAAGCCGCTGGATCTTGTCGGGCAACGAACCGCTTGGCGGCGACCTGAGCGGCATCTTCATGCTGGCCAACGGATTCGCCGTAATGACGGGGACTGCTTCCCAGCAGGGCAGAATGTTCGGCTTCCAGTCATGGGTGGGGCTTGCGTCGCAGTCGAAAGGCACGCTCACGCTGGGGCGCCAGTTCGACGAGGTCGTGCAGTTCGTGGAGCCGATTTCGCTCGGCGGGACACGATATGGCGGCACGGCATTCGCGCATGTCTTCGATAACGACAATCTCGACAACTGGGCTCGCGTCAACAATTCAGTCAAATACGTGAGCCCGACGATAGGTGGCCTGAAGTTCGGTGCCCTCTATGGCTTTTCGAATCAGGCAGGCGCTTTCGACGACAACCGTGCCTACAGTCTCGGCGCCGCGTATCAGTATGGCAATCTCGATCTCGGCGCGGGCTACTTTCAGTTCAATAACCCGTCGAACGTCGCGACCGCGAACACGGGCGGGGCCGAGCCTGCGGGGGCACCGTTCAACGCGAGCCGCCAGCGCACCTGGGCGGCGGGCGGTCTGTTCCACTTCGGCCCCGGCGCGGCGGGCCTCGTCCTGAGTGAAACGCGCCTCGCCAACGCCACCTCGATCAACAACGTTGTCGATACGGCGATCAGTCTGCCCGGCGGCGACGTGCGCTTCGACAATGCCGAAGTCAACGTGCGCTACTCCTTTACGCCCCAGTGGGACGTTTCCGCGGGCTACACATTTACGCTCGGCCGCTTCTCGACGCCCACTGGACTGCGCTATCCGAAGTGGCATCAGGTGGGCATCGTCAACTCGTATTTCCTGTCACCCAGTACCGACGTATATGCCGAGGCTATCTATCAGCGCGCCAACCAGCTCCAGGGGACGGGCATTCAGGGCGCACAGATCGCCAACTTCTCTCGTGCGTCTGGGCCTGACCAGCTCGTTGCAGCTGTCGGTCTGCGGCACCGCTTTTAGGAGGTGCCTCCCGCCATCTGCCTGGCTTGCCGAGCGCCGCTTCGCGGGCGCATCTCAGAGCGGCGGCCGATCCAAGGAAAGCCACCGCCGACCTGAGTCCTTTCTCCTGCAACGCCACGAAAACCGACATGGCGCAGGCACTGGCATATTGCGCGTCGGCGTAGAGGCACAGCGTTGGATTTGGCAATGGAGGCTTCCTGGTTCACGCCGGCTATCTTGGCAACGGCGCTCCTCGCTCCATTTGACAGAGGGCACGTTGATCGAATCGAGCACAGCAACGCACCCCGGATTCGGTCACGCAGTCGCCGAAAGCAGCCCCGTGGTATTGCCGCTCGCGACCATCAACTGCGCCAACGTGCTCTGCGCACTTTCCAGCTGCATTGCGATCTGGCCGATCTGGCTGGTGTCCGAGCTTTGCGATGCCGAGCTCAACGCACTTTGCGCGCTCTGTATTTGCGCCTTGATCTGGCTGATTTCGCTCGAGTTCGAGCCCTGCGCGGCCGCGCCGGAAGCCTGTGACGACACTTGCGCAAGCTGGGCGTCGAGCGAAGCGATCAGCGCGTTCAACTCATCGACTTCGCTCGTCGACGAACTGCTCGAGGACGCCGAGCCGCCACCACCGCCTCCACCACCGCGTGCGCCGCGCGCACCGGAAGATGCCGAAGCGCTCGACGTCGAACTGGACGACGTTCCACCGCTCGACCCGTTGGCCGAAGCCGTCGCGCTGCTGCCATTCGCATTCGACGATGCCGCGCCCGACGAAGCGCCGTTGTTCGCGCCGCTCGTCGAGGTCTGCGCGCCCGCCGCCGCATTCGAGGCAGATGCATTGCCCGTGCCGTTGCCGTAAGCGGCCGTGACCGCAGTCGTGGGTTGAATCTGCATGGGATCTTTCTCGCCGTAAGCTCAAGGGCACGGAAGCGCCGAATAACGCCCGTACAGTGTTTTATCGGCAAGCCTGAAGGGTTCTTGAGCCCCGGGGCAGACGCCTTTTATATCAGCGCGCCATCCGCGGTCCCACAGCAGGCCGAAACGCCATGATGTGTTCCATCAGTGCCCGCTGGAATGGCGACAGCACTTTGTCGCGGCGGTGAACGAGAAAAAGGGGTACCGACATCTCCAGCCCGGGCGTCTGCACGACCTGCAGGTCGCCGCATTCGACATCCGCGCGGATCGCGGATTCGAGAAAGAAGCACAAGCCCAGGTCGCGTTTGACCGCGTACTTCTGCGATTCCGGGTGCCCGAACTCGAGGATTACGTTGCGGGTATGGATTCCTTGTGCGCGCAGTTGCGCCTCCTCGAGTTCGCGACGCACGATATGGCGTGGCGCGCTGATGAAAGGCAGTTCGGCCAGATCGCGGGGCTGCGCAACGGCGCCGGTCAGCTTGCTGCCTGGCGCGCTTGCCAGCAGCAACGCTTCTTCCCACAACATGTGCACGGCCAGACCATCGTGGTTCTCGGACGGTTGCATGACGAGCACCGCAAAATCGCACGCGCCGGTGCGTACCGCATCCAGCGCCGCCTGCGGGTTCGAGCTCTCGATACTGACCAACCCCTCAGGATGGGCTGCGTAGAAGTCCGATACGAGTGCCGGCAGCAGATAGGAGCCGGGCGTCATGGACGCGGCAATGACTGCGCTGCCGGTCGGGCCTTCCCCGAGCCCCGACAACTCGCGCTCCATCTCGCGCGTGCGCGTGAGGACATCATTGGCCCATTTGTACACGCGCTCGCCCGCTTCGGTGAGACCGATATTGCGGCCAAGACGCTTGACGAGCGACACACCGAGCTTTGTCTCCAGGCTGCGCAGATGAGCCGTGACGACCGGCTGCGCAACGCAGAGCCGGTCGGCCGCGCGCGTCACACTCTGCAGTTCCGCGACGAGACAGAACACTTCGAGCTTTTGCAACGTGAAATAAGGGTCGAACGTGCGCATACCGCCTGCCTTCTAAATCATAGCCACACGGCTATATTAGGTGGCCAATATTTGTATTGGAAGTATATATTGGCGAATCCTAAGATTCACCCACCACTTACGGTGACTCTCTCAACCGCAGCCTGATAATTCGAGGAAACGCATGGATCGGATGGCCAGTGTTACCTCCTTCGTCCGCGTCGTCGAGAGCGGCGGCTTCACCGCGGCGGCGCGCCGCCTCGATCTGTCGACAACGACGGTCAGCAACCACGTTCAGGCGCTCGAAGACAGCCTCGGCGTGCGTCTGTTGAACCGCACCACACGCAGTGTCGGCCTGACCGAGATCGGCCGCGAGTATTACGAGCGCTGCTCGCAAATCTTGCAGGAGCTGGCGGAAGCCGACGAGATTACCAGCGCGTTGCAGGTCACTCCACGCGGCCGGCTGCGGCTGCGTTGCCACCAGGCATTGGAGCGGTCCGTCGCGCCAATCGCCACCCGCTTCGCCGGCGACTACCCCGATGTCTCGCTGGATTTCCAGACCGATGCCATGGTCGGACCCATCGACCCTGCGCGGGAGGGATTCGACCTGTCGATCATGCCGGCATCACCGCCTGATTCGACTTTGATAAGACGAACCCTCGCGAGATGGAACTATGTGCTGTGCTGCGCGCCCGCCTACCTCGAAACGCATGCCAGCCCCCGCAACCCGGCCGACCTGGCCGACCATAACTGCCTGCTTTACGCCCATTCGATCTACCGCGACGAATTCCATTTCGTCGACCCTGACGGCAATCCAACGAGCACCCGCGTGTCAGGCAACCTTGTCACCGCCAGCATTGCCGTGCTGCGCGCAGCTGCCGCTGCCGGACTTGGAGTGTGCCTGTGCCCCCCGTTTGTCGTTTCCGACCTTCTCGCCTCCGGCGTGCTGGTGCCGCTGCTACCCGACTACCGAACCCAGGAACTGGAAATCGTCGCGCTCTATCCCCATCGCCGACAGTTGAGCACCAAGGTCCGGCTGCTCCTCGATATGCTGGTCGAGCGGTTTGCGGACGGGCAGCGATGGCTTGATGCGATGCCGGGCTGGTAAGGCGACCGTTATCATCGTCGCCGCACGGAAACGAGTTGCCGCCGAGGCGCTCGCGCCAGGGCGGCAACGCAACAACATCCCGCTAAAACATCCAGCCCAGTTTCAGCGCCGCCAGCGTTTGCGCGCTGCCGCTCATCACGCGGCGGCCTTCACCATATCCTCGATCACCTTCTTCGCGTCGCCGAACACCATCATCGTCTTGTCCATGTAAAACAAGTCGTTGTCGAGCCCCGCGTAGCCAGCCGCCATCGAGCGCTTGTTCACGATGACCGTACGTGCCTTGTACGCCTCGATGATCGGCATGCCCGCAATCGGCGACTTCGGATCGTTCTTCGCCGCCGGGTTCACCACGTCATTCGCGCCCAGGACGAGCACTACGTCGGTCTGGCCGAACTCGCTGTTGATGTCCTCCATCTCGAACACGCGGTCGTAGGGCACCTCGGCTTCCGCGAGTAGCACGTTCATGTGACCCGGCATGCGGCCCGCCACCGGATGGATCGCGTAGCGTACTTCTACGCCCTTTTCCACGAGCTTGTCGGTGAGTTCCTTGAGCGCATGCTGTGCGCGCGCCACCGCGAGACCGTAACCCGGCACGATCACGACCGATTCGGCATTGCCGAGCATGAACGCGGCGTCGTCGGCCGAACCCGACTTCACCGGCCGCTGGTCCTGCGCGCCGCCCGTCGCCGCCGCGCCCGTCTCGCCGCCAAAGCCGCCGAGCAGCACGTTGAAGAACGAGCGGTTCATCGCGTGGCACATGATGTACGAGAGGATCGCGCCGGAAGAACCGACGAGCGACCCCGCGATAATCAGCATGGCGTTGTTCAGCGAGAAACCGATGCCCGCTGCCGCCCAACCCGAGTACGAGTTCAGCATCGACACCACGACGGGCATGTCCGCGCCGCCAATCGGGATGATGATGAGCACGCCCAGTACGAACGCGATCGCCGTCATGACGATGAACGGCAGCCACGACTGCGTGAGGTAGAACAGCACGCCGCAGCCGATCATGCCGAGCGCGAGCACGAGGTTGATCAGATGTTGGCCTGCGTAGACCACAGGTGTGCCCTGGAAGAGCCGAAACCTGTACTTCCCGGCGAGCTTGCCGAACGCGATCACGGAGCCGCTGAACGTGATCGCACCCACGAACGTGCCGATGAAAAGCTCGATGCGGTTGCCATACGGCAGGAAGCCCGGGTACGGCGCATCCCTCGCAACCAGCCCGAATGCAGCCGGTTCCGAGACAACCGCGTAGGCAATGCACACCGCCGCCAGGCCGATCAGCGAGTGCATGGCCGCGACGAGCTCCGGCATCTTCGTCATCTCCACGCGCTTCGCGACGTAAGCACCGAGACGGCCACCGATCAAGAGCGCACCAATGAGCAGTCCGAGCCCCAGCCTGAGATTCGAGCCCAATTGGGCAGACTCGATCACGATCAACCCCAGCGTCGTCTGGATTGAAATGACCATGCCGACTATGCCGAACACGGTGCCCGCGCGCGCGCTTTTCGGATTCGACAGGCCCTTGAGCGCCTGGATGAAGCAGACCGACGCCACCAGATAAAGCAACGTAACCACATTCGCACTCATTTATGCACCCTCCTTCACGGCAGCCTTTTTCGGTTCCTTCTTGCGGAACATCTCGAGCATGCGCCGCGTGACGCGAAAGCCGCCCACCACATTGATGGCCGCGAGCAGCACGGCGAGCGTGCCGAAGACTTTGCCCGGCAAGCCGACGGTAAGACCCGTGGCGAGCATGGCGCCGACGATCACGATCGCCGAGATCGCATTGGTTACGGCCATGAGCGGCGTGTGCAACGCGGGCGTGACATTCCAGACCACGTGATAGCCGACGTATACCGCGAGAACGAAGATGATCAGATTGATGACTGTATGGTTGACGATTTCCATCGCCGTTCTCCTTTATCGTTCCACCTCGCACGCAACTTCGCTGTGGCGTGTGAGGAGTGTCGCCGCGACGATGTCGTCGGCCGTGTCGATATTCAGCTCGCCTTCCTTCGTGAGAATCAGCTTCAGGAAGTCCAGCAGGTTGCGCGCGTAGAGCGCCGAAGCGTCGGCGGGCACCATCGACGCCAGGTTGGTGTAGCCAACGATCGTCACGCCGTGCCTGAGCACCACCTTGCCTGGCTCGGTCAGCGGACAGTTGCCGCCGCGCCGCCCTGTGGCAGGATCGGCGACGACCCCGCGGCCCGCCGCCAGGTCGACCACCACGGAGCCCGGCTTCATTGCCTGTACGGTTTCGGCGGGCAGCAGTGTGGGCGCCTCGCGGCCCGGAATCAGCGCGGTGGAAATGACGATGTCGGCCTGCTTTGCCCGCTCGTGCACGAGCGCGGATTGTCGAGTGAGCCAGGAAGGCGGCATCGGCCGCGCGTAGCCGCCCACGCCCACCGCCGCTTCACGCTCCTCCTGCGTTTCGAAAGGCACGTCGAGGAACTTCGCGCCCAGCGATTCGATCTGCTCTTTTACCGCCGGACGCACGTCTGAAGCCTCGATCACGGCACCCAGACGCCTGGCCGTCGCGATTGCCTGCAGGCCTGCCACGCCCGCGCCGAGAATCAGCACGCGCGCCGCCTTGACCGTCCCGGCGGCGGTCATGAGCATCGGCAAGAAGCGCGGATAAAGGCTCGATGCGACCAGCACTGCCTTGTAGCCCGCGATGTTGGCCTGCGAAGAGAGCACGTCGAGGCTCTGCGCGCGCGTGGTGCGCGGCGCGGCTTCGAGCGCGAACGCCGTCAGGCCCGCTTCGGCAAGGTTGCGCGTGTTTTCCGCGTCGAATGGATCAAGCATGCCGACCAGCACGGCGCCGCGCTTCATGAGCGCCAGTTCGGCCGGCGCAGGCGCATGGACCTTGAGCACGACGCCTGCGCCGAAGGCCGCTGTGGCGTCGGCGAGTTCCGCGCCAGCCGCCTCGTATGCCTCATCAGGAAAGCTCGCTGCCGTGCCGGCGCCTCTCTGGACCGTGACGCGATGCCCCTGCGAGACATACTTCTTGACCGTCTCCGGGGTCGCGGCCACGCGGGTTTCGTTTGCCTGTGTTTCGGCGGGTATTCCGATGTCCATTTCGAATTTATTCCGTTAGGTTAACGAAACAAGTGAGAATAAAAATGACGCGTATGCTCGCACTCGCCCAGTGTCGTGACGACCCCAGCCCGCCCTCCGGCAAAGACATCAAGCGATCCTCGGCTCGTTTGGCGACCGGCCGGAAATCTAGCGGTTTATCACGCGTCCCGCTGCTCGGTGTGCGAGTGCGTGTGAGCTGCATGGTCGTCTCTATGCCACTGGAGGTAATGTTGGCGTAGCAGGTCCTTGCCATAATCTTTGCCGTTCGGCGTGCGCACGAGCGTGTGGATGTGATCGCGGGACGGCTTGTCGTTGTCGAACACGATGCCAGGTTGGTGGTCGAACTCGACCAGGATCACTGGACTCAAGATGCGGTAGTAGAACGGGCTGGTATCGTCGAACGGCCCGATCCAGGCGAACAGCGTATCGCCCAGGTGGCGCCTGGCCTCGGCCCAGCGCAGTTCGGAATGTCCGGGGCGGATGTACCCGACATAGGTCGCCAGCAGCGCCTCGAGACGCTCGCGGCCTTCCTGTGGCAGGTCCTTGTAACGGATACCGACCGGCTCGATATGCCGGTTATCGTTGTAAGCACCAGCGAACACTTCCCACGGCAGCTCCATGCCGATCGTCGCCTGCTGCCGCGCCTCGGCCGACAGCGCGCGCATCAGCGCATGGCCTTGTTCCTCCTCAGCAGCAAAGACACGCAGACCGCTATATTTGCCGAACCGCGCCAGGACCGGCTCCGATCCCATCAAGATCGGTGTCGTGACGAGCTGATCGCCGAGCATGAAACAATTGATATTGAGGTGGTGGCCGTCGATCTGCCAGCCCCAGGGTTCGCTCGCCGACGGCGTCCCGAAAATGCTTATCCAGTAGTACCACTCACCGTATTCCTCTGGCTTCCCCGTGATTTCGAGCGCGTGCTCGTTGAGCCGCATGACGTCGCGCGCGGTCTCGTAACCCATTTCGCTCATCGTCTCGCGCATCAGCGCCAACGCCGCCTCGCGCTGGCTGTGGCCGAGATCGGCAAGGCAGATCCCATTGCGCGGTATCAGCCAGGGATGGAAGTTGGACCACTGCCGCCACGCTTCGTGGTCGACTGCGAGGCAGACGGCGCGCCGCTGGTCGGCGTCGAGGCTCGCGACGAAGGCGCGCGCCGCATTTACCACAGGGGCGAGCGAGGCGCCGGTGGCTGCGGGCGGCACCAGGCCGTCGGCCAGCGCACCGGGGTGGCTTATCCCGCGGAACGGCTCGGCCAGGCCCGCCCGTGCCATATCGACCAGCTTCTGCTGGCGCGCCGTCAACTCGAACGGGCGGATCGCCGGCGCCGGCGGCCAGTTTCGTAGTCCGAAGTTTTTCGTCTCTCCTGCCATTTCATCGCCCTCGCGGTTGTTTGGCCGCCACCATGGCAAGCCGGATAGAACCACCCTCGTACCGAAGGAAACGCTGGAGCAATACGGCTTCGCTTCAGCGGCCGCGCTGTCCAGAATTGCACATGCCAACGACCCAAGCACCCGTATCGAATCGATCGCTTCGCCGGCTCAAACGACGGCGGTCTCGTGTACCGCCATCAAGGTATGGTGAAGATAACCTCCACAGGCGCCGGAATAAACACGCCATGGGTGGAAAGACCCTCAGGCGCTGCTGGATAATCACACCTGTCCTGTATCCCCGCCCATCAGCCATCTCCTGGCCGGCTGCCTGACACAAGCCGGGACGTCGCGCTCGGGCTTGCCGAAGCGACAGACCTTTTACGAATCAATGAGCGAAACGGAATTCGAGCGGGAAGCGGCCACGAGCGGGCGCCGACCTTCTCGCTGACGGCGAGTGACGCACGCCGTTACTTCTCTGCTCATTCTTCGAACGGAAGCTGGGCCCTTAGCTTGTTTGTCACGGCGAAGACCCTTGGGTCACTCCTGACGATCCGTTCCACCGTACTAATCTGGCCCGCATCCCTCACTGTCCCATCCAGCGTAACGACGCCGCTCTTCGCCACAATGCTGATATCACCGGCGTCTATCTCCGCGTGCTTTGCCAGCGCCTTGTAGATACTTTTTCTCAAGGCGCGATCCGCTCGCAAGTCTGATCCGGCAGTTTGCCTTTGCGAAACGGATTCGACTTGATCTGGCGGGGCCGCCGAATTCCTGCTCGTCTGTGACCGCGCACCGATCGACACGACGGAAAGCAATATCACCAATAGCGCTTTTGAAATCACGTGGTTATTCATTGAGATATCCGTTCGATCGAAGATGTCAGTCAGAATGACTTTCTTATCCCTATCATCGCCTCCGTCGTCGACACGCCTGGAGCGACTGGAGCACCATAGGCGATCCACTGGCCCATCGTCCCCCTGTTATCGACATATCCAAGCTGCAGATACGCAGTGGTTTGCTTCGATATGTAGTAGTTCGCGCCGACCGAATATGCACTGGAATGATTGGCGGTGTTGTTTCGATCACGCAGATAGTAATAACCCGATGTCACCGAAAGCCACGGGGCAAATTGATAACCCAGCCCGCCCGAAATCATTTCGATATTGACGTGTTCCGAATTTGACGGATTCTTTCCAACACTGTAGGACGCAGAAACCGACATCCCCCGATATCGATACATCGCACCAAGATAGTAAAAGCGGTTGTTGTTGAGACCTGTCGGTACGCTCGTCGACGTCGGATTCGTATCGTGGCCGTTATAGTAAACCGCAGATACGTTCAATCCGTAATTTGAATACTTGATGACAGCAGATTCACGAGTGCCGCCCTGTGCCTGACCCGCGACGCCGCCCGGCGCATACTCGAGTGCAAGTGATGCGCCATAGAACTTGGGCGATTGGTAAACAAGAGCGTTACTGTCGAACAACGCGCCGATCGGCAAATTCGAGTTTGCTCCTGACCAGCCTGCCGCTATATTCATCGACAGCCATGCGGTCAATATGCTGCCGAAATACACCCCCGCTCGGGTGTCGGTGTCCACCATCGCGTAGATCATCGGCGAGTACTGCCGCCCGACATCAAAGCTACCAAATGGACCTGATATCCCGAGAGATGCCACCTGATTAAAGATTGCTGTCACCCCCGTCGTGTCGGATAGCTGGAACTTGCCATTGGTACTGTTATAGGCACCCTGAAGTTTGAAGTTGACCTTGTATCCGCCGCCGATGTCCTCGACTCCCTTCATGCCCCAAAAGCTCGCGTATAACCCCGCGTCTTTATCCTGCCATATTGAACCGTCGTTGGGCGCCTTCGGCGAAAAGGACAAGGCCGAGGTACTCTGATATAAGAGTCCGTTATCGATTACGCCGTATAAGGTAATGGAGGATTGCGCATGCGCCACGTTAGCCAGTAGAGAAAACGCGGCCACACCACGCAGTTTGATATGCCACTTCATATCGTCTCCTGATCTTTATTTAATTTTTTAAATCATCCCCGAAACTCTCCTTATTTAATATCCAGTGCTTATTTTTAGATCAATGGCTTATTCAAGCATGTTGCAGGTGGACCGGTCGTGACGCTTCGTACGCGTTCAGGTTATCTCGGGTTTCTTCGAACGGAGCGCCTCGACCTTTTTACCGATCGATTCGATAGCCGATGGTTCTTTCAAGCGCCGCCTCCGCCGTTACCTCGATCTCGTCGACGATTTCCGCAACCGACTTCAGGTCGTGTATGAGTTCCACCGTTGCGCCCGCATAGAGCGGACTTGCCTCCCAATTGTCCTCCATGGTTTTCCATGGTGCCGCAACGCTATAGCGATAGAGGGGTTCTCCATTTGGAAAAGGCGATATCTGCTCGCCTTCCCCGGGCCGCTGACCGCTTGGCGGACGACCGGCCTCCTCCCATTTTGAGTACGTGGAATTGCGCACCACCCGATGGGGAGAATCGCGCCACCCCGGATCGAAGATCTCGGTCTCCACGAGGTCTGTCGCGCGAGCGGCCGCTGGTCAACGACCAGCGTCAGATTCGCGCCAAACCGGCCATTCGTGGCTCGGCGCATGATTGCAAGCTCGTCGCTTACCGTGTCTTCGGGCATATGCGCGAGCGCAGTAAAGCCAAAGCTCCCGCTGCTGGCCACTGCTGCGAGAAATTGCGCGCTCGAGCCTCGCCCGAGAG
>NZ_DATJWR010000446.1:0-7496 GCF_035501035.1 Paraburkholderia sp.
GCGAGCCTCAACGATATCTGGCGCACCTCGATCCTTGCGGACTGGAACCGGACCTTCGGCGGCCGCTATCCCTTTGCGGATTCGGAGAACGACGCATCGTTGCCCGAGATGGCGCGCTTCATGCGGCCGGATAACGGCGTGATTGCGCAGTTCGTCACGACGCAGCTGGCTGGTGTCGTCGAGCGTCAGGGCGATCGCTGGGTCGCGGCTCAGGGTGCCGACCACGGCTCGCTCAGGCTCGACCCCGGCTTCCTGGATGGACTGAACCGGCTGATGCGGGTTTCGACCGTGATTTTCCCGGCCGGCGACGCGCATATCCGGTTCGACCTGCGCGGCGTCGCCACGCCGGGCATCACCGACATGCGGGTGGTGCTGCCGGGCAGCGAACTGCACTACTTCAACCAGCGCGAGGAATGGGTGCCGTTCGAATGGCCGGGGCAGACGCTGGACAACCGCTCGCATATCGAATGGCAGACCGAGCAGGGCGGCCTGCGCTCGGCCATGGACGCGCAGGGACGGTTCGGGCTGATCCGTCTGCTTGAGCGTGCGAAAACGTCTCAGCAGGACAATGCGCGCTATCTCGTCACATGGGCGCCGGATGCAGGCACGGGTGTCGCGCTCCGGATGCAGTTGCGCAGTGATGCGGGCGCGGGTCCGCTCGATGTGCTGCAGTTGCGCCACTTCGCGTTGCCCGCCCGTATCTTTGCCGCCGGCGGTGTGAAGTCCGCACCCGGACTTTCGTCCGGCACACCGCCGCCGTTGCCGCCGGCGGCGATTGCCGCCGCGAGGCACGCGGCCACACCGTTGCCGCATGGTTCCGTGCCGGAGGCCGAATGAAGCTCGGTGAACTCTTCCGGAGCCTCTTTCCCGCCCGCGGGGACACCGGCGAACTCGCCCGCGCCCGGCTCGATGCATGGGCGTCGTGGCTGCAGCCGCTTTCGGGCGATGCGGGTGTGGGCCGCGATCCCGGTTACGAGGATGCGTTTTTCACGCTCAGGGACGAAGCTGGCAAGCTCTCGGAGATCGACGAAAGCCTGATCGCGCGTTCCTGCGAGCAGTTGCTCAAGGAAACCGGCAAGGATCTGCGCCTCGCGGGTTATTACGCGTTTGCACGGCTGCGTCAGGATGGGCCGTCTGGTCTGGCCGACGGGCTGGAGCTTGCCGCGGCCCTTGTCGAACGGTTCGGGGAAGCCGTGCTGCCCGCCCGCGCCGAGGCGAGGAAGGCCGCGCTCGAAATGCTGGCGACGACGCGCGTGATCGATCTGCTCGAAAGCCGTGGTGCGTTCGCGCCGGCCGATCTCGAACGCGCACTGGCCGCGCTCGACGTACTCGTGACGCTCACGCACGCATGGCCCGAAGCGGCACGGCCAAACCTGCAGCCGCTGGTGTCGCGGTTCGAGCGCAGGGAAGGGGAGGTGCGCAGTGACGACGCCGGGCCGCCCCAGACGTCCTCTGCCTCCACGGCGGGCACGGCAGGCAGTGCCATCGCCTCGACGCGCGACCTGCTTGAGCAGGCGCGTGTGATGGCCACGTGGCTGCGCGACCAGGAGCAGGGCTATCTGCCATCCGTGCGGCTCGTGCGCTGCGTTCGCTGGGACACCGTGCATGAAGTGCCGCCAGCAAACGCTGCCTCGCATACGCGGCTTGCGGCCCCGCGCCCGGAACTGCGCCAGCAACTGAAGCGGCTCGTGCTGCAGAAGCAGTGGCACGAGCTGCTTGAGCGTGTCGAGGGCGCGTTCATGGAGGGCGTCAATCACCTGTGGTTCGACCTGCAGTATTTCCAGCACGTCGCGCTCGATCATGCCGGCGCGCCATACGACACGTGGCGCGAACTGCTGCGCGCGGATTTCGCGCTGTTCCTCGAACGTCTGCGCGGCATCGAGCGCCTGTCGTTCAATGACGGCACGCCGTTCGCCGACGACACCACGCTCGAATGGATCGCCCGGCACGCGGTCGTGCGCGATCTCGAAGCGGGCGATACCGTCGCCCCGCTGCCGGTATCGGCCGACAGCGAGGAAGGCGGGGCGGGTGACTGGCCGGAGATCGAGGCCCAGGCGAGGGATCTTGCTGCGCGCGAGGGTATCGAAGCGGCCTTCGCGTGGCTCGACGTGCTGCCCGGCATGAAGACGGAGCGGCATCGCTATCTGCAGCGCTTCGTGATGGCACGCCTTGCGCAGCACGCCGAACGCGCGGATACGGCCACGGCACTGCTGCTCGAACTGGATACGGCCGCGAAGTCACTGCCGCTTGCGCGCTGGGACCCGGCCCTGGTGTTCGAGGTCAAGCTTCAGCTGCTTCGCGCGGTGAAGGCGGCCAGCAACCGCAAGGATGCGGACAGGACGGCCCTCGCGCGCCGGATTACCGAGCTTCAGACCGAACTCACGGTGCTCGACCCGGCCCGCGCGCTGATTCTTTCATAGAACGGATTCCCATGGAAAAAGACGATCCCGTCCTGCGTTACTACGAAGCCGAGATGCGCTACCTGCGCGACTCCGGCAGGGAGTTCGCGAAGGCCCATCCCGACCGCGCACGCATGCTGAACCTTGAACGGGTAGGCGACCGCGATCCGTATGTCGAACGCGTGCATGAAGGCTTCGCATTCCTCACGGGACGCCTGCAGCAGAAGCTCGACGACGAACTGCCGGAGCTCACGGAAGGGCTCGTGAGCCTGCTGTGGCCGCACTATCTGCGCATGATTCCCTCGCTGTCGATCGCCGAACTCGTGCCGCTGCGCGAGAAGCTCCAGAGAACCGAGGTGGTGCCGGCGGGCGTGCCGGTGCGCTCGGCCCCCATCCACGTGCCGCAGGGCGACGATGCCGGTGGCACGGCATCGGGTTCGGTGCAGTGCCTTTACCGCACCACGCAGGCTGTCACGCTGCAACCGGTGTCCATTACGCACGCGGCGCCCACGGTGCGCCACGACGGCCGTTCGGTGATCCGGCTGGCTTTCGAACTGCAGCATTCGGCGCGACGGGAGGAAACGGATATCTCGCGCCTGCGTCTGCACCTGAACGCGGACCTGCCGGTGGCATTCGCCATGCACCTCGCCCTCACGCGCCAGGTCGACAGCATCCTCTGGCGCATTCCGGAAGTGCGTGATGGCGAAGCCGTGCCATTGCCGGGCATCACGATCGAGCCTGCCGGATTCTCGACAGAAGAGCGCCTGTGGCCCAAGGCCGATGCCGCGTTTTCGGGTTACCAGCTCCTGCTCGAATACTTTTCGTTCCGCGAGAAGTTCCTGTTCGTCGACCTCCGCGGGCTGGACGTTGCGAAGCTTCCGCCAGGCGCCACCCGTTTCGAGCTCGAATTCGTGCTGAAGGAGGCTTACCCGTCGGACCTGCGTTTTACGCGGGAAAATGTCCGCCTGTTCTGTTCGCCGGTCATCAACCTCTTTGAACTCGACGCCGAACCCGTCGAGATCAACCATCACGAAACGGAGTATCGCATTGTGCCGGCGGGCCACCACGGCGAGCACGTCGAGACATACTCGGTCGATGCGGTCTCCGCGTTCGATCATGAAACCGCGGAACGCTATGAATACGTGCCGTTCGCCACGTTCCGGCATCGCGGCGGCATGCTGCGTCACGAAGCGCCCGAGCGGTATTTCCACGCGCGTGTGCGCCCGGGGGTATCGGGGCTGCACGAGACCTGGATCGTCCTCGGCGGCCATGCCTGGGAGACGATGGAGGCGCTGCCGGAGGAAAGCCTGTCGCTGCGCGTGACCGGCACCAACGGGATGCTGCCGCGCAAGGGCCTGCGCGAAGCGAGCCTGAGCGAGCTTGCGGCGAGCACCCCGAACGTGACCGGTGTGCGCAATCTCGTCGCTCCGACGCTGCCGCTCTATCCGCCCACCAATGACCGGTACCAGTGGCGCGTGCTCTCGCACCTCGCGGCGAACTTCCTGTCGCTGATGAACGCGGAAGTACTGCGCGGGACGCTCGCGCTTTACGACTGGACCGATGACGAGCTGAACCGCAGGCGCCTGGCCGGCATCCTGTGGGTATCGGAGGAGCTGCTTGAGGAAGTGTCGGGAGGCTCGGTCGAGCGCGGCGTCCTGATCGAGGTGACGCTCGATTCCCAGGCGTTTGCGGGCGAAGGTGACGTGATGCTCTTTGGCGAGATGCTGCACCGCTTCTTTGCGATGTATGCGGAAATCAACCTGTTTACCCGGCTCTCGATCGTGAGCCTGCCATCGCAGAAGCGCACGCTCTGGCCGCGCAGCAAGGCGGAACGGTCGGCGCTATGAAACGTGAAGACAATTCCAGGCTTGAGCCGCTGGTCGCCTCGCTGCTCGCGCGGGCACCGCAGATGAGCTTCATGCAGTTGTGCCGTTTGCTCGAGGCGGGGACGGCGGATGGCGCCGGATTCGGCACGCGCGATACGGCCGGACAGGAGCCCGTGCGTTTCGGATCGTGGCGCCGCATCGGCTTTCCGGCCGGTGAGGTCGCCGCGGTTGAATACAGCGGGAACGACGACGACTACGGTCCGCCGGCGCCGCCTGTCGTGCGGACGACCTTCATGGGGCTGTACGGCGTGGATGCGGCCATGCCACCGCACCTGATCGACGACATCGTGCTGCGCGAAGAGGGGCACGAGGTCGTCGAACGGTTT
This sequence comes from Paraburkholderia sp., assembly GCF_035501035.1. Lineage (GTDB taxonomy): Bacteria > Pseudomonadota > Gammaproteobacteria > Burkholderiales > Burkholderiaceae > Paraburkholderia. Next base: position 4,612 of record NZ_DATJWR010000446.1, read on the forward strand.
CTCGACCAGTACGATCATCGCCTCATCACGCTGCTGTACAGGGCGTGGAAAAAATACCGTTACCCGGAAAGCTTTCTCGCGGGGGGGCGCGATGCCCATTCGCGGAACCTGCTGACGCTGGCCGGATTCGGCTGGGGCGGCAAGCCGGAACGTGCGGGGTTGCCCGATTGCCGCATGCTGGCGCTGCTGGGTCTGCTGACGCAGAAGACCCGAACGCCGGAAGGGCTCGCGGGTGTGATCGCGCTGGCGATTCCGGGCGTGGAGGTTCGCGTCGACGAATTCTTTCCGGCAATGACCGGTACGGGAGAACCGCGGCCGCTCACCTCCCGGCCGGCGATACCGGCATCGGCACCACCATCAGGCAGCGGCGGCAGACGCGGACTCGGGGGCGGGTACGTGCTCGGCAGACGGCTCGCCTATCGCAGCCGCGCCGCCCGGGTGACGCTGCGCCCGGATAACGTCCGGCAGGCGCACGACCTGCTGCCGGGCGCCTGGCTGCATCGGGAACTGACCGCTTTCGTGACGCTCTATGTTGGCACCAGGTCGGATGTTCATCTGCGCATGGAGGTATCCTCACGGATTGCGCCCCTGCCGTCGATAGGTTCGGTACCGGAAGGCCCCGCACCGCGACTCGGGTGGACAACCGTTCTGCCCGCCGGAGAGGAGCGCATGATCAGGATTCCTCTCGGTGTGTGTGAGGCCTTTCCGAAGCCGGCACCCAATCCCTATCTGAGTTCTCAACGCGCATAACCCTGGGAATCCGAATGTTTATCCGCTCAACCCTTATCATCCTTGCGTCCGCGCTGCTGCTTCCGGCATGCGGCGCGTGGCAGACCGTATCCGATGCCTCCTCGAGCGCCTATCACGCCGTGTTCTTCAGGCAGGTAAAAGTCCTGAACGTCGATCTGTCGGCACGGGATGCCCTGAATGCCGACGACAACGGCCGGCCGACGTCGGTCGCCGTGCGCGTGTACCAGCTCAGGGATCGCAAGCTGTTCGACAGGGCGTCCTATGAGGATCTCCTGAAAAACGACCGCATCGTGCTCACGCAGGATCTGCAGGACAGCATGGCGGCGGTGCTCAATCCCGGCGCATCGGCAAGCCTCTCGCAGCCGATGCAGGCCGATACGAAGTACGTGGCGGTCGTGGCGCTGTACCGGAACCCGGGCAGCGGCGACGGCTGGAAATATGTGATCGAGAAAAAGAAACTCGACGCGGACAGGCCACTGAAGCTCAACCTGCTTGACCAGATCCTGCTTGCGGGAGAGGACACTGGCGCAAAGTCTGACCGGTAACCGCCATGGCAAAACAGTCTTCGGGTGAGGCGCCATCCATGACGAAGTCGTTGCCGGACCTGGTTGACAGGCTCGATACGCTGGACCGCAGGATTGACCACGCCCGTCTCCGGGAAGGCTTCGTGGTCAGTTCCGCAGCCATGTCCACGTGGATTCCGGCTGCCAGGCGCGAACGTGTGCGGCAGGTTCTCTCGGCACTACCGCGGCGAGCCGGGCGCTCGCTGCCCGAATACCGTGTGGAGTCGTTTGCAGGCGTCTGCGATCTGGCACAGGCCTGGTGTCACGGATCGGCGTAATCGAGCCGGGGATGATCGGCGTAATGAGGCCACCTGGAATGGCCCCGAAACGCGATTTCGAAGGGACTCAAGAATGCGTTTTTTGCCTGATTTTGCAACCGCGTTTTCGCCGTTTTCGGGCATCGGTTTCGGCTTGCGGAAGCTTTCACCCTCAATGACGACGCGGTAGGCGCCGTGCCTTAGCCGATCGAGCGTGGCAGCACCGAGGATGCGGTTGTCGGGGAACGCGTCGCCCCATTCGCTGAAGTCGAGATTCGACGTCAGAATCGTCGCCGCGCGCTCATACCTGGCGGCAATCAGGTCGTGGAAGTCTTCGTCATGGGGCGCACGCAGGGGTTTGAGTGCGAAGTCATCGACGATCAGCACCGGAACGCGCACGAACTGCTGCAACTTGCGTTCATAAAGCTCAGTCGCCCGTGCTGCATGCAGCTTCTTGAGCAATTCGGTTTGCGTGATGAACAGGACATCGCGGCCCTGGCGTGCGGCGCTGTGGCCCAAGGCCTGCGCGAGATGCGATTTGCCGACGCCGGTTTGGCCGACCATCAGCACGCAGACCTTCTCGTCGATATAGCGGCCGGCGGCGAGATCATGGATGTGAGCGCGGTTGAGCTTGGGAACGCGGTCGAAGTCGAAGTTCTCGAGCGTCTTGCCCAGGGAGAAGCCAGCGCGGGCAAGCCGCACGCCGAGCTTCTTCTGCTCTCTCCGTGCGACCTCGTCGTGCAGAAGCATGGCGAGGAACTCCGTGTAGGCAAGTTGCCCGTCGATGGCTTGACGGTTGCGTTGCTCGAGCGAGTCAAGGATGCCCGAGAGGCGCAACTGCTTGAGGATCGTGTTCAGTTCTGGACTGGGATGCATAGGCGTTCAATGGATCAGAAGGGAATGGAGGTCACGGCCGAAGCGGCCGCCGTTCAGATAGGTGTCGGCAGGCGTCGGCGCTGGTGCTGCGGTGGGCTGGCTGTCCAACCCCTTGTCGAGGATCGTCTTGACGGTGCGGTACTTGGGGCTGGCGAACACGAGCGCACGCTCGCACGCAGCCTCCAGCCGTTGATCGCCGACCTTCTCGCGAAGCCTCACGACGCCCTGTGCGCCGCGCAGGTTGACGAGCACCTTGTCGTTGAACATCGCGAGAACGAGCGCGTGGCAGGCTGGCCCAATATCCTTTGCCCGCGCCAGGCACCACTGTGGATCGTGCTCGAGCCACGCTTGCGTTTCGGGCGGCTGGTGGTCACGCACCGTGTGGCGATCGCCGGGCTTGCGCAGGCGCGGATGGGTCGCGACGAGCTCATGGCGGTGG
>NZ_DATJWR010000447.1:0-9236 GCF_035501035.1 Paraburkholderia sp.
GCGATATCGGACGCTCACAAGCTTCCTGCCTCGTTGCGGTTGCGTTGCCGTTGCGGCGTCGAACGGCAGGCAGGCTGCGACTTATGATCCGCCGCCGGCGGCCGTGCGTACAACGGCGTAGTGCGATGTCCGTGATGACGACTTTCTTGGCAAGCTCCGACGTTTCTCGCCGCGCAGCCCGCGCGCACGCCGCCCTGTCCGACGCTGCGGACATGCCCGCCGACCTGGACGCGCAGGCGCGACCCCTAGGCGGTCTGCGCATCGGCGGCCGCCGCCCGAGCCACCGACGGCGCTGAAGCCGCGATGCCTTCGCCCCTGCGCCATGCCGCCGTTGCGTTCGTCGCGGCGACGATCGTGTTCCTGCTGCTGGATGCGGCGTGGCTCGCATCGATGGCCTCGCGTCTGTACCGCCCCGCCATCGGCCACATCATGCGCGACGACTTCGACGCGCTCGCGGCCGCGGTCTTCTACGCGCTCTACGTGACAGGAATCATCGTGTTCGTCGTGCGGCCGGCTCGCGACGGACGCGCGGCCCTCCTGCGCGGCGCGTTTTTCGGCCTGGTGTGTTACGGCACCTACGACCTCACCAACCAAGCCACCGTCGCCGATTGGCCCTGGCGCGTGACGCTTGCCGATCTCGCCTGGGGCGCTTTCGTCACGGGCGTGAGCGCCTGGGCTGCGTTCCGCGCCGCCCGCCGATGGCGCCGCTGAGACGCCTCGCCCGTCACATCCCGATCCAGCCGCCGATCATCGACGCCATGCGCCCGTCGAAGCGCATGCGCGCGCCGACATACGCGAGGCAAACGCAGGTCGTGCCGGCCTGTACTACCGGCTGATGGTGCACCGTCTCGTCGGCCGCGTCGAAGTCCCCCGGCCCGAAGACGGCGCGGCCGTCGTCGAAGGCGCCGCACAGCACCTGCGTCAATTCGACGCCGCCGTGCGTGTGGCGCGGCAGGCTGCGGCCCGCGCCGATGCGCAGAAGGTAGACGGACGCCGTGGGCTCGTGCGGCACGCCGATGCGCGCGTAGCGCATGCCGGGCCCGATCCAGCGCCACCCGCTGCTAGCGCAGCCGCGCAGGCTTGCGGGCCATGGCACGTCCCCGGGCAGCGCCGGGTGCGACCGTCGCGCCGGCGCAGGGCTGGGCGGCTCGATCGCGGGGCGGTCGAGGCGTTGCAGCGTTCGCTCCCATGCGCCCGGCCCGAGCGCGACCGGGTCGGTGTCCTCGAGCAGCGCGCCGCCGAGCGCCTGCAGCGTGTGCAGGCGCGCTCGGCATTCGCCGCAGCCTTCGATGTGCGTGCTCACCACGACCGCCTGGCCGGCACCGAGGCGGCCCGCGGCCAGCGGCAGCAGCAGCTCGTCGCCGGGATGATGATGGATCATGGCTCGTACCGTTCGAGAATGCGCCGCAATTGCGTCACGGCCAGCCGGATTCGCGACTTGACCGTGCCGAGCGGAATGCCCAGATCGCGGGCGATGCGCCCGTGCGGGTGCTCGTCGAAGAACGACAGCCGCAGGACCTGCGCCTGCTCGGGCGGCAACTCGGCGAGCGCGCGCTGGACGCCGCGCTCGCGTTGTGCCGCGTGCAGGAGCGCGTCGGGCGACAGGTGCGCGTCCGCCGGCTGCTGTTCCGCGTCCCAGGGGTCGGGGGTCCCTCCCGCACCGCCCGCAAGCCGGCGGTGGTGGTCGATGCGCAGGTTGCGCGCGATCGTATAGAGCCACGTCGAGACCTGCGCGCGCGACGGGTCGAAGCTCGACGCCCGCCGCCACAGCGTGACCATCGTCTCCTGCGCGAGCTCCTCGGCCAGCGCGTCGTCCGCCCCGCCCCGCGCCAGGAATCCTTTGACGCGCGGCGCGAAATGACGGAACAACGCCGCGAAGGCACGCCGGTCCGCAGTCGCGGCCACGGCACGCATCCAGGCATTGATCTCGTCGTCGGTCGGCATGCGTCGGTCGGCGGAGGCAACGGGCACCGCCGCCAGATGGCCGAAGACCGGCGGCGCCGGCCGCCCGGCCGGCGGTTTCGTCGCTGGCCGCACGTGTCCCATGGCCCTTGTACGCGACGCGGGCGGCGCTGGATCACTCTTCCTTAAATTCGCGCCCCCGTGATCCATCCGGCGCTCGCAGCCGTAAAAGCCCAGACATCCCGACACAACGGGCCGCCGGCTCGCAAAGGAATCTCGTGGCTTTGTCCAACCTCGCCCTCCAGTTGACCGAGCGTGGCGTCCTGCCCGACCGCGTCGTGCGCGCGGGCATCCGCCGGCTGGTGCGGGCGCGCCTCGCCGAGATCGACGCGCACGACCCGGCCGCGGCGGCATCGCGCGCCGAGGACTTCGCCGCCGCGATGCGCAGCGCACCCGTCGCGCTGCTGCCGCACAAGGCCAACGAGCAGCACTACGAGGTGCCGAGCGCGTTCTTCGGCGAAGTGCTGGGGCGCCGGCGCAAGTACAGCGCGTCGTGGTGGCCGGACGGTGTCGTCGACCTCGACGCGGCCGAGGAGGCCGCGCTCGCCGCGACCGCCGAGCGTGCAGGCCTTGCCGACGGCCAGCGCATCCTCGAGCTCGGCTGCGGCTGGGGATCGCTGACGCTGTGGATGGCACAGCGCTTCCCGCGGGCGCGGATCACAGCGGTATCGAACTCGCACAGCCAGCGCGCGCACATCGAGGCCGAGGCATATCGGCACCGCTTCGGCAACGTGCGGGTCGTCACGACCGACGTCGCGCAGTTCCGACCCGACGCGCGCTTCGACCGCGTGGTCTCGGTGGAGATGTTTGAGCACCTGCGCAACTGGCCGGAGATCTTCCGCCGCGTCGCGGGCTGGCTCAAGGCCGATGGCCGCTTCTTCATGCACGTGTTCGTCCATCGCAGCACGCCCTACGCCTTCGAGGAGCGCGACGACAGCGACTGGATGGCGCGGCACTTCTTCTCCGGCGGGATGATGCCGAGCGACGACCTCGCGCCGCGGTTCCAGGACGATCTCGCGCTGCGCGCGCGCTGGCGGTGGGACGGCACGCACTACGCGCGCACGGCGGAGGCGTGGCTCGCGAACATGGACGCGCGGCGCGAGCGGGTGTGGCCGATCCTTGCGCAGACCTATGGCGCCGAGCATGCCGCGCTCTGGTGGACGCGCTGGCGATTGTTCTTCATGTCGTGCGCCGAGCTGTTCGCCCACGATGGGGGTCGGCAGTGGTGGGTCGCGCACTATCTGTTCGAGCGGCGGCGATGAGCGCCGCACGGGCACTGCGGATGGCGGCGGGCTTCGTGCTGTTCCAGGCCGCGTGGTTCGCGTGCGTGGTCTCCGCGGCGCGCGGCGATGCCGCGCTGGGCATTGCCGCGGTCATCGCGGTGGTCTTGGTGCTTGTCGGGTGGAGCGCGCGGCGCAGAGCCGACCTGCACCTCGTCGCCCTGGCGGTCGCCGTCGGCCTCGTATGGGACAGCGCGCTCGCGCATGCCGGCATCGTGAGGTACGCCTCCCCCGGCCCGGTTCCCGGCTGGGCGCCGGCGTGGATTCTCGCGCTGTGGGCGCTGCTTGCGCCGATGTTGCGCGACCCGATGCGCTGGCTGCACGGCCGCCGGTTGCTTGCGGCGCTTTTCGGCGCCATCGGTGGCGCGCTGTCCTACGCCGCCGCAGGGCGGCTCGGCGCCTGCACGTTTCCCGACTTCGCGCTCGCCATGATCGTGCTCGGCGCCGGCTGGGCGCTGATACTGCCGCTCCTGCTGGCGGCCGCGCAGCGGGTCGATCGCCACCCGGCGTCGCGCTCCGCGGCGAGGCCGGCGAGCGAGGCTCGGGCATGACGCCGGACGCCGCGTCGCTGCACGCCGCAGCGGTCGGCTTGGGCGCCGGCGCGCTGCTTGCGCTTGTGGCGTGGGCGACGAGCGTGCCGCGGCGCGACGTGAGCATCGTCGACAGCGTCTGGGGCTTCCTGGTGCTCGTGCCGGCGCTGGTCACCGTGGCGCTGCTGCCGCAGGCCGGCCCGCGCGCCACCGTCGTACTGGCGCTGGCCGCGATATGGGCGGTGCGGCTTTCGGGGCACATCGCCTGGCGGCATCGCGGCAAGCCGGAGGATCGCCGCTACCTGGCCGTCCGGCGCCGCAACGAACCGCATTTCGCGTGGAAGAGCCTGTACCTGGTGTTCGGCTTGCAGGCGCTGCTCGGCTGGGTCGTCGCTACGCCGCTGATGGCCGCGGCGGCGAGCCCCGCGCCGTGGAACGCGCTCGACGTGGTGGGGCTTGCGCTCTTCGCTTTCGGCCTCGCGTTCGAGGCGGCGGCCGACGTGCAGCTCGCCCGCTTTCGCGCGGACGCCCGCAACCGTGAGCAGGTGATGGACCGCGGCCTGTGGCGCTACTCGCGTCACCCGAACTATTTCGGCGAGTGCTGCGTTTGGTGGGGCCTGTGGCTCGTGGCTGCAGCCGCCGGCGCGTGGTGGACCGTCCTGTCGCCGCTTCTGGTCACCGTGCTGCTGCTCAAGGTGTCGGGCGTTCCGCTGCTCGAGCAGGACCAAGGCGGTCGCCGCCCCGGCTACGCCGAGTACGTGCGCCGCACGCCGGCGTTCGTGCCATGGAGAGTGAAGGGATGAGCCGAGCCGCACGTGCAGCACGCGCGCTGTGCCTCGCCTGGGTCGACGGCCGCGCTCGCGGCGTGGACGACGGCGACCCGCGCCGCATCGACTGGCTGCGCCAGGTGCCCTTCATCGCCATCCACGCGGGCTGCCTCGCGCTGCCCTGGGTCGGCGCAAGCGTCGCGGCGGTGACCGCGGCGCTGCTGCTGTACGCGCTGCGCATGTTCGCGATCACCGGCTTCTACCATCGCTACTTCTCGCACCAGGCATTCCGCGCGGGGCGCGCGGTGCAGCTCGTGTTTGCGGTGCTCGGCGCGTCGGCGGCGCAGCGCGGGCCGCTGTGGTGGGCCTCGCATCACAGGCACCATCACGTGCACGCCGACGAGCCGGAGGACAGCCATTCGGCGCTGCGCCACGGCTTCGCGTGGAGCCACTTCGGCTGGTTCATGGCGCGCGAGAACTTCGCGCCGCGCGACGACCTCGTGCGCTCGCTCGCGCGCTTCCCGGAGCTGCGCTTTCTCGACCGCTGGGACGCGCTGGTGCCGCTGTCGCTCGTCGCGCTGCTGTGGGTGGTCGGCGCGCTGGCCGAACGCTACGCACCGGGCCTGCGCACGAGCGGCGCGCAGATGGTGGTGTGGGGCTTCTGCGTGTCGACGGTAGCGCTCTACCACGCGACGTTCAGCATCAACTCGCTGGCTCACCGCTTCGGGCGCCGCCGCTACGAGACGCGCGACGCCTCGCGCAACAACGCCTGGCTCGCCGCGCTCACCTTCGGCGAGGGCTGGCACAACAACCATCACCACTATCCGGCCTCGGCGCGCCAAGGCTTCTTCTGGTGGGAGGTGGATCTCACCTACTACGGTCTGCGGCTTCTGGCTGTGCTCGGCCTCATACACGGGCTCAAGCCGGTCCCTGCGGCGGTGCGCAACGCAACCTCGCCCTCCGCGAAGGATCGAACATGAGACGGCTGAAAGTCGCCATCGTCGGCACCGGCATCGCCGGCAACGTCGCCGCGCATCGCCTGCACCGCGCGGGCCACGACATCACCGTGTTCGAGGCTGACGACCGCATCGGCGGGCACACGCATACGCACCGGATAACGCTCGACGGCGAGGTGCAGCACGTCGACACCGGGTTCATCGTCTTCAACCGCCGCACCTACCCGCAATTCGTCGCGCTGCTCAACGAGCTCGGCGTGCCCTCGCAGCCGAGCTCGATGAGCTTCTCCGTGCGCAACGACGCGAGCGGCCTCGAGTACAACGGCACGTCGCTCGACGGCCTGTTCGCACAGCGCAGCAACCTGTTGCGGCCGGGGTTCATCGCCATGCTGGCGGAGATACTGCGCTTCAACCGCGAAGCGCCGGCGCTGCTGCGCGACGACGGGGACGAGACGACGCTCGGCGACTACCTCGAGGCGCATCGGTTCCGCGGCCGCTTCGTCGACGACTATCTCGTGCCCATGGGAGCGGCGATCTGGTCGACCGATCCGGCCCGCATGTTCGACTTTCCGGCGCGCTTCTTCGTGCGCTTCCTGCACAACCACGGCATGATCACGGTGAACGAGCGGCCGGGGTGGCGCGTGATCCGCGGCGGATCGGCGCGCTATGTCGAACGGCTGGTCGCGCCGTTTCGCACGCGCATCCGGCTGAAGAGCCCGGTCGAGCTCGTCCGGCGCCGGCCCGACACGGTGATCGTGCACGTGCGCGGGCGTGAGCCCGAGCACTTCGACCACGTCTTCCTTGCCTGCCACGCCGACCAGGCGCTGCGCATGCTGGCCGACGCTTCGCGCGAGGAGCGCGAGGTCCTCGGCGCGCTGCCCTACGTTCGCAACGAGGCCTTGCTGCACACCGACACGTCGCTGCTGCCGCGACGTCGGCGCGCGTGGGCGGCGTGGAACTACCACCGGCTGCCGGGGCCGCGCGCGGGCGTTGCGCTGACCTACGACATGAACGCGCTGCAGGGCCTGCGATCGCGTCATACTTTCTGCGTTACGCTCAACGCGAGCGAGCACGTGGACCCCGGGCGCGTGCTTCGACGCATGGAATACACGCATCCGCTGTTCACGCCGGCGGGCGTCGCGGCACAGCAGCGCCATCACGAGATCAGCGGCGTGCGCCGCACGCATTACTGCGGCGCCTACTGGCGCTACGGGTTCCATGAGGACGGTGTGGTGAGCGCGCTGCAGGCGACCGCGCGCTTCGAAGAGGCCTGCCGACGCGAGATCGACGATGCACAGCGCGCTCTACCACGGGTGGCTTGATCACCGTCGGCTCGCGCCGCGCCGGCACGCGTTCCGCTACCGGCTGTTCATGGCGTATCTCGACCTGGCCGAGCTCGGCTTTGTGTTCCGCGGCCGCTGGCTGTGGTCCACGGGGCGCGCGGCGCTCGCGCGCTTCGATCGTCGCGACCATCTCGGCGATCCCGCACAGCCCCTCGACGAGGCGGTGCGCGCGCTGGTGGAAGAGCGTACCGGCCGCCGGCCCGACGGTCCCATCCGGCTGCTGACGCACCTGCGCTATCTCGGCGTCGCGTTCAGCCCGGTGAGCTTCTATTACTGCTTCGATGCCGCCGACCGCAATGTCGACACGGTGGTCGCAGAGGTGAACAACACGCCGTGGGGCGAGCGCCACTGCTACGTCCTGCGACCGCAATCGCCGGAAGCCGGGCCGCTGCTCGCGCAGAGCACGAAGGCGATGCACGTCTCGCCCTTTCATCCGATGGCGATGCGCTACGACTGGCGGCTGCACACGCCGGGCGAGGCGCTGTCGGTGCACATGACGCTGCGCCCGTGCGTGCGCGATGGCGAGGCCGCCGCGCCGATCTTCGGCGCGACGCTGGCGCTGCGGCGCGTCCCCATTACCGGGCCCGCGCTCGCCGGCACGCTGCTGCAATTTCCCTGGATGACGGCCAAGGTGCTCGCGGCGATCCACTGGGAGGCGCTCCGGCTGTGGCTGAAGCGCACGCCGGTACACGACCATCCGACCCGATCACGGACCGCGCGCGCGGCCGCGGCGACCACGACAACGGAGCATTCACGATGAAGACCCTCGCCACGCTCGCCGATCGCGCGAATGCATTGCCGCGCGCGGACATGTCGTCGAACGCGTTGCAGCGTCCCCTGGAGCGGCTCGCGGAGCGCGCGCTGCGCGCACGGCTGTCGAAGCTCGCGCACGGCGAGGTCACGCTCGTCGACGGGGCTCGGCGTGAAGTCTACGGGCGTGCCACGCCGCGCTGCGCGCTGCGCGCCACCGTGCACGTGCGCGATGCCCGCTTCTATGCGGAGGCCGCCTTCGGCGGATCGGTCGGCGCGGGCGAGTCCTTCATGGCGGGCGACTGGACGGTCGACGACCTGACCGCGCTCGTGCGCATCCTGCTCGTCAACCGCGGCGTGCTCGACGCACTGGAGGGAGGCTGGTCGCGCGTGACGGAGCCCGTGCGACGGCTGTTGCATGCGGCAGCGCGCAACACGCGCGCCGGCAGCCGCCGCAACATCGCCGCGCATTACGACATCGGCAACGACTTCTTCGAGCGCTTCCTCGATCCGACGATGATGTACTCGTGCGCCGTGTTCGAGCGTGAGGACATGAGCCTCGAGCAGGCGCAGCTCGCCAAGCTCGACCGCCTGTGCCGCAAGCTCGACCTGCAGCCCGGGGACCACCTGCTCGAGATCGGCACGGGCTGGGGCGCGCTTGCGCTGCACGCCGCGCGCCACTACGGCTGTCGCGTGACGACGACGACGATCTCGCGCAAGCAGCACGAGCTCGCGCGCCGGCGTGTCGAGGCGGCGGGCCTCGCCGAGCGCATCACGCTGCGCCTCGACGACTACCGCGACCTCGAGGGCCGCTACGACAAGCTCGTATCGGTGGAGATGATCGAGGCGGTCGGCCACCAGTACTTCGACACGTTCTTCCGCAAGTGCGGCGAGCTGCTGGCGCCCGGCGGCACGATGGTGCTGCAGGCGATCACGATCGACGACCGGCAATACGCGGCGGCGCGGGATTCCGTGGATTTCATCAAGCGCCACATCTTTCCCGGCTGCTGCATTCCGTCGGTGACCGTGCTCGCGCAGTCGGCGGCGCGCGCTTCGGCGCTGCGCATCGTCGACCTGGAGGACATCGGGCCGCACTACGCCACCACGCTCGCCGCCTGGCACCGGAACCTCCTCGCCAATGCCGACGACGTGCGCGCGCGTGGCTACCCCGAGGCGCTGCTACGGATGTGGCACTTCTACCTCGGCTACTGCGAGGGCGGCTTCGTCGAGCGCGCGCTGGGCGACGTGCAGATCGTGCTGCAGGATTTCTCTTCTGCGGTGCGGCGCCGCACCCCGCGCCGGGCCTGAGGCAAGCGTCTAGACGGAGCGACCAACGCATCGGACCCCCTGCGGGCCTCAACGGCCGGTGGACACAGGCCGGCCCAGGAAGCGAGATGACCCGGGCCAGCCGAGCCCAACTATTGTCAAGGCTGCCCGATGGTTGTTTACTACGGCTTGTCGCCACCAGATGTGCGGCTATGCGAACCGACGCTCCGCTAGCTCGACTGTCTCTCTTAGCGTGTCTCGCCGCCGCCGGCCCGCGCGGAGCGTGCCTTTCGCGCAGCCTAATGGGCAGGACTGACCGAACATCCGTGTCGGTGAATGTGCGTATCACGATCATCCGATCATGTGCGCTGTCCGGGCCGAC